>NZ_JOMG01000002.1:2744396-3076292 GCF_000711225.1 Pelobacter seleniigenes DSM 18267
GTGCAGGGGACAGATCTCGCGGTTCAGGGCTTCTTCCAGGGCCGCATCAATATCATCGGCAATTTTCTGCAGTTCCGCTTCCTGGAATCCTTCGAACAGCAGCTGGTTCTTGTAGATATCGGCAGTCAGCGGATGATTCTTGATCTTTTCGTACATCAGCGGCTGGGTGAAGAAGGGCTCGTCCCCTTCGTTATGACCGTAACGCCGATAGCAGATCACTTCAATGACCACATCTTTGCGAAATTTCTGGCGGAATTCGATGGCCATGGTGGCGGCCTGAATCAATGCTTCCGGATCATCGCCGTGGACATGGAAGATCGGCGACATGAGCATTTTGGCGATATCGGTCGGATAGCAGGTCGAGCGGGCGTCCACGGGCAGGGTGGTAAAGCCGATCTGGTTGTTGATGACGACATGCAGGGTGCCGCCGGTTTTATAGCCGGCCAGCTGCGACAGATTGAGGGTTTCCGCCACGATTCCCTGCCCGGCGAAGGCCGCATCTCCGTGAATCAGCAGCGGCATGGCGTTGTATTCACCGTTGTCCATGCGGTCCTGGCGGGCGCGGCATTTGCCTTCGACCACCGGATTGACCGCCTCCAGGTGGCTGGGATTAGACGCCAGCGAGACATGGATGCAGCCGGAGGTGAAGCAGCGGTCGGTGGAGTAGCCTTTATGGTACTTGACGTCCCCTTCGCCGACGATTTTATAGCGTTCGTTATCGGCAAATTCGGCAAACATGTTTTCGAGGGGTTTTTCGAAGATATTGGCCAGGACATTGAGCCGGCCACGGTGGGCCATGCCGATGACGACATGTTTCATGTTCATGCTCGCCGCAGTTTCGATCAGGTGGTCGAGCAGGGGAATGACCGATTCCGCCCCTTCCAGCGAAAAGCGTTTCTGGCCGACGAACTTCCGGTGGAGAAAGGATTCGAACTTGCTCGCCTTGAGCAGCATCTTCATGGTGGCGAGTTTTTTCTCCCTACTCAAGGCTGAACGGTTGCGAGCTTCTTCGGCTTTTTCCTGCAGCCATTTGCGCTCTTCCGGAATGGGAATGTGCATGAACTCCATCCCCAGGGAACTGCAGTAGGTCTGCTTGAGAATATCGACGATCTCTTTGAGGGTTGCCTGCGGCAGGATAAAGTTGTCGGTCGCAAAGGTGCGGTTGAGATCGCTCTCCTCAAGCCCGAATTCGGAGATCTGCAGCAGGGGGTGTTCCAGGGAACAGGGGGTCAGCGGATCGACACAGGCATAGATATGACCGATATCGCGATAGCGGCGGATCAGTGACTGGACCGCGGCCGGTTTGTGGTCCGGGGCGAGACTGTCGCGGTTTTCCATTCCCAGCTCAAAGCCTTGAAAGAATGATCGCCATTCTTCCGGAACCTGTTGCGGGTCGGTTTTATACAGCTGATACTGGGATTCGATCCACTGTGGACTGGTACTGTCAATTACGCTCATTCTCTAGCTCACCATCGTCATCGGAGGAAAATAAATTAAACTTTGCCAGTATAAAGCAGCTGCCAAATTGCCGCAATAAAAGCAGTGAAATAAATGACCCAGGCGCAGAATAAAACGACCGGAGCAGGAGGCTGCGGTTGATTGGCCGGGGGGAGGGCGCTACGCTCAGGGCTGGTCGGCCAGTGCCACCGGTTTGCCTTTGTCATCCAGGCCGACAAACGAGACCGTGACATTAAAGACTTCGTATTCGCTGGCGGCACCGGGCGCATCGGCAAAGACATCGACATTATAGGTGACCGACGTCGTTCCCTGGCGGACTTTGCTCATATGAAAACGGAGGATGGAGCCGTT
The DNA here is from genome assembly GCF_000711225.1 of Pelobacter seleniigenes DSM 18267. Taxonomy (NCBI): domain Bacteria; kingdom Pseudomonadati; phylum Thermodesulfobacteriota; class Desulfuromonadia; order Desulfuromonadales; family Desulfuromonadaceae; genus Pelobacter; species Pelobacter seleniigenes. The sequence goes on from NZ_JOMG01000002.1 coordinate 2,746,206, forward strand.
TTCGACGCGCTGGCGGAAGCGGCAGGCGTCCATACCGACGGTAACCATGTTGCGACCGGGAAAATCCCTTGAGGCGGCCATCCAGGCATTTTCATCGACCCATTTGAGCATGACGCCTCCAAACAGGTAGCCGTGATGGTTGAGGTGCTCCGGGCGCACAATCGTAAAATTATCCATGGCAGTTATTCCTGGCTGGCGGAAAATTGTTCTTCGGCATGATAGGACGATCTGACCAGCGGGCCAGCTTCGACATGCTCAAAGCCCAGCTCTCGCCCTTGCTGAGCGAGGGCGGCAAACTCGTTCGGGGTGACGTAACGCTGGACCGGAAAGTGTTCCCTGGTCGGAGCCAGGTACTGCCCCAGGGTCAGCAGCTGGCAGCCGTACTGGCGCAGATCGGTCATGACCTGCAGCACTTCGTCGTGCTCTTCCCCCATGCCCAGCATCAGGCCCGATTTAGTGACGATAGTCGGGTCCTGGCGGTGGACCTCAGCCAGCAGCGCCAGGCTGCGCTGATATTCAGCCTCGGGACGGACCTGCGTGTAGAGCCGGGGGACGGTTTCAATGTTATGGCCGAGGATATCGGGATGGGCTGCGACAATCTGCGCCAGCGCGGCCCAATCGCCCTGCAGGTCGGGAATCAGCAGCTCGATCTTGCATCCGGCCGCGGCCTGGCGGATTTCCCTGATCAAGGCGGCAAACTGAGCCGCTCCGCCATCGGCCAGATCATCCCGGGTGACCGAGGTGATGACGGCATGGCGCAGCCGCAGTTCGGCCACTGCCGCCGCAACTTTGGCCGGTTCCAACGGATCCGGGGCCGCCAATGGGCCGCTGCCGACGTTACAGAAACGGCAATGACGGCTACAGGTGCTGCCGAGAATCATGAAGGTGGCGGTGCCTTTGCTCCAGCACTCCCCCTGATTGGGGCAGGCGGCGCTGCGACAGACCGAGTTCAGGCCGTTCTGGCGGTGATAGCGGTCGATGCGGGCATAATTGGCTCCAGCCGGAAATTTCACCTTCAGCCAGTCCGGTTTTCTCAGGGGCTCTTCTTTCATCGGGCGACTCCATTGCCGCTTGCGGCAGCTCGCCATGATAGGCCGGAGCTGCCGTGCAGACAAAAACAGAGGGCCTGATCGTCGTTCGCGACCAGGCCCCATGTCCTAAATCAGGTTTAGCAAAAAATCATGCGGGCTCGAAGTTGGACTTGTCGACACCGCACAACGGACAGACCCAGTCTTCCGGAATATCTTCGAAACTGGTGCCCGGTTCAATTCCGCCATCGGGATCGCCGACTTCGGGATCATAGATATAGTCACATACAACACAGCGATACTTTTGCATTGGAGCCTCCTTGGGATCAGATTTGAAATGTTCTGCACATTAGCAGAATCGGTTAAATATTACAATACTGGTAATATATAATTTTTGTCACATCAGATCATTTCCAGCAGGGCGGCGACGGTTTTTTCAATTCCCGTGGCGGCTTCGCTGATCCGGCCGGCCAGCATGTAGGCCGGGCTGGAGATAATTTTGTTCTCTTTGTCGATGACCAGCTCTTCGACCGGACAGGCGACATGGGTGGCGCCCATGGCGGTCAATGCTGCGGCCACATCCTTATCCGTACCGATGGTCAGCTGATGCGGCAGCTGTTCCTTGCCGAGCACCCGGGCAACCAGGGCTGGGGCAATACAGACCGCAGCAAGGGGTTTACGGGCCGCGACAATCTCTTTGACCAACCGCGCGACCTCCGGGTTGACCTCGCAATCGGGGCCGGTAAAGGCGAAGTCACAGAGGTTTTTAGCGGCCCCGAAGCCGCCCGGAATCATCAGGGCATCAAGGTCGGCGGCCTTGATTTTTTTGATGTCGGTAATATTGCCGCGGGCGATGCGGGCTGACTCTTCCAGCACGCTGCGGGTTGCTCCTTCGACCGGCTCACCGGTCAGGTGATTGACCACGGCAAGCTCCACGTCCGGGGCCATCATCACCACTTCAGCCCCGGCCCGGTCAAGGGCCAGCAAGGTGATCACCGCTTCATGAATTTCACTGCCGTCGTAGACACCGCAACCTGAAAGTATGACACCGACTTTTGCCATGGGAACCTCCTGCTTCGGGGGAAAGGCCTGTTTACTGCGTCCGTTTCATGCGTGTCCTGCAAACCTCTGCTGTAAATTAAAACATACCAGAAAGCAGCTGCTTTGCTTGCCCGACAGCCACACCTCGATCAATTTCTGGTGTAGAGCACGGCAATCCCCCGGGCAATCTCATTGCCGAGGGCTTTAAGACTATGTGGTTCGTTGGAGTCCCAGTAAACCGAATCGCCGGCTTCCAGGATATAGGTTTCCGCACCGTGTTTGAGCTCAACTCGACCTTCGATGATATAGAAAAACTCCTCTCCGGTGTGGCGCACCGGTTGGGACTGTTCGGTCTGGGCAGGGTCGAATTCCACCAGGAACGGCTCCATATGCTTATGTTTTTTGCCATAGGCGAGGGAGTGGTAAAAATACGGCTGAGGGGCTCCGCCATGGCTGGGGCGACGGTTCATCCGGTTGGATTCTCCGGCCCGCACCACCAGACACTTCTGGGTGTTGTCTTCTTCCTCAAAAAAAGTTTGCAGCGGAACCTTGAGGGCTTTCGATATGCGCAACAGCGTGGCCAGGGGCGGAATAACCTGATCGTTTTCAATCTGGGAAAGCAACGGTTTGGAGAGCTCTGTCACCTGGGACAGATCCTGCAGTGTCATGCGCTGCTTCTGGCGTAATTCACGAATGGTCAGGCCGATCCGCAGTTCCTTGACTTCCGCTCTGTATTCATCCATGGCATTTGTTCCTTGGTTAGGTCACTGTTGGATTTAATCTTTTAGCCTTCATTGCCAACTCAGTCAAGAGACTTTGCGGCCCGGGAGCCGCTTCTGGCAGGCTTCCGGGCCATGCTCGGGTCGTTTTGCCCGCGCTGAGGAGCGCCTTCTCTGCCCGCCTGGAAAACGATCGGAATGGCATTGACCGTGGATCGGGAGGACGAAATGTCTGGCATTGGAAGGAACCTTGCCGCTATGCTAGTGTCCCCCATGGCCGATTATTCCCTGCAGTGTCGGCCCAGCAGTGCCCCAGAAGAGAGTTGGATAAGTCGACCTGACCAGCTATACTGAGCCGGAGTCCGCATGTTACCGCAATCGAAAAACAAATCGATTGAAGCTGTTCTGTTTGATCTTGACGGGACTCTGTTGCGTTCCCGCATGACAGAACTCATTCCCCGTTATGTCGAAGGACTGGCTGCGGATTGTGCCGATTTTGTGAAGCCAAAGCGTTTCATCAAAGCCAAGATCAGTGCAATTCGGGAACTGATTCAGACCGCGGGTGACGGCAGTTTGACCGTTGAAGAGCGTCTTTATGCGATCATGCAGCGTGAACTGGGCCTGCCGCCAGCTCGGCTGCAGCAGAGCCTGGCTCATTTTCAAAGCCATGAGCTGGTCAGTTTGCAGGACTTGGTGCGGCCTATTCCGCTGGCCAAGCAGATTCTGCTTGAATGCCGGGAGCGCGGAGTGCCGTTGGTTCTGGCCACCAACCCGGTTTTCCCGCGCTTCATGGTGCAGGCGCGGATGGACTGGGGAGAGATCGACGGCGGTTTTTTTCGCTCTATTACAACCTATGAAAACAGCCGGTTCTGTAAACCGCAAGCCGGATATTTTCTGGAGATCGCAGCATTCCTCGGAGTTCCTCCGGAGCATTGCCTGATGGTCGGCAATGACCTGAACCATGATCTTGCCGCTGTTGCCGTCGGAATGGAGACTTTCCTGGTTGATACCTGGCTGGTGGAACGGGGAGAGCCCGCATGGCCCTGCGCCCAGCGGGGTGATCATCAGCAGCTGCAGGAATTTTTGCGGGAAAATTTGCGGTGAGCTTTTTTTCACTGCCAGGCGGTTTGAAAACAGTCTGGCAGCGAGGCTGGGTGGGTATTTTTGGGCAACAAACTTAAAAAAAATATGGGAAGGGGACCATTTGTGAGCAAAGTGAGTGAAGAGATCATTTACCGTGGGCGGATTCTGGACTTGGCTCTGGAGAAACATCTGCTGCCGGATCGCAAAGAAAGGGCTTTTGAAGTTGTTCAGCATCCTGGCGGTGCCGCCGCCCTGCCGATTCTGGATGACGGCCGGGTCCTGCTGATTCGCCAGTTTCGTCCTGCGGCCGGAGACTATATTTATGAAGTTCCTGCCGGACGGCTGGAAATTGGTGAAGATCCCGCTGGCTGTATCGAACGGGAACTGATCGAAGAGGTCGGTTATCGGCCGCACCAGCTGGAACCCCTCGGCTATGTTTTCAGCTCGGTTGGCTTCTGCAACGAACGGATTCACCTGTTTATCGCCCGGGACCTGGAACTGGCCGAGCTGGCTCTGGAACCGGATGAATTTATTGAACCCTTAAGTATTTCCCTGGATGAGGCTCTTGATATGGTTGCAACCGGCACCATTTGTGATGCCAAGACCCAGATTATCCTGATGCGTTACGCCTTGTGGCAAGAGAATGAAACAGCATGAAAATGAATATCCAAGACCAGGTTTTTTTGACCGCGACCGATCTCCCCTTTAACCGTAACCATCTGGACGATGAATTCCAATTGCTGCGGCCCGACCGGGACCCGGGCGGAGAGGGCTACTGGTTGCTGCTGCAGGGCATGAATGTGCTGGTGATAGAGCAGGGCAGCGAGCTGATGATGCCATACGGGGATAACCCCATGGCTGCTGTTGCCGGTAGCCCGGGGCTGTATGTCGGGCAGTGGCGGGGCAAGCCTTGCCGGGTTGTCAGTGTGGCGCAGGCGGTTCCCCTTGCCACCGAACTGCGCGCTGCTCATCTGCGCGCTCCGGATCAGCCTTTGTCGTTGGCGTTGCTGTCCCTGGCCGGGATGGGGCAGATGATTCTGCATTGGGATGCCGAAAGCCGTCATTGCGGGAATTGTGGCGGCGAGATGGTTTACCTGCCGGGAGAATGGGGTAAGGAATGTCGCAACTGCGCGGCCCGGCATTTTCCACGGATTCATCCCTGTGTGATCGGCCTGGTGGTCAAGGGGGATGAAATCCTTCTGGCCCGCAAAGGCGAATGGACCGACGGCCGCTACGGACTGGTGGCCGGGTTTGTCGACTTCAGCGAATGTCTGGAAGAAGCCATGGCCCGTGAAGTCATGGAAGAGACCAACATCAAGATTACCAACATCCGTTACATCGGCAGCCAGTCCTGGCCTTTTCCCAGCCAACTGATGTGTGGGTTTGTCGCCGATTATGCGGGCGGGGACATTCAGCTCAACGACCATGAACTGGCCGCAGCCGGCTGGTTCAAACTCGACGATTTACCAACCATTCCGCCCAAGCGCAGCATTGCCCGCTATCTCATCGATTGCGCCGGCGATTATATCGTTCGCGACTGACCGGGTGGCCGGCGACCTGGGTCAGCTCAGGTCGCTGCCGGTGGTCGTGGTCACCAGCTTACCGTGAATCACCCTTTTGCTGCTGATTAATTCGGCTGCCAGTCGCCTGACCCGGGTGGTTGTCCCCTTGCTGACGATGTGACTTCCAGGCAATGCTCTCCGTCCAGATGGACATGGAGGGCGGGGCTCATTTCTTCGTGGTGGGAATGCTGGCGTGCGATCAACTGGTCCGGTGTGATGGTTGTCGACCAGGGTCATGGTGCCGAGGACAGGACGGTTTCCCGGACCAGGTGCCACACCTTGCCGATCCACAGCAAAGAGATTGCCGCGGCGAATCGATCGCTTAGGGAATCACCCTCTTGTGTTTTTCCTGGGAAGAGTATAAATAGAACCTTTCCTTTTGGTAGAGCTCTCAACCGTGTCAGCCTCACCTGCAGTCTTTTGTTAATTTCTTCAATCTGGATTCAAATAATGAAGCGTTGCTTTTCCCACTGGGCATTTTTTGCCCTGGCGTCGGCGTTCTGTTTTGCCGTTATGGCCGGCTGTGTCCGCCTCGCCTCGACCCTGTTGCCTCAGGCCGAGGTGGTGTTTTTTCGTAACTTTATCAGCCTGCTGCTGTTGTTGCCGCTGGCGTTTCAGCAAAAAGTGTCATTTAAAACCGCCCATGTCCGTCTGCACCTGCTACGGACCGCAGCCGGACTGACGGCTATGTTCCTCTATTTCTATGCCATCTCCCATCTTCCATTGGCCGATGCCGTGCTACTCAATTATACATCACCGATCTTTGTCGCCCTGTTTGCCGGGTTATGGCTTAAAGAGACCCTGTCCTGGAGCCGGAAACTGGCGGTGATCATCGGTGTGGTCGGGGTGCTTTGCCTGTTTCATCCTTCGGCCGCGATTGCGTCCCTGGCCGGGTTGTGCGGGTTGATCTCCGGGGTGCTGGGCGGGCTGGCCCTGACCACTGTTAAGCGTCTCTCCGATACCGAGCCGGGGATTCGCATCGTGCTGCATTTTTCTTTCTGGAGCAGCTTGTTCTCGGCAGTGCCGCTGCTCTGGGACCATCAGGTCCCAACCCCGGCCGTGCTGCTGCTGTTGATCGGACTGGCCTCCATCGGGACGGTCGGTCAGCTTCTGCTGGCCCATGCCTACAAGCTGGCGCCGGCGTCCCAGGTTTCCCCCCTGGGCTTCAGCGGGCTGGTATTTGCCGGGCTGATCGGATTTGCCTTTTGGGGGGAAGTTCCGGACGCTTCGATGTTGATCGGGACCGCCTTTATTGTCTGTTCCGGAATTCTGGTGGTGCGGGAACGGGCCGAGCCGATGCCGACTCCACCGAGTGCTGCGCCGCATTTTCCAATCGGTAAAAACGACTGAACTGAGAACTCAGAAGGTGCCAAGCCCCAGACTTTCCTGCAAGCGGTACTGCAGGTACCTGAGTCGGGAGTCGTCGGCAAAGATTTCATAGGGCCCGGTATAGGGGTGCCCCTGATTATGCCAGATCCGCTGAAAATAGTCCGCGCCGGCAGCCAGTGGCGGGCTGGAGGATGGGCCGCTAACCACCAGGTCGGTCTCCAGGTTGTAATTGCCGATATTGCGGCGGGTCAGGTTGGCTGAGCCGAGAATCATGGTGCTCTGGCCGTTGCTTCGTTCAACCAGCAGCAGCTTGGTATGGAATTGTTCACCGTGGGTCCGGTACCAGCGAATCCTGAGCCGGCCTTGTGTTTTGCGGGTCAGCTCGGCAGCGACCGGGCGGTTGGGAACCCCGTTCTTTTCATAACCAAAGGCGTCTCGATTCGGATCAAAGACGATGTCGACCCTGGCTCCGCGCTGACTGGCTGCCAGCAGGGCCGCGACGATCTGCCGATCGGCCAGATAAAACATGGCCATGTTGACCTGATCCCCGGCGCCCGCCTGGGCCAGGGCGGAGCGAAACGCTGCTTTGATCGCTGCTTCGGTGACCACCCGGACAGCCACCTCCTGCCCCGTTGCCAGAGATTGCTCTTGTGATAATGACGGCAACGGCTGAAGTTTTGCCCCGGACAGTTGCGCGACCGCCTGTTCCGAGCGGTACAGATCCTGGGCCAGTGCGGCGCTCTCCACCAACAGGGCAACATTGGAATGATTGCGGCTGCCGCCATGAGGGTTGGCCGAAGCAACCAGCGAGACCAGTTTGCCCTGGTGGTCAAGAACTGCAACCTTGCGGTGGTTGGCTTTGAAATTGGCCAATCTCAGCCAGCCGGCAGCACTGATTTTTTCTCCATCGACAGCGAAGGGGTGGGGCAGATAATGGCCGGCATCGGGGATCCAGCGCAACAACAATCGCCACCAGACCGAGTAGAGGGGATTGCTGTCCCGTAACGGTTCCAGATTGGTGACGATGACATTGATCCCGGCTGCGCGCAGCCGGTCAAGGATCTTGGCCGATGCGCTATGGTAGACACTGTTGATGGGGTCGGTCAGCAGATCTATGACCAGTTCGGGACGTGCGGCCTTGCGTGCGATCAGGTGTCGGGCAAGTTCTCCGGCCAGCGGTTCGGTGGTACCGGCATATTTCCCCTGCTGGTCGTTTAACAGAAAGTAATCGAGCAGGATGTAGGTATCAGCGCTGTCGATGAGTTCGAACAGGGTCGGAAAGATCCGTTGCCGTCGTACCGGGTTGCCCGCCTCATCCACGCTGGTCAGGTCATAAATATACTGCACCTGTCCCGGGGGCAGCAGATGCTTTGGGCCCTCCAAGGTCAGCCCCTGCGGCAAAGGCTTCAGTGTATGCCAGCAGCCCAATGCCAACAAGCAAATCCCGATAATAACCAGCACTAGCCACCCCGTTCTAAATTTTCCGGTAAGAAACCTTTTGTCTGTGTCGCCCATCAGTCGTCAGGCCTCGTTGTGTTGCTAAGTGTGCTGATTGCTGAAGGTAGCAGGGGCGTGATTGGCAGCGCTGACTCGCGCATGGTTGGCCCCCTTCCCAGGTCCATCGGTTGAAACAATAAGAGCGGTGATCATTGTCGATACCGCTCTTGTTGTTATTGTTCTGCAGTTGTTGGATCTGACGACCCAGACTAGTTTCTGTCCGGAAACCGCTCTTTTCAGCAATCTCGGCGTCAATCTACGCATTTGATTGTGCGGCGTAAAACACTACGCCTCCGCACAAATGCTTGATTTCCTTGACCTTGCGAAAAATTTCTGGTTTCCAGATCAGAAACGATACAGTACCCCCCGGAGTTTCCGGATGATAACCGAATTAGCGCCGGTTGCCCATGATGCGCAGCAGCATCAGGAACAGGTTGATGAAATCGAGGTAAAGTCTGAGCGCCCCCATCAACGCCGCCTTGCGCTGGTCCTGACCGTTGGCAAACCCGGCTCGGCCGATTTCTTTGATTTTCTGGGTATCGTAGGCGGTCAGACCGACGAAAATAAAGACGCCCAGGTAGCTGGTGATCCAGTAGATCATCGGGCTGTTGAGGAAAATATTGACCACCGACGCGATCACCACGCCGATCAGCCCCATGAACAGGAAGCTGCCCATCCCGGTCAGATCGCGTTTGGTCGCATAGCCGTACATGCTCATGGCGGCAAAGGTTCCGGCCGTGACCAGAAACGCGCTGACGATGGAGCTGCGGGTGTAGATCAGGAAGATGGCCGCAAAGGTGATCCCGTTGAGAGCCGAGTAGCCGAGGAACATCAGGGTCGCGGTCGCAGCACTGATGCGATTGATGGCGGTCGACATGAACATCACCAGTCCCAGTTCACCGAAGATCAGGCCGTAAAAAACCATCCGGTTGCCGAAAATCAGCTGCTGGGCCGAAGCGCTGTTGAGCATGAAGAAGGCGGCCAGGGCGGTCACTCCCAATCCGGCGGTCATCCACAGGTAAACCTGCTGGAAGAACGTATTTGAGACGCTGATCGGCCGGCTGTCTGTATAAAGTTCATTCGGGTTGTACATCGTCGTTTCAACTCCTTCAATCTTGGAATGGATAATCAAAATTTTAACAACTGCTATAAGTATAGACGATTGGTTTTGCAGCGGAAAGCAAAACCGCCCCGGTCATACGTAAAGTTTTGTAAATTTTCAGCCCTTCCAGGCCGCGATGGCCAGGCACAGCCAGCCGGCCAGAAAGGCCACTCCGCCTAGCGGTGTGATCATGCCCAGGGTGCGGATTCCGCTCAGGCTGAGAGCATACAGACTGCCGGAAAACAGCACTGTGCCAACGACAAACAGCCAGCCGCCGGCCGTAAGCAGTGCCCCCGGCCAACGGCCCAGCGCCCAGGCCGTGGCCAGCAGGGCCAGGGCATGATACATCTGGTAACGGGCGCCGACTTCAAAGACTGTCAGCAACTCCGGGGAAATTTTTTCCTTGAGAACGTGTGCGCCGAAGGCTCCGGCCGCGACCGAGATCCCAGCGGAAAGAGCGCCGATGGCGAAAAATAACCTGTCGATCATGGGCTTTTCCTTGCTGAAGGTGATGGTGCCAGGGTTTCCCCGGTTCGGCACCACTGCGTCGAAAGAATCAATGTTACCACAAAGGTTGGTTTGTGCTTGGTTCTTCAAACTGCTCCCCGATTGGTCATGCTGACTGGTTTAAAAAAACTTGCGGCGGGGCCTCCTGGCTTTACGGCTTGCACCACTCAGTCCGGGCGATGCTATGCTGGTTTAAAAACGATTCAGCAACGGAATCAGCTGTAAATAATCGCGGTCGCTGAGGGTGCTGTGCCAATGCCCGCTCAGCATCCCCCAAACGACGCCGCTGGCAAACACCGCCAGAACCAGCAGGGTAAAAGACCAGCCGGAAAGCTGCTTCCGGCTACCGCTGACGCCCATCCCGAGCACCTTCTCTTCGGGACAGGTATTGATGCAACTCAGGCAGGCGGTGCATTCCGGCGAGGTCACCCGCTGGCTGCGTGACACCTGGAGAGAGGCCGGGCAGGCCCGGTCGCAGCGGCCACAGCTCGTGCATCCCGCCGGGTCCCGGGTGATGCGGCAGGGACTTGGCCAGCTGAACAGCCCCAGCAACGCCCCATAAGGGCACAGGTAGCGGCACCAGAACTGACGGATAAAGAAGGACAGCACCACCAGCAGCAGAACCACGATCAGGCTCAGCAGTGAGGGGGTGGTGAAAAAGTGCAACATCTTGACATCGCTGAGCGCCCAGTAGGGGGATGAAAGAAACCCCTTGAGGGCCGGAGCTGGCATGTCGAACAGAATCAGTTTGACAAAAAAGAACAACAGCAGATATTTGAGCCCGCGCAGGGCACTATCAACCCGGCGCCACAACCGGAAGCGTTTGCCGGAGAGCCGTTCCTGGCTGCGCCACAGCCATTCGGACAGGGTTCCGACCGGACAGATCCAGGAGCAGAAGGATTTACGGCTCAGCAGGGCCATGGCGATAAAGGTCAGAAACAGGACCAGCGCAGCCGGGTGAACCGGGTCAAAGGTGCCGTTGAGCAACCAGCTCTTCAAGCTGACCAGGGCGCCGATGGGGAGAAAGGCCTCTACTCCCGGCGGCCGCTCCACCCGCGGCGTCTGGCCGTAGCTCATGTAGTGATTCACAAAACGGGAAAACTCAAAACCAAGATACAGGCACCAGCAAAGAAAGCCGCCCTGGATAAGATTGCGCCGCAGTACCAGGTTGTGGCGCAGCTGAAATAACAATCGGGTCATTGGTCTTCTGCCTCAAAAATGACGGGGTAAACAATCGCAGCCCCGGTCATACTGCATTTACGATTATTTTGGTAGGGGGATTTGCCCCTTTTTTGTTCTGAAAGGGAAGTTTTTTGCTCGGCATAGCCGAGAGTGGCTACGGCGGCGCCAACAGCAATGCTGTACTGACGGAAGATACTGAGCGAACCTGTTGGGGACTCTGGTCAGTTTTGCTGCTGGCGTGTTGTGCCGTTCTGTTCAGTCGTCATCGTCCGCCTGCGCGGTGAGCTCGGCAAGGCGCTGATTCATGCGGTTTTGGCGCAGCACCGAAGTCACCAGCGAGAGCAGGCCCAGGATCAGGAAGGTTGCGGTTATCGGGCGCGAGATGACCGCCATAATCGAACCGTCGTTGATGATCAGGGACCGTCTGAGGTTGGCTTCAGCCATGGGGCCGAGGATCAGGGCCAGGAGGATGGGAGAGACCGGGAACCGGTTCCGCTGCAGGACATAGCCGATAACCCCGAAGCAGAGCGCGACCCAGATATCGAACAGGCTGTTGCGCATGGAGTAGGAGCCGACGATGGAGAGCAGGAAAATGATCGGCAGCAGCAGGCTCTTGCGAATGGAAATGATCTTGGCAAAAAAGCGCACCCCGAGCAGGCCGACAATAAACATGGCGATATTGGCCATGATCATGGCGGCAAAGACCGAGTAGACGACATCCATATGGTCGCGATAGAGCAGGGGGCCGGGGCGCAGCCCCTGGATGATGAACGCTCCCAGCAGCACGGCGGTGACCGCATCGCCTGGAATGCCCAGCGACAGCAAAGGGATCATGGCTCCGCCAGTGCAGGCATTGTTTGCCGATTCCGCAGCAGCCACCCCTTCAATCGCCCCTTTGCCGAATTTTTCCGGATTTTTGGAGCGACGTTTGGCCTCGCTGTAGCCGACAAACGCGGCAATGTCGCTGCCCGCTCCGGGGATTGAACCGATGAAGGTTCCCATCACACTCGACTTGAGAATGTCCTTCCAGGTGGCCTTGATGTCGGCCCAGGACGGTAGCAGACTGGTAATTCTGCTGACTACCTGCTTGCTGGTCGCCAGGGTTTCCACCCCTTTGAATACCTCGGAAAAGGCGAACAGCCCGATCAGGGTCGGGATGAAGGCCGGCCCCTCCAACAGATCCATGGAACCGAAAGTAAAGCGAGGGAAGCCCGAGACCGGATCAAAGCCGATGGTGGAAATCAGCAGGCCGAAAAATCCGGCCATGATCCCTTTAATGATGGAACCGCCGGACACGGAAATGATAATGGACAGGCCGAAGATCGCCAGGGCAAAGTATTCGGCGGCGCTGAACTCAAGGGCAACCCTGGAAATCTGTGGTGACAGGAAGGTCATAATCAGGGCACCGGTCAGTCCGCCGATAAAAGAGGAAAAGACCGAGATGCTTAACGCCCGGCCGGCTTCGCCGCGTTTGGTCATGGGATAACCGTCCAGCAGGGTCGCCGCTGCCGCTGGAGTTCCCGGGGTTCGGATCAGGATCGCGGAGATGGAACCACCGTAAATTGCGCCGCTGAAGATCCCCAATAGCATTCCCATCGCTTCACCAATGGGCAGTCCAAAGGTGAAAGGGACAAGCAATGCGACTCCCATAGTGGCGGTCAACCCGGGCAATGACCCGATCATGATCCCACCCGTGGCACCGAGGAAGACCATCAACATTGGCTTTAATTGAAAAATGCTGAGAAAACCATTTAAAAAAAGATCAAAATCCATACAACGACCCCATTGGCAGGGTGATATTGAGGAGCAGGCTGAAGACCAGATACAGAACCCCAGTAACGGCGACAGCTGTCACGATCATCTGCAGGTACTTCTTTTCTTGAAGTAGCAGCATCAGTAATAGCAGGTAAATAATAGAGATCGGTATGAACCCGAACGGTTCCAGCAGAAAGCAATAGGCGATTGTTGCAGCCAGTGCGATGCCAGCGCGTTGGATTCCAGGATCATGGATGCTGAAACGGGTGCCCTCTGGGGGAGTTTCTTGGGGATGACGATAGGCCCGAAAGATCAGGGCCAGACTACTCAGGCCTAGGCCGACAGCCAGAATTCTGGGAAAGAAGGCGGGGCCGACTTGAACCACCTGGTCTTCTGGAAACCCTCCCGTCACCACCCAGACATACCCGGTCAAGGCGAGTCCGATTAATCCGAATATTAAGTCAGCTCGTTTCATTGTTATTCGCAACCTGGAAAGAAAGGGGCAGAGTGTGCTCTGCCCCTTGCGCGGTCTTCAGGGTTATTTGGCCAGGCCCAATTTTTTCATGGTGTTGGCAACATTGGTGGAGGCAACTTCAAGATCTTTATCCCAGGCATCGGCGGGCAGGTAGGCCAGGCCCAGGCCCGAATCTTTGGCAAACTTCAGGAACGCTTCACTTTCCATTCCTTGCTTAAAGGCATCATGGAGAACTTTCTTAACCTCAGCTGGCGTTCCTTTGGGAACCGCGAGTCCACGCCAGGTTCCGAAACTGACGTCGTAACCGGCTTCTTTCATGGTTGGAACGTCGGGAAAATTCGGGAGCCTCGAATCACTCATCACGGCCAGCATTTTCAGGGAACCGGCTTCAACCTGTCCCTGAACTTCAGCCGGACTGACGGAAACGGCCTGAATATGTTTGCCGACCAGTGCGGTTACCGCCGGTGCAGCACCGTCATGAGGGACAAAGGTCAGATCGATGCCGGCTTTTTCGGCAAAGATTCCACCGGCAATCTGCCATACCGAACCCGGTCCGGAATGGCCGACCTTGATTTCGCCCGGATGGGCTTTGGCATAGGCAACAAATTCAGCGATGTTGTTGTAGGGAGCGTCCTTGGGGACGGTAATGGCGGCAGGGTCCATGTTGACCCGCATCAGCAGATCATAGTCTTTGTAGGTGAAGGGGACCAGGCCCTGCGGGGGCAAAGAAATGATTTCAAAAGTGACCATGGTCACGGTGTAGCCGTCGGGACGAGCATGAATCCCGGCGCCATGACCGATGGCACCGCCACCGCCGGTCTTGTTGACCACGGTAATGTTCTGGCCCAAAAAGGGTTCGGTCTGTTTGGCGAGCCCGCGCAGAATCGTATCGGTACCGCCTCCGGCCGACCAGGGGCAGATAACGGTTACGGTTTTGCTTGGGAAGGACGCGGCCAGGACCGGCCCGCCGATCAGCATGAGGATGAGCAGACTCAACAGCGCGGTGATCAGAAGATTTCTTTTCATAACTGCTCCTTTGCACACAACAAAATGAAGTTATAAATGTGCGGGTTGGAAAAGCCTTCGAAAAGTAACGAAAAGCCCGCATAACCACCGAGGGGGAATGGTGGGGAAAATTGCCTGTTTCATAATCCGCAACAGTGTCTCATTTATACTAAAATTAGTAACAAAAGACAAGTTAAAGATGTCCTGTCCGGAAGATTAAACCGTCTGCGTGGGCAGGATGGGTGGCAAGAGAAATACCGCTGAGTGAAACGATGGGGGGATTTATGACGGATAAACAGTCTGCTGCCGGCAGCAGACTGTTTAATGGGAGGCCCATGGCCGAACGCAGGAGCTATTTGCCGAAAGATTTGTCGATATCGTCCGGTTTGCCGATCAGGATCAGAATATCGCTGTTTTTGATCAGGTAATCGGGGGGTGGTGCCGGGATAAAGTGATCGCTCAAGACATCTTTGATGGCAATGACCGTGACCCGGTGCTTCTTCCGCAGGTCCAGTTGGCTGAGGGTTTTGCCGATGAAGTGCTTGGGCGGCTCCAGTTCCGAAAGGGAGTAGTCTTCGGCCAGGGGAATGAATTCCAGAATGTTCGGGCTGGTCAGGTTGTGGGCCAGGCGTTTTGCCATTTCTTTTTCCGGAAAAATCACGTCGGTGGCTCCGACCCGCTCCAGGATGCGGCCATGGTCTGCATTGAGGGCTTTGACCAGGATGCGTTTGACCTTGAGTTCTTTCAAGTAAAGGGTCACCAGGGTGGCCAGATGGGAGCGGTCTCCCATGGAGACGATCACCGCATCCATTTCGGCCACGCCTTGACTGCTCAGAAAATCCTTGTTGGCGGCATCACTGAGGATCGCGTAGGAACAGATATCCTTGACCGCCTGGACTTTGTTTTTGTCCGCATCTATGGCAATCACTTCGTGACCGGCATCATGCAGGTTTCCGACAACATGAAAACCGAAATGGCCGAGGCCGATGACGCAAAATTTCTTTTTCATAAAAACTTCTCCACTGGGGGCCTCTTTTTATTACGGTCGTTGCCGGCAACAATTGCACAACGGCAAGGCCGCGCAGGTGCTCTGCAGCCTGTTGGTCAGTGACTGCTAGCCGATCATGATGTTCTCTTCCGCATAGCGGGCGCTGAAGTTACGGGTTTTTCCGGCAATGGCAAAGGCCATGGTCAGCAGCCCGACCCGGCCGGCAAACATCAGCAGAATGATAATGACCTTTCCGGCGTCGGATAGAGAGTTGGTCGCGCCAAGGGAGAGGCCGGTGGTGGTGAAGGCGGAAAAGGTTTCAAACAGATAGCTGAGAAACAGCCGTTTGTTCTCGTGGGCCGGGTCGGTTGTTTGCACGATGAGCAGGGCAAACAAAGCGACACCGATCAGGGTGATGGCCAACAGGACCAAGGAGAACGCCTTGTTGATGGCATCATCCGGGATGGTGCGCCGGAACAGGCTGGTATGCGGTTGCCCCTTAAGCCGGCTGGAGAAAATTGCGTAGAATAAGGCCAGACTGGTGGTTTTGACGCCACCGCCGGCCGACCCGGGGGAGGCCCCGATAAACATCAGAAAGATGATCAGGAAAATGGTTGGGACTTCAAAACTGTTCAGATCGATGGTGTTGAATCCCGCGGTCCGCGCAGTGATCGCCTGGAACAGGGAGGTCCAGATTTTTTCCGCCACGGGCATGCCGGCCAGGGCCGCATTGTTTTCGATGATTCCGATGGCAAGGCTGCCACCGACGATCAGTGCCATGGTCGTGACCAGGACGATTTTGGTGTGCAGGGAGATGCGCACGGTCCGTTGCGGACTGCTCATTTTGCTGTAGCCGGTCTGCAGCAGTTCCCGAATCACCAGAAAGCCGATACCGCCCAGCACAATCAGTATCAGCAAGGTGATATTAACCAGCGGGTTGGCGCGATAGGAGATCAGGCTGTCCGGGAACAGGGAAAAGCCGGCGTTACAGAATGCGGAAACCGAATGAAAGGCGGCACTGTAGAGGCCCGGCCAGAAGCCGAGACGGGGGACAAAGGCCACGGCCAACAGCAGGGTGCCCAGGGCTTCGATGATCAGGGTCATCAGGAAAACGTCACGGATCAGTTCCCGCCAGGAACTGATCGGGGTATGGAGCAGGGTTTCGTTGATGATCCAACGGCCGCGGATACTGACCCCGACCCGCAGATAAATGAACAGGTAGACGGAAAAGGTCATGATCCCGAGCCCACCGATCTGGATCAGCGCCAGAACTACGGATTGACCGAAGCCGCTCAGGCGGGTGCCGATATCGATGACGCTGAGACCGGTGACGCATTGCGCCGAGGTGGCGGTGAACAACGCATCGACAAAGGAGAGCGGTTTGCCGCGAGCCGCCCAGGGGGTGGTCAGCAGCAAGGCCCCGAGCAGAATGGTCAGTGCATAATAAAACATCAAGGCCTGGGCAGGGGTGAACCGGTCCAGCAGGGCCTTTTCATTTTGGGTTTTCATCGAGTATTTGTCCGGATCAGTCGCTGTAGCCTTTGATCAGTAGTGATAGCAGAGATCAGCCCCATAATCGACTGGGGATTGGGGCCGATGCGTAGTAACGGCTTGCCTGAAAAGCTTCAGGAATGCTGCTCTGATCAGGTATCCAAGCGCAAAACGAAGCGGATGTCAACCAAAGACCCCGTTGTGGGCGAGTTGGGCTTTACCGACCTGAACGATGAGCGCCATGGCGAGCAGGAACAGAAGAATTTTTAACGCGTTTTTGTAGGCTGCCGGCTGAATCCTCCTTTTCAGGGCAAAGCTGGCGGCCAGGGTCAGGCCGACCACTGGCAGCATGGCCAGGGACAGGCCCAGCTGTGTGCTGGTATATGCCCCGGCCAGGCTGAACATCAGTAATTGGGCCATCTTGCCGAGCAGAAAGCAGGAATTTGCGGCCTGGATGGTCTCTGCCCTGGAGTGTTTGGCTTCAAGGGAATAAATGATCAGGACCGGCGCCATGACATTGGTCAGGCCGCCGACCAGGCCCGCAGCAAAACCGAACCCAATCTTGGCCGGTCCGGGATTGGCCGCAATCCAGGGAATGGTCAGATTCACCCGCCCTGCGGCCAGGTAGAGCAGGATGACCACCGCGAGCAGGATCTTGAATTTATCGGGCGAGGTGAAAATCAGAATCTGCGTGCCGCAGGCGCTGCCGAGCATGGCGAACACCGCCAGCAGGAGGTAACGCCGGCCGGCGGTGCCCAGATTGCCTTCACTGAGGATGCTCACCAGATTAATGATAAAAGAGGGGAGCAGGGTCAGGATGATAGCGGTTTGCAGGTCGGTGACAAGGGCCAGCAATGGTGTCGCCAGCATCGGAAAGCCGAAACCGATGCTGCCGTGAACGAAGGCGGCAAAGAGAAAAATTGCCGGAATGATCAGCAGGTGCTGGTGAAGCAAATCCATGTTAAAGCCTTGACCGTGGTGGTTTCCGGACGTTGTCTGAGTCGCCGACCTGGTATTTTTGTTATTTGCCTCTCTGCTTCACCGGCGGTTTGCTCCTTGCCGGTGAAGGCCAATGATTTTCCGCCCGCGCTTGTTAGGCTGCAGCCAGAACCTTGATGGAAGACTGAACAACCAGATCCTTGACCTGTTCCCGGTAAGCGAGCATATGGGGTGCGACCAGGTGAGCCTTGAGGTCGTCAAGGCTGGCCCATTTTTCCAGAATGGTGACGATGGACGAATCCCGCTGCTGCGGAGGTAAGCCGCTATCGACATCAACCGTCGGAACATATTCCAGGCAACCATTTTCGGCCAGGACATTGGGAACATTCGCTTTGAAAATATCCAGAAAACGGTCTTTCTGGCCATCTTTGATCTGGATGGATGCAATAACATTGATCATGACGCAACTCCTTTGGTGTTTCTATTGAATAGCGCTGCCAGAAGCAGGGCGCAAAGAACTCCGGTGACATTGGCGGCCCAATCCCGCCAGTCGCAATAACGATGGACATAGGGTTGAATCAGCTCGATGATCCCGCTAAGCAGAATGAATAAAACACCGATCAGTTGCCAATATCTGGGTTTACGCAGCGCAACAGGAAACATCAGGGCCGTATAGGCGAGCAGATGATGAACCTTGTCGCTGCCGGGGACTGGAGGGAGCTGATCCTGGGGCCAAAGAGACAACATGATGATGGTGGTCAGAAGGAACAGGGTCAAAATTTTCCACCTGCCTTTGATAAAAGTCAGTAATGTCATAGGGGGTTGCATCCGTTGGTTATTGCCAGCGATCCTGAACAAAGCTCCACGACCGGCTGTTGGTTCATAACCGAAGCGGAGCAGGGTTGGCAGATTATACCTCTTTCCTGCTGCCGATGAAAACTCCAGGTGAATAATTTTGGATCGGCTGAAGAAGAGGTACCTTTCTCCCATTGTATTTGAAAATCATTCCCGGATGGACCTTTCATGAACCGGTTAGTCTTTTTTCTCGATCGTGAGTTTTCGATACTCGATCAGAGGTTTGAAATTAACGGTTTTTTCATCGATCTTGATGGCGTCGACGAGGGTGATCTCATCATTTGTAACCTTGAACAGCTGGATAATTTCAGTCCCTTCAATGGATTGGTTCGTTTTGACAAAGGTCTGTGGGTCGAGGACGATGATTCTTTCCGGATCCGTTGGCGCGGCCCAGGCAACCGTGCTGGACATTGCGAAAATAAAGATGACCAAAAGTAAGCTGTTTTTCATGTTTCGACCTTTCCGTTTTCTCGCCTTGTTATAAGCTGGAGAAAAGGCATTTTCCCCCAGCGTTTTTGAAACGTTGACAAGGTCTCGGCGCGGACTTTTCCGACCACGGGTTAGCCAAGAATCAGCGGATTAAGCTGCCAGACCGCATGATTCAGCACCGAGGCAAAGCTGACCCAGACCAGATACGGAAGCAGTAAGATCCCGGCCAGCGGGCTAATGCTCCAGAAACGAATGATGGTTGCCAGAATCAGAACCCAGAGCAGGGCAATGTCTGCCAGGGCCAAAGCGCCCAGCTTCCAGCCAAAAAACAGCCAGCTCCACAAGCCGTTGACGAAAAGCTGGGCAAGATAAAGGGACAGGGCGGTCCGAGCCGCAGCAAATCCGTTGACCCGCCAGACCAGCCAGGCCGCGACAGCCATGAGCAGATAGAGAAAGGTCCAGACTGGGCCGAAGACTGCGGCCGGAGGCGCCCAGGCCGGTTTGAACAGATGGATGTAGACGACCTTGGCGTGGAGGGACGCCGCGGCGCCAACAATGGCGGCCAGAAAAGTGACAATGAACCAGCCAGCCAATCCTGCTATTTGACTGTGTCCGGTTTGGGATGGCATGAACTCCTCCACAGTCTGGGTGAAAAAATCCTTAAGACGTCATTATGCCTTGATTTGCCAGTGATTTTCCATCATCCGAGTGTTTTTTTTCGAAGAGCAGGCAAAAATCGGGAGATGCTGCTCCGCTGTTAACTGTTCCACTGAAAAGCGACGGCTCTTTTCCCCGCAATCCGGTCATCAAAGATTTTTTCGGCAGGACTGTTTGCTGCCGCCAGACAGACATGCAAGGGGAGCAGGTGCTCCTCCCGGGGGTGACAATAGCGTGCTGACGGTGCTTGCTGCCAATGGAGCAGCCGTTGTTCGCGCTCCCTTTGCGGAAGCGGGCCGGTGCAGGTTTCAATCAACCAATCCTGAAATGCGTCGTTGGCCGGGTCGGCAGTGTTGCCAACCTGCCGGAAAAAGGCGCTGAGGTTATGAAAAGAAAAGCCGGAGCCGATGACCAGGATATTCTCTTGCAGTAACTCCCGCAGGGCGTACCCCATGGCCAGGTGTTCGGCAGGATCTAAACTTTTGCGCAGGGAGAGTTGCAGTGCGGGAATCTCCGCAGCGGGGTACATCAGGAGCAGGGGAATATAAAGACCGTGGTCGAAACCCCGCTCGCTATCGATCCGGCTCTGGATATTCTGCCGGGCGAACAGCTTGACGATTTTGTCCGCCAAGGGGGGATTTCCCGGCGCCGGATAGTCGATATGGTAGGTTTCTTCCGGGAATCCATAATAATCATAGAGCATTTTGGGGGTTGCTGAACCCAGCAGGGTTGGCAGCTGCTCTTCCCAGTGGGCGCTGATCACCAGAATCGCCTCCGGCCGGTTAAAATTATCCGGTAATTGTTTCATGAACTTAACCATGGCGTTATGACTGGCATCTCCCAGGATAGGGAGTGGGCCGCCGCCGTGGGAAAAATAAATGATACGGCCTCTGCCGGTGACAGTCATAGGGTTGTTTCCTTTCTGGCTGGTGTATCTCTGTCAGCAATTAATGACCTGTTACACATTTGCTCTTTGTTCCTTTTTTTGATTAGCGCAATCTTAAAAGGTATATTTAAAAATACCACATAAAAAGCAGTCACAACAGGTTGTTATCTATTCTCTAGTAAGTTTTGAAATATTTTTGGGAGCGGATTCCGATTATTGTTTACAAGACTACCGATTTAGTAATATTTTTAACATCAATTAAATTCCGATAAGAGCAAAGCCGGAGCAATCCGGTGACGCAAAACTACGGGTCCCACGAGGATAGCCGGGTTGCCGAAGATGAAACAAAGCCCCTGAAGCCTCTCTTCGCATCCGAAGAGAGGCTTTTTTGTTTTGAACGAAAACAATGGCAGCTGCTCGGTGCTTTTGCTGAAAAGGAATTCCCCGGTTCGGGATCACAGCGGGCTTTCCGGCGACGGAATAAAAACGGCGACTTTTGGTCATCCTCAATCTTCTACTAGGAGAGTTACCATGTTTAAAAATCTGTCCCTGGCAAAAAAACTTTTTTTAAGCTTCGGTTTACTGTTGCTGTTGCTATCGGGGGTCGGTCTGATCGGTGTGCGCAGCATGTCCACATCAGCACAAGGGTTTGCCGAGTATCGGGATCTGGCCCGGGAGAGCAATCTGGTCGGGAACATTCAGGCCAATATGCTGGAAGTTCAGCTGGCGACCAAAAATTTCTTGAAATCGAGAGATAAAAAGGAACTGGAGGAGTTTCAATGGCATCTCCAGGCTTTCAGGGAACTGATTAGCAGAGCGGAGACTGAAGTTGAAGAAGCTGATCGGCAACAGACGATCAAAAGCATTGCCGCGGACCTGATTGCCTACCAGGAAGCCTTCCAGAAAGTAGTTGAACGGATGGCCGAAATGGATGAGCAGGAAAAAGACACCCTCAATATTCTCGGCCCCCAAATGGAGAAGACCTTGACCGAACTGCTGCATCGTGCTGAGCAGGGCGGCGATATGGGAACCGCCTACGACACCGCACTCAGTTTGAGAAATGTCATGCTGGCCCGGCTCTACGTCATGAAGTTTTTCGAACAAAATACCCAGGCCGCTGTCGATCGCGTCCAGCAGGAAAGGGCAACATTTCTGCAGTTGCTGGACAGTCTGGCTGGGAATGTGAACGATGAGGCACAGCAGGGCCTGTTGGGCAGAATCAAGGCTGATCAGGATGCTTATTTCAGCTCTTTTGCCAAATACGTCACCGCCACGAACGAGCGTAATGTTCTGATCTCGGGAACTATTGACAAGATCGGACCCAAGGTTACCGACATGACGGAGCAGCTCAAAGCGGGGATTAAAAAACAGCAGGATACTCTTGGCCCAAAATTGCAGGCTGCCAATGAGAATGCTTCAAACTGGGTCAAAGCGCTGACCGGGAGTGCTTTGCTGTTCGGAATTTTAGTAGCCGGGCTGTTGACAAAAACCATTACCCGACCGATTGTCCGCGGCGTTGCTTTGGCTCGGGAAATCGCTTTGGGGGATTTTAGCCAGCGCCTGAATATGGACCGGGCGGATGAGATCGGCCAACTCGGTGAGGCCTTGGACAATATGGCGGACAACCTGCTCAGAAATGCCGAAGCGGCGCAGCAGATCGCTGCGGGAAATTTGGATGTGGAGGTGCAGATTTCCTCTGAAAAAGACAATCTGGGGATGGCGCTGCATGAGATGGTGGACAATCTTAACGACCTGTTGGCCCAAGTCCAGACTGCCGGAGAGCAGATTGCGTCCGGCAGCGCGCAGGTGGCCGACAGTAGCCAGAACCTGTCTCAGGGAGCGACTGAACAGGCCAGCTCTTTGGAAGAGATCTCCAGCTCGGTACAGGAATTAAGTAACCAGACCGGCTTCAATGCGGAAAGCTCAACCCAGGCCAACCTGCTCTCCGCCCAGGCCAAAGAGTCAGCGTTAAGCGGGAATCAGCAGATGGAAGCGATGATTCTGGCCATGGCGGAGATCAATGCGTCGAGCCAGAACATCAATAAAATCATCAAGGTCATCGATGAAATCGCGTTCCAGACCAATCTGTTGGCCTTGAATGCTGCGGTGGAGGCCGCTCGCGCCGGTCAGCATGGCAAAGGTTTTGCGGTGGTAGCGGAAGAGGTGCGGAATCTTGCAGCGCGCAGCGCCAAGGCCGCCGGGGAGACCGCGGAAATGATTGAAGCTTCGGTGGCCAAAGCCGGTGACGGCGTAGCCATTGCCGAAAATACCGCGAAATCCCTCGAGGCGATCGTGACGGATATCACCAAGGTGAATGATCTGATCGGGGAAATATCCATTGCCACCAATGAACAAGCCCAAGGGGTCAGCCAGATCAACATCGGTCTCGGGCAGGTCGATCAGGTGACGCAGCAGAATACGGCCAGCGCCGAGCAGAGCGCCGCTGCCGCAGAAGAGCTGTCCAGCCAGGCTGAGCAGATGCGGCAATTGCTCATGCGTTTCAGATTGCGCGATCAGAACCGACTCAGCAACCATGGAACCGGCCGGAGCAAACAACTGCGGTTGACCTGACCGTCAAGCGCTATCCGCCAGGTCGGTTGCCCCGTCCTTTGCCCGGCGATCGGTAAGACATGCCTCACCAGGCCGGCCTTTTACAACCTGGTGGGGCATCAATACAAATGGCTACCACTAAAACGTGATAATTTCATAGCCACTTTTCAGGTATGCTGACATCGCCGGATGACCGGACATGGCACCCAGCAGCGGTAGGTTCCGTTCTTTTGCCGCCTCCAGGGTGCCCAGTTTTCCAGCACAGGCCCGACAGACACCGTCCACCAGCCCTGTGGCAAGGGTTTTCTGCCACAGGCCGTTCAACGGGTTGGCCGGCTTGTCCAGTTCCGGAAGCAGTTTGACCGCTGCGCCTTCAATGACGATCTTGACCTCCGCTCCCTGCTCTTTCAGATCCAAAGCATTTAACAGGACATGAATGAAACACATGGGGTCTCCATTGAAGACAAACAGGGCTGTCTTTTGCATGCTGCTCTCCTTTTGCAGGAAAATATCCAGAATGGGTATGGTCTCATCATGCCGGTGCGTTTTTCTGTTCGCTAAAATAATCCCTTTGGCAATTTCGGTCAGGTTTCCTGCCGGAGACCCGACCTTTAGGTTTTGCGGGGATGGATATATTGCGTCAGCAGGAGCTTATCCCATAGCGGAGTTGTGACTCCGAAGTTGGTATCCGGATGGAAATGATGGATCAGATGATGGGATGCCCAACGTTGGGCCAGACGATTGCGAAAATGGTGGTGATGAATGAGAAAGTGCCCCAGGCCATAGCAGACATAACCGCAATCGATGGCCGCGGCCAAGAGCAATGCGTAGTTCAGGGGCAGGAACAAAGAAAAAAGCCCGATCAATAGAGTCAGGAGCAGGGCTGGAAGAAAAAAAGGGACTCCGTCATAGCCCAAGGGGATCTCATGATGTAATTGGTGACTCTTGACGATGAACATGATTGAACCGTGAAACACCCGCCGATGAACAATATATTCCAGCAGGCTGAAAAAAAGCAGCCCGGCCAGAGTGGTGAGCAGGACAGCTGCCGGGGTTATGTTGCCAAGATGAAGCCCTTCATAAAAGAGGAAAATAGCCAAGGGAATGTCGATAATAAACTCTCCCCAGTAATTAGCAGGAGTCCGCGATATTTTTTGAATGAAAGCCATCAGGGACGTAAAGATGCCGGTCATTTGTGGTTGTTCCTTTCCTGGTTCCCGCAATCAGTGACCATTATAGCACTATACCGCCGCAAGTGATGCCACGAGGCCAAAGGTCCGCCCCTCTTTCCCGTTTGTACACTGGTTATTTGCGCGTTTTTTTTGCGTCGGGAGATGAACCAATGAAGCTGTTGATTTGCAAACCGCATATTAAATGGTACCGTACAGAAAAATAAAAAGATCTTCGGCTCTTCCCGGCAAATTTAACCGCGGGGCCGGCCCCTCACGCAAAAGCGTATTATGACCGCATTTGCAAAGGAAATCCACCGCTCCTCTTAACCTCTTGCCCTGGTTTTGGTCATGTCGCCTGTTTTGGTGAAAATTGCTCCGGTCTTGCTGACGTTTGCCTTGGGTGTCCTGCTGCGCCGGTGCGGCATTTTTAACAAGGCAAATGCCGATCTGTTTCTCAAACTATTTTTTTATGTTGCTGCGCCGGCGCTGTTTCTACGGGCTATTCCCAAGCTTGAACTGTCAATCGAACTTATCGCGATTCCGCTCTCTGCCGCCGCCATCGATTTCGGTATTTACGGGCTGGCCTGGATGGTCAGCAGGCGATTGACCCTGGAACGACGAACTCTGGGGGCTTTCATGATCGGCGCGGTAATGATGAATACAGGCTTTTTGTATCCCTTTGCTTTGTCTGTTTACGGCCCCAAGGGGATGGCCATAGCGTCTCTGTTCGATTTCGGCCATGCGACAGTCGCTTTCTCCTTTATCTATATCAATGCCTGTAGATATGGCCGGGGAAACGGGCAAAGTGTCTTTTTTTTGTTGAAAAGGTTTATCTCTTCCCCACCTTTGGTGGCCTTGGTTGGCGCTCTTATCCTCAACCTGGGCAAAGTACAGCTGCCGACAGTCGCCGGTGAATTTATCGCCATCCTCAGTGGTTTGGTCACACCGTTGATGATGATTCCGCTGGGAATCTATTTTGACGCCCGGATTTGCCGTGTCGCTCCGTTGGCAATCGCCGTTGTCCTGAGGATGGTGGGTGGCCTGAGCGCCGGGCTGGTTTGTACATTGCTGTTTGACCTGCATGGGTTGCAACGGACCATGGTCCTGCTGCTTTCTTCGGCGCCCTCCGGGATCATGACCCTGACTTTCTCCTCCATGGAGGGGCTGGATGGGGACATGGCGGCGAGTATCGTTTCCTATTCGACCATGATCGGCTTGTTTCTGATCCCCCTGCTGATCATCCTGTTGCCCACCGGCTGAGCTTGTGAAGGGCTCCTGACAGGGTAAGAACATGCTGGTGTGTTGGTCTACTCGGCCCTGGCGTCGGGACCATGCTCGGACAGTTGAGCCCCAAACCAGCGATGCAGCGCAGTCAGCAGTTGTAAATCGGTTGTTTCAAAGGCGATCTCAGCGCCGCCGGGAATGTTGGCGTAGGAAACCTTGACTTCTGCTGCGCCGGCTTGCAGCTCTTTGAGCCCGGGCATGTCGGCACCATGCAATTTGGCCGGGTCCGAATAATCGCCCTGCTGGAATTTTGCAGCTTCGTGACGAAGATGCTGTTGAATCAGGATAATCTGATCCGTGTCATCAGGGTTTCTGGCAATGACCTTTTGGACGCCGCCATATTCTGTCATGCGGAAGATGTGCTCTGTTTTTGAGATATCGAAGGGCATGACACTGTGCGCCAGGTGATGTACATGTTCCTGTTTGCTGGTGGCAAAGCCCTGCCCAATGCCGATCCACAGGGAAAATACCAGTCCACTCAAGAGAAAGAAATATCCTGTCTGCGTTTTCATGGGTTCCCCTTTGTATGATGATGTCCGGTCTGAATCGGGAATAATGCACTATTCAACTTATAGCGTAAAAGCAGGGATGGACAAGTCAGCGGGGTTCAAATGACGGCATGGATACACATCAGGATAAAGGTCAAGGCTTATGATCGAGCTGACGGTTGATATGACAATCCCGAATGGCGCTAGTTTAAGAGTCGCTGGCAGCAAAACCGGGACTGTCCCCGCACGGGGGCTGTCCCAGGTCTTTGCGGTGTTAACCGCTACAGTTCCATGGCTCACAAACTCTTGGGACAGCCCCCGATGACCCTGGGGACAGTCCCGAGTTTGCTACGAAAGTGCTTAAACTAGCGTCATTCATGACAATCCCCGTACTCACCACGGCAACACAAAGCGTATATATTTTGGGAAAAGATATCGGCGTTGATCCCGACCGGCATGCCGACAATCGTTGCATTGGAAGAGGCCATCCCGAACACACTCTGCTCGGCGACCGAGAAATCGAACAGAAAACAACTCAGGCGAATACTGAGGAGGTAGATGGTGAACACATCCAGATCATAGGCGGATAAACAATTCCAGTTCATCTTGGCCGGAATTTTCATCTGTGCCATGTTGGCGAAGAGCAAGGCCGGAATCAGGAAGGAGAAGGTGATCTTTCCAATGGAATCACCGTCAGCCCGGGATGATAAACCATGCTTGACAGTGAAAAATCCTGATAACGGGATCAGCAGAAGCGGCAATGGTCAAGGCCATGGGGCGGCAATCATTGTGCTCGCCCCGGCGGTCAATCCTCCGGCCCGGCCAGCGGCGCTCAGTCATCAGCGAAATCGTGATCCGTTTCAGGATAGCGCTTGCTGATTTTGGCTTTGGCTTCGTCGAAGATGTCCAGGACGGTATCGACAGCACTGCCATCATTGATCAGCTGTTTTTTTAACAGTTCGGGATGCGCTGCGGTGACGGCCCGCATGACATGTATGGCGAGCAGGTCTCTGGTTTTCACAGGCCCCTCCAGTTGGCTTGGGTGAGTAAAGCGTTTTTCGATAACGTCAGATTGTAATGGCATCGTTAGCAAATTAAAGCGCTTTTAGCAATGGTAAAGCAGCGTGTCTGTTTTTTCTCCATGAACGAGTGGTGTTCAAAATTCTGTATCTTCCTGACGATTAATTTCCCGGGTTGGTCGGAACCCCGGCTTAACCTGTCCCTCTTCGTTGCGAATTCTGATCACCATCGATAAAGATCTATCCTCCTTTTACAGAATTCTTCTAGTTTCTTCATGTATTAACAATTCCGGCACGTCCAGGGACACATCATAAAGGTTATCTCTGTCAGCGGCACAGATCAAAAACTGCCTAGATACAGATCGTAACCACATTTCAGCAGCAAAGCGATCAGAACAAAACGAAAGGCCGGCTTGACGACTCTGTCCGCATTGGTTAGGACCAAACCGCTACCGAGCCAGTTGCCACAGATCGATCCCGCGACCGCGACCAAGGCAATGGGCCAGAAGATCCGGCCTTGAATCAAAAAGTAGAAGAATGCCGACAGGTTGGATGCGTAGTTGACGATTCGGGCATTGGCGCTGGCCTCTCTGGCGGACATATGTAAAAAGGCCATAAAGGCGAGCAGGATAAAGGTCCCGGTGCCAGGGCCGAAAAGGCCGTCATAGCCTCCCAGCACCAACCCGATGAGTGTCACCCGAATAATCTGACTGGCTTGCGGCAAGGCGGGCTGTTCGCTGGCCAGACCACTTTGTCTGGCCTGGAGATAAAAGATTGTCGGGATGACAACCAGCAGAACCAGGAACATCAGGTTTTTCGACATGAAGATTGACAGTCTGGCGCCAATGGCTGAACCGATCAAGGCCGCAATAACGGCATAGATCATGGTCTTCCAAAAGATCGTTTTGCTCATGATATATCTGCCAACGGCAAAGGTGGTTCCGGTTGAGCTGACACATTTATTGGTGCCGAGGATGAATTCAACAGGAACCCCGACCGCCATGTAGGTCGGAATGGAAATCAGGCCGCCGCCGCCGGCAATGGAGTCAATGAAGCCGGAAAAACCAATCAGTAAAAAAACGACGGCATATTGCCAAAGCTCAAAATCCATAAAATAGATACTTTCAAGGTAAGAGGGCCCGGATTCACTTTGTCAGTGCAACTCAGCCTGGCGGGCATGAGTTAAGCTACTGTAGTCGTCGGCTTTTCTCACCGAGCAAAGTCAGAGAAGCACGATGAGTCACTCCACGCAGCTTACCCGGGGAAAAAGATAGCAGATTTATGCTCTGAAAGCAGCAGGGCATAATCAGACTGAAATCGCCGAGATTATTGGCTGTCACAAGTGGACTGTTAGCTGGTTTTCATCCGGAAACGGCCCTTTTCCGCTGTGGCGGTGCCAATCTGCGGGTTTTCTTGTGCGTCGTAAAGTACTACGCCTCCGCGCAACTCCTTGATTTTCTTGCCACAACGAAAAATTGCTCGTTTCCAATCTGAAAACTTAGCCGTTGCCCTTCGGAGTTTCCGGATGGCAACTCGCTGAGAAATTGGGAGCGAGTTGAGCAGCTCTTACGTGAAGACTGGAGCCCCGAGCAAACAAGCAACTGGTTGCAGGGCGAAGAAGGAATTCACCTCAGTCATGAGTGAAGCGATCAATACCTCCTTTGCGACAAACCAGACGGAGGAGCCGCCTATCGCCATCTTCGTTACCAGAAGCCGCGGAAAAAACGCCTGGGGAAAAGCGCTTTTCCCGCTCTTGCAAAAGCAATGAGTTCATGACCTGTTTTTTGTTTGTGAGCACCCATCCATAGGTTCAGCAGGCTGTTTTCCAGCAGCCTCCAAGTATAGACTTGAGCAAGATAGGTATATACTTATAAATGTCGCTGTGCAATGGGCTAGTGTCTGTTTGGGAACGGTTCTTTTTACAACTTGCGGGATTTCCCTTTTTTGCCAAGGCGGCGCTGGGAACAGTGATGGAGATCAACAATGCAAATCCGGGTGGGCTACGAACTGATTTATGACTGTCCTCATGCAACACCAATGATATTGAGTCTGAACATCCATTATTCACGCGCTTCGGATGTCGTTGTTCCCGACCACCTTATGACCAGTCCATCCGTTCCGGTTACGGCCTATCGTGATACGTTCGGCAACTGGTGCAGCAGGATCGTCGCACCCAAAGGGGAGGTCAAGCTGTTCACCGATGCGATCGTGAATGATAACGGGGAATGGGATGTCGCGGTGACCTCAGCTCTTCAGCATCCGGTGCAGGAGCTTCCGGAGGAGACCCTGGTGTTCCTTCTGGGCAGTCGCTATTGTGAAACAGATCTGTTGTCCGATGTGGCCTGGAGACTTTTCCAGCAGGCTCCGACTGGCTGGGGCCGTGTTCAGGCGATCTGCGATTTCGTTCATCAGCATATTCGCTTTGGCTATGAGCACGCCCGCGCCACGAAGACGGCCTGGGAAGTCTTCAATCAGCGGACCGGCGTCTGCCGGGACTATACCCATCTTGCCATCGCCTTCTGTCGCTGCATGAATATCCCGGCACGCTACTGCACCGGCTACCTGAGTGACATCGGCATGCCACCGCCATACGGCATGATGGATTTCGCCGCTTGGTTCGAGGCTTACCTTGGCGGGCACTGGTATGTCTTTGATCCCCGAAATAATCAGCCCTGTATCGGCCGGGTGCTGATCGCCCGCGGGCGCGATGCGGCGGATGTCGCCATCAGCAATACCTTTGGGGCCAACACCCTGAAAAGTTTCAAGGTCTGGGCGGATGAGGTGAAAAATTGATGTGAAAGGACAGGGGGAGCGATTCTTTCCGGTTGGCATCCGGATAAGGGGATCTTCTCATGACTTTGTTTCAATACTGCAGTCAGGCCGTGTCCGGCCGCTGTTTTCTGATGGACACGGCCTAAGTCAATGGTTGTTGCCTTCATCGCTACGCGTGATCTTTTTAGCCTTACCCGGGGCCGAAAGCTACAGGGTTAGTTGCCCTTTGGGGGTAATTATTAAGTCTATACGGCGATTTTGAGCGCGTCCCTCGGTCGTTGCGTTGGGGGAAAGAGGTCGGCTTGAACCGTAACCGACTGCTGTCACTTTATCCTCGGTGGTTAAAGCGTTTGCCAGCAAGTATCCGCGAACCGCCTCAGCCCTCATCTGGGAGAGGTGATTGTTCAGTTCCAAGGTTCCAGTCGAGTCGGTATGCCCTTCGATTGTCACACTTGGGTCATCGAAGGTTCGAATCGCATGTTGGACCTTGCTCAGTAGAGCGTAATTTTCAGGCATGATGATCGATTGCCCAACCGGGAAACTCATCCCTCGAAGGCGAACCACCATTTGCTGTCCCTGTTTGTAACATTCAGCCTCTTCACTCGTAAAAAGCGCCTGAACCTGGTTGTACTGTTCGTTGAATTTCCGCTCACCGGCCAATTTATCTTCGATAGCCTGTTTCTCGGATTTCAGGCGTTCCTGCTCAGCCCGTTTTGCGATTTCAAGCCTCTCTTTTTGACCAACTTCTGTCGCCAATTTGGACTGGAGGTCAGAAATTTCTTCGCTGTGCTTCTGGCGGAGGGCCTGGAGTTCATTCTGCTGGGAAATCAGCAGCCCGTCAATTCTGGTTTGCTGGCCTTTGCTTTTTTCAGACAAAAAGTCCCGGTCGGCTTTCAGAGCGCCGGACGTTCCCATCATGTTGGAAATCTGGATCTTTGTGGATTGGTCACGCATGTCAGGTGCCCCGAGTTTTTCCGAGGTGTTTTCAATCACATCTTCTGTCCAAAGAGCAACCTCGATCGGCTGCATTTTGCGGAACGTCTCGCTTTGTCGCGTCAGTTGAAGGAGGCGGTTGGCCTGGAATAATGCGGCGGCAGCCTTCAGGTGCATCTCCTCCTTTGCATAAGGGTTTGCTGAAATATAGGTATCCACATCCTGAAGCTCTTTTTGGGTTTGAGCGAAGACCGTTGGTGCTAACTTTTTGGCTCCTTCTTTCTCAGCCTGAGTTAAAAGTTTTCGAACCTCCCCTAAGGTGGTTTCTTTGATGGCTTTGATCTCTAGAACCCGGAAGCTATTGACAACTTTCTGCTCGTTACGTTGTGCGTAATTCACGTTGTTGTTCTCGATTTCGCGGGTCAGATCAAGGAACTGTTCCTCCGCGTCTGTATAGCTCTGGGCAAATGTCGTGGCTCCGGCGACGCGAGCCAGGTCCCTTCCCTTGATGGCTTCGGGGATGACCGTACGGGAGATATTTGCCATCTCCAGGGCTTTGGTGATTTCGGCGTGGCCTTTGGAAACATTTGTGCCGATGGTTCCCATATCACCCTTTTCAGCGATAAGTCTCTTCGCTTCGGCCAAGGATGATTCGGCCTTGTTAAACCAGGTTGGGGCCAGTACATTGACCTGCTGCTGCCGGGCGCTGGCAATGTCGATTTGGAGTTTGCCCACTTCTTCGGTAGGATTGGCTGTTACGGGAATCGGAACAAGTTTTAAGGGGGGACCTGCGCAGGCAGTCATGAAAAACAGGCCTGAAAAAATGAGGGATTTGACGGAATTCAACCAAATTTTGTGCATATGCTACTCCTTTTTCTGTCAATAAAAATGTCGAAATTAAAGAACCTTCTTGAACCAGGATTGTTCCTTTCAGCGGTGCCTCATGCTGACATGAGGATGGGACCTGCAGATGATTTTCTGGCCAGTTTGAGTTCGTATCTGCAAGACCATCTGCAGCACGGCCAGCAACGGCCAAAGCCACAACATTGTGTAAGTCGTCACTATCATAAACTCCTTTTCTTGCTTCGCTTTCCACTGCAGGTTTCCCTGAATCGCTTGTGGACGCTTGAGCATTTGCGGTTTGATTGAGCTGGACAGCGGAGGGGCTGCTCTGTATTCACGGATGAGAAAAAATTCTGGAATATCTGATTACGCTCAACCCTGTTATACCGCAACAAGCATGCCCAAATGGATCTGCGCAGAAGGGGGCGTACAACAGGTGGTATTTATTGGGTAATGGAAGAACGTTTGCAGAGGGGCTGGAAATAACTGTCAGAACCAGCCGTCACATACAGCATAACCGCCGGATTTGATGGGCGCACCAACCTTGGAGAGGTCACTGCAAGCCGGCCTTCCTAAGCGTTGGTAGCGATCACTTTCAATGCCTGTTCCTGGATGGCTCCTGGATGGCATTGGCAAAGGTTTGGGCAACCACCAGCCGGGTAGCGTAGCTATCGACCATGCTGATACCAGCGGATGAGTCGCTTGTTTAGCCGCTCTTTTTGATAGCGCCTCTCAAAAGTTTTTTGACCTCGTCCCAGATCTGTTCCGCTCCGTTTTTCATGTCTTCCCAGTCATCATCACTGGCCAGGGCGATTCCCTGCAGTTTTTCCGACGCCTGATCCCTCTTCAGCTGCAAGGCCGCGATGGTTGTGGAATGGGCAAATCGTTCCTCAGCCGTGGCGTTTTCGGCCTGGTCTTTGAGTTGTTCGATCTGCACGTCCCATTCGACTATTTGTGCCGAGAGCTTTTCGACGTACTTGGTTCGCGGACTCTTCATGGCAATCTCCATTCGCTTATTTCACCGTTTTCTCCCAGGCAACCTGGTCGTTGAACATGCCATTCACCATGATCTGTTCTGTCACCTTACGGAAGTGATAGCCGTAGACCGCGTAGGTGATGGCCAGCGGGAAGAGGCGTGGTTTTTTGCAGAGCGACCAGCAAATGAGTTTCCAGTAATGCCGCCGTTCCTTGCCGAGCACACCCATCAGCAGTATCGACTTGAAAAATGCCCCGATATACCCGGGCTGCAGACGATAGCGCCCCTGAGGACGGGGTTGGTACTCGCGAAAGAGATTGATGACCCGCTGATAATAGAGCTTGGGGGCGTAGATGGTGGTGAGGATGCGCTGATAGCCGGCGATGAGAACCTCCGGCCGCATGCGGGGGATGAAATTGAGATCAATGGCGGTGTTGTCACCGGACGAGGCCTTCAGCAGTCTTCCTTCGTGTTCCAGGCGCTGATAGAGTTTGGTCCCGCGCAGGGCGGAGAGCACCCCAACCATGGCGGTAACGATGCCGCTCTCCTGGATGAAACCGATCTGGCGTTCGAAGATTGTTGCCGGATCGCTGTCGAAACCGACGATAAAGCCGCCATGCACCTGCAGTCCGGTCTGCTGAATGCGCTTTACAGAAGCCAGCAGATCACGGTTCTTGTTCTGCACTTTGCCGCACTCGACGAGACCCCCCTCATGCGGCGTTTCAATGCCGATGAAGACCTCTTCGAACCCGGCCCGGACCATCAGTTCCAGCAGTTGGGGATCATCGGCGAGATCGATAGATGCCTCGGTATAAAAATAGAATGGATAGTCGCGCTCTGCCATCCAGTCAATGATCAGGGGCAGAACTTCACGTTTCAAGCGAGCCTTGTCACCAATGAAGTTATCATCGACGAAAAAGACTGCCCCATGCCAGCCGCGCACATAAAGACTCTCCAGTTCGGCGACCAGTTGGGCCGGACCTTTGCTGCGTGGCTTGCGACCGAACAGCGCGGTAATGTCGCAGAATTCACAGTCGAAAGGGCAACCTCGGCCGTACTGGATATTCATAGCCGCGTAATCCTTCATCTTCACCAGATCCCAAAGCGGAACCGGGGTCTCTTGCAGTTGTGCCCAACCCTCGGCAGAATAGATCCGCCGGGGGACGGCACGGCCTAGATCCGCCAGGAACAAAGGCAGGGATATTTCAGCCTCTCCCAGCACCAGGTGGTCGACTGCGGGGAAATCCTCCGGACACGAGGTGAACAGCGGTCCTCCGGCGACGGTTTTCACTTCCAGCCTGCGGCATTGCTCGATCACGTCATGGGCCGACTGCCGCTGGATGCTCATTGCACTGATGAAGACATAATCGGCCCAACTTAGGTCTTCGGCGGTGAGAGAGGTCACGTTCATATCAATCAACCGCTTTTCCCAGGATTCGGGCAGCATTGCCGCTACGGTCAACAACCCCAGAGGCGGGAAACTCGCCTTGCGGTTGATGAATTTCATGGCGTAGCGAAAGCTCCAGAAGGTGGCGGGATAATGTGGATAGACCAGAAGTATTTTCATTGGGACGTCCTCGTCAGGCCGAACACCGGCATTATTTGACAACCAGGTCGTTTTTCACCGAGACAACCCCTTCAACGCTACGAGCGACTTCGCCGGCTTTTTTGACGCTCTGGGCTGAATCGACAAAACCGCTTAACTGGACTTCGCCTTTGAAAGATTCAACATTGATCTGCATGCTTTTCAAGGTCGGTTCGTCAAAGATGGCGGCTTTTACTTTGGAAGTGATCACTGAGTTGTCGATATACTGGCCGGTACTTTCTCTTGTCCTAGTGGCTGAACATCCGCTGAGGGACGCGATCAGCAACAGACAGGCCAGGATTGTCATTATGCGATTCATCTTAAACATGGCGGTTTCCTTTCGATGTGTGTGTTATTCTCCGATTCGGTTTTACAGTCCAGCCAATCCCCCTGTTTTAAACGCTGCCAACGTTTTCCCTTCCTCCATGGCAACAATGGTATTGAATTTGATTTCCGGCTCAATCAAGAGCAGTTTCATCGCCCCGAGCAGAACTTTGAAATGGGCGGATCTGAGATGAGTCGCCAGAGCTTCATTGGTTTTCCACTCCTGCTCGAAGATAACAACATCTTCTGCCTCAACATCCAGGTAGCAATGGCAGCTTAAGCAGTCCTGCTCGTTGCGGATCGGTGCAAGCAGGTCACTGATGGCCTGTAAAACTTCATTGCGTTTATCTGCTGGCACCTTCATCCTGATGGTGACGTCGATCATCAGCATCCCCCTTGGACATTATGGGTCTTATAACCTTCATCTCCCCAGATTGATGGCGGGAAGTTGGCCGAAAATGCCAAAAATGTTCAGCAGCCACAAAACCACGGCAATGACCACCACGGCATTTAAAATGGTCTTTATCGATCCCGCCATAGGAATGAAGCGGTTGACGAGCCAGAGCAGAAAACCGACGATGATCAGAACCAGGATAACTTGAATCAACGGCATAAACGCATGCACCTCCCATCTTCGATAGAACGCGATGGATGCTGTGACCTAAATCCTGCCAAACAGCATCAGGATCAGGAAAATCAAGAGGATCACACCAAGTCCGCCACTTGGATAGAAACCCCATTGACGGCTGTGCGGCCAGGTCGGCAGTGCGCCCAACAGCAGCAAGAGGATGACGACGATCAGTATTGTTCCCAACATGGCGGTACTCCTTAACTGGTTTTCATCCGGAAACGGCCCTTTTCCGCTGTGGCGGTGTCAATCCGCGGGTTTTCTTGTGTGGCGTAAAGTACTACGCCTTAAGCGCAACCCCTTGATTTCCTTGCCACAACGAAAAATTGCTCGTTTTCAATCTAAAAACTTAGCCGTTGCCCTTCGGAGTTTCCGGATGGCAACTAACTGGTTTTCATCCAGGAGGTTCCGGATGAAAACTCACTGAGTGTTCCTAACCTGGTTTATTCGCAATTCACGTGCCGTAAATGAACTGTTGGTACGAAAGATCTATGTGGATGTTTTTTCATGGGAAAAGAAGAATGGGGAAGAATGAGATGTAGACAGATCCTTCATTTCCAACTGTCATATTTGACATAACCGCTAAATATAACGGTTCAGATCGTTGACCGATCCCTTGCACAGGGTCTTGCTGCTCATCTGTTCAAAAGACCCATGATTTTCCCATGCCAGACTATTCCACTGTGTGGTTGTGGACTAGCCGCAGATCAAACCCGGCGGCCCTGGATGAAACCCAGCACCAGGACAATGATTGCAATGATCAGCAGTACGTGAATAAAACCTCCCAGTGTCGTACTACTTACCAGCCCCAATAACCATAGGGCCGTGAGAGCGACAGCAACTGTCCAAAGCATATAGGTTTCTCCTCTTTAGATGGGTTCAACTTCGATCAACTCGGGCGATTCCCGGCTGCTTTTTTTGTCAGGTCTTTTTAAGCCCCATGACCAGCAGGACAATCCCGCCGACCAGTGCAACTCCGCCAACCAGCGGGGTGAGGGGGAGCGTTCTGGTTTTCTCAGCGGTCATGTGCAATGGCCCCAGATCGACGACCTTCTCTCTGCTCGTGAAGCTGATTCCCTGGTAGGTAAAAGCCGCTATTGCGACAATGATCAGAATGATGCCGATTAACGTATAGGGTTTCATTGTGTGACTCCTGAGCGCTGGCAGTTTGTTCATCGAAACCGCAGTCCACCATTGGGCTGCCGCCTCTATCAGTTTTTTGAAAAAGTCCATCCCGGGACTTTTTCAAGCTTTGTGGAGAAAAATGCGATTTTCCCCACCTCATAAAATCAATGAGTTAGAAAATCGCCATTGATTTTGATCGCCCATCCATGGGCGCGGCAGACTGTTTTTCAACAGTCTTCTATAGATCTCGCCCCCAGAATTAATTCAAATGAACTCATCTCTAACGTCAGCGTGCTCACTACTATTGTCGTTGTCGTAAGCACGCTGACTATGCAGATCAGGACGCGGGTTTACATGACAGTCATGTCATTCTGTACCGACTGGACGCCGCTAACATCACCGGCGAGCTTGGTCGCCAGGTTCTTTTCCGCAGTATTGCTGGCTTTGCCGGTAAGAACCACGACCCCGTCTGTGGTCGTGACCGCAGTCTTGAGAGCACTGGTCGAACGATGGCTGAGCAATGTTATCTTGACCAGAGCTGTGGTAGAGGCGTCGTCAAATTTGGCGCCGATCGGTTGTGACTCTTCTCCAGACATGGAGACTGTCATTTCATTGTTGACGTCCTTGACCCCGTCGATATCCTTGGCATATTCCGTAGTCAATTCCTTCTGTGCCTGGTTATCGGCAACCCCATTCAAGGTGACGATACCGTTCTTGACAGCGACTTCAGTCCCGACGCTCACGCTACGATGGTACAAGAGAGTGGTTTTTACTTTGGTCAATAGCCACGCATCAGACATTGCTTCGGGTTGTTCCCCTTTGACTTCAAGCTGGTTGTCGACACTCTTGACCTTGGGCAGGTTCGCCACGGTTTCCCCGGCCAATGTTTTGTGAGATTCCTGGGAGACGTTCCCCGTGAGGGTGACGACCCCGGCGTTGGACCGAACCTTGATATCATCGTCCTTGAGGTTGTTGGTAAACACATGGGATTCTTCGGCCGATGATTCGATTTTGCTGTCCATGTTTGCCGCCAGCACCGGACCACTGATTGTCAGCAGAACAAGCACCGCCATAATTGGAAATAAGCTTAACCATTTTGATTGCATAACTTATTTATTCCTTTGTTTATTGATGGGTTTTTACTCGACTCGACTCCACAAGCACTTATGCCTTGGAGCCCTGATTTATCTATTGATATACAATTTCGTACTGTTCTTTCTTGATGATGAAACTGTAAATGCCCTCGCAAGCTTGACTATAAAGCTAAAGCGCAAGGAGCGTGCCGAAGACGAATCTGCAAATCGACTTGTGTAAGGGGCTGGCAAGACAGGGGAAAACTAAAGATGCCCCGAGCAGATCAAGAAAAACCCGTCAGTGATAACCACCACATTTAACATTACCGTCAGATATGGCCGCTCGGCTTGATCTCTGAATAATCCAAAACTAGGGGGGATGCACGAAGGACATTTAAATTTTCTTTTTGAACTCAGGTTGCAGATAGCGCGTACTCAGCAAGATGTCCCACAGTGGTGTGGTCACACCGAAGTTGCAATCAGGGTGAAAGTGATGGATGAGGACGTGGCTCAGCCCATATGTGACGGCCGAAGGCAATGGCACCGGTCAACAGAAACGCGTAGCCGACTGGTCGCACCAATATAAAGATTCCGAACAGCCCCAGCAGTATCAGAGCCGGCAGAAGGAAGGGTACGCTGTCGTAGCCGATTGGGTTCTCATGATGGGTATGGTGTCCGTCCACCATGATCCGAATCGATCCGTGAACCATCCAGCGGTGAAAGAAATACTCAAAAAAGCTGAAAACAAACAGGCCCATCAGAAAGGTTAGTCATGCTGCGACCGGAGGGATGTCCGAATCTTGTCACCCCGCACGCTTCAACAGCGAGGCAGCTAAAATCTTTAAGCGCCCGCCATATTCAGCGGATATGTTAGATATGACGGTTATTCTCGCTCTATTAATTCTTTTTTCTTTTCAATTCCTTTGTGTAATCAGCTAGTTGTGAAAAGGACTGCGGATGAACGGCTCTGGCATGCAAGTTGCGAATTAACTTTGTTACAGATAAAGAATTATTGTGCTTAATGCGTGATTTTTTCTGATTTCCGAAAAGGATGATCGATGGGACAGTTCGCTGAGACTTCATTGGTAAAACTTTTTGATCGGAACTTTCGACGCATCCAGAAGAGGGTGGCCGACAGGCTGGAACTGCCGATTGAGATCCAGTTATGGGGCGATCATGTCTATCGACTGGGCAAAGGTGACCCGGCGATCAAGATCATGGTTGAAGACCCGAAGGGGCTCGCTGCTCTGGTGAGATTGGACGAACTGAAGATTTGTGAAGCATACATGACCGGCAGTCTGGATGTTGCCGGCGACATGCTCGGGTTTGCCAGCTTACGTGGGCTTTTGAGCGACCATCATCCTCTGCACGCCCTGTGGCAGTGGCTGACCCCATTGTTCGGTGGCCGAGTGCGGGCTGACCGAAAAGCAATAGCGGGTCATTATGACTTCAGCAACGAATTTTACCTCAAGTTCATGGACCCGACCCGCTGTTATTCACAAGCAATTTTTTCACATGACGAAGAAGCGTTAGAGACCGCCCAACGCCGTAAACTTGATTTTGCCCTCAATGCCTGTCGGCTGAAACCAGGGGATCGCGTCCTCGATGTTGGTGGTGGTTGGGGCAGTTTTACCGAACATGCCGGCCGCCGGGGTGTTCAGGTGACCTCCCTGACCATTTCCCAACAATCCGAAATCTTTATAACTGACCTGATTGCACGCCGGGAGCTTCCCTGCCGGGTATTGAATCAGGACTTTTGGGAACACTCTCCAGCAGCCCCTTATGACGGCATTGTCATTCTCGGGGTGATGGAGCACCTGCCCGACTATGCGGCCGTGTTACGTCGTCTTCAAAAGTTCCTGAAACCCGGCGGCCGTGTCTACCTTGATGCCAGCGCCTTTCGCGAAAAGTATTCCAAGCCTTCCTTCGTGTCCCGCTACATCTTTCCGGGCGACCATGCCTATTTCTGCTTGCACGCTTTTCTGGCCGAAGTGGCGAAAAGCCCACTGGATGTCCTGGAGGTCTATAACGATCGGCATAACTATTACCTCACCTGCAAATCCTGGGCTGAAAACCTGGAAACCGCCCGTGACGAAATTGTCAGGCGTTGGGGAGAGATGCTTTATCG
Organism: Pelobacter seleniigenes DSM 18267; assembly: GCF_000711225.1. Taxonomy (NCBI): domain Bacteria; kingdom Pseudomonadati; phylum Thermodesulfobacteriota; class Desulfuromonadia; order Desulfuromonadales; family Desulfuromonadaceae; genus Pelobacter; species Pelobacter seleniigenes. The sequence goes on from NZ_JOMG01000002.1 coordinate 2,785,636, forward strand.
GCGTTTTCGACTGTATCTCTGGGGGTCGGCCCAGGCCTTTCTCAGCGGCGGAATGGATGCTTACCGGGTCGTATTGGAGTTCCCTGAAAACAGCCATGCTTAAGATCCATATCGGGACCTGGTTTCCCCGCAGGGGGGATGGGCTAAAAACACAATAACAAGCCTTGGGAGGAAAGGATGACGTTGGAAAATCTCGAACTTTGGCAAGGGTCATGGACCATTAAAACTCAGCACTATCATGGAAAACTCATTATCAACGACGTTTTGAATGACGCAACAGAGGGGATTCTTGGTGGAACTCTGGTCCTTAAAAAAGGCGATCAGGATAAGCCATTCTATAATTTTCAGGTGACACTTGCGCTCGATCGGGTTGACTCTGACAAAATTGTTTTTACCGGAAGAGATCAGCGTAACGAGGAGGAAAGAAGTTATTCCATTTTGGTATTGCTGGTTCGCTACACTCAACCAAAAGGTACGGGGAATCGAGCGATTGGATATTTTCAGTTAGATGACAAACCAGACCAGGCAGAAGGGCATAAACAGCCGATTGAAGTCACGAAGGATTGAATTTTTTCTTCTTTGCCAACGAGTTTGAAAAAGGGCTTCGGGTTCGCCATGAACGACAAGAAAAAAACGAAATCCCATTTAATTCGCGAAATGACCGAGTTGCGGCTTCGGGCTGAAGAGCGGACTCGTGCCAAAACAGCTGATTTAAAGCAATCCCGGGGCGCGGATGAAATGTGCAGACTCGTCCAGGAACTTGAGGTCCACCAGGTTGAACTGGAAATGCAGAATGAGGAATTGCGCGGAGTCCAGGAAGAACTTGAGCGAGCGATAGATACCTATACAGAACTCTATGATTTTGCGCCCATCGGTTATTTCACCCTGGATGACCAGGGACTGATCCGTGAGGTCAATCTGGCCGGAGCCCAACTGCTGGGTAAAGAACGGCCAAGAGTGGTGAATAAACCATTGGCAGAATTTATTGCCGATGCAGCCGGAAAGGAGGCGTTTTCTCAACATCTTGAAAGCGTTTTGCAGATTGAGGATACACAGAAATGTGATATCAACCTCAAAGGTAAAAACGGTCGTCAGATTCATGGCCAATTCCAGAGTGTCAGGTTGTCCGCAAGGGATTGCGAAACCCCAAATGTACTGACCGCAATCGTGGATAACACGACCGCCAAGCTCGCTGCAGAGCGTTTGAAAGAAGTGAGTTTCCAGCAGCAGGCGATCCTTAATAATATTCTCGATAGCGTGTGGTTGAAGGATCTGGAGGGCAGGTATGTCATCGTGAATAATTCTTTTTGCCAAGCTCTTGCCGTAAGCCCCGAGGAGCTGCTCGGGAAGACTGATTTTGATGTTTATCCGCATCGTCAGGCGGAAAGGAATCAAAAGGTCTTCCAGACCGTCCTGGCAACCGGCAGCGGCAGTTATTACGAAGAATCACGGGTTGATCCACAAGGACAAACCACATACTTGGAGAAGACTCAATCGCCCATCTTTAATGTCGCTGGCCTGGTTATTGGTGTCATCGGCGTTGACCACGATTTCACCAACCGCAAAAATATCGAAAATTCCCTCTTTCACCAAAGCACCCATGACAGTTTGACAGGTCTCTATAACCGGGCATTTTTCGACGGAGAAATTGAACGGCTGGCGCAGGGAAGAGTGTTTCCGATCAGTGTGGTGATGGCTGATATCAACGGTGTGAAGACGGTCAATGATTCTCTGGGCCACGCGGCAGGAGACAAACTCATCCAGTTAGTGGGGCAGATAATTCACAACGCTTTCCGGGCTGAAGACATCGTGGCACGAATCGGGGGGGATGAGTTTGCCATTCTTTTACCGGGCGCAGACAAAGAGATTGCGGAAGAAGTTGTTGGCAGGATTCTAACTTGCGATAAGGTCAAAAATGGCCAGGTTGGCATTGCCTTCGGCATTGCGACCGCCGAAAATGGAGCGCAGCTGATAGACGCTTTAAAGCTTGGAGATCAGCAGATGTACCGGATGAAATTGGAACAACGAGGATCGAAGCCAACCAGACCCCCTTCCTAGGTCCAGTCAATCTTGAGAGCTGATAACGATGACTTGGAATCCCGGAGCCGCTTTGCTCCCGTACCTACCGCCTCTTGATCGCGATATCGTCGATCCCGGTCTGGACCGTCCGCTTGGGCCGCGGAGCGGGAGTATTTTTTACTGGTTGCCTGAGAGCCTTCAGTGTAAGTTTAGCCATCCAGCTACCTCCCAATACACTTGAAATCACCATAACCCATGGATAACCAGATCATGGTTCATGTGCTTCCGAATGATTTGAGGTCACAATAAGCAAGCAATGCCAACTGACTAACCGGTTTAGCCAGTCTTCACCCGGAAACGGCTCCTTTTCGTTGTAGGCGCATCAATCTGCGGACTGACTTTTGCGGCGTAACGATGCACGCCTCCGCACAAGCTCTTGATTTTCTTACCACAACGAAAAACTGCTAAACACTTGGCTAGTTGTACTGATTAAGCACTTTTTGAAGCGTTTAATAATTCAAACAATGAGGTTGAGTCCAATGTGGGCGAGTGACGACCAAGAAATCCGGCACCTGTTTGATGAGTACCTCCAACTGTATGCCTCCCGAGACGATCGCCTGACTGATTATTTTAGTGAAGATTTTTCCGGTTTTACCGGGGGTGGCGATTTCCTCGTCAAAGACCGGGCGCAATGGGTTGCGATTACCCGCCAGGATTTTGCCCAGGTTAAGGAACCGCTCCGCATTGAGCTCAAAGATCTTTCAGTCCAGTGGCTGGCTGAGACGATTGCTGTCACGACCGGTTTTTTCAAGATTCATTTGCCGATTGAAGACCACATCCTGTCGCGAGAAACGGCTCGCCTTGTGTTGATATTTCGGAAGGAAGCGCGCGGCTGGAAAATTTCCCATAGTAGCATTTCCATCCCCTATCATCTGGTTCGTGAGGGAGAAGTCTATCCACTCCAAGGGTTGGTCGAGCGCAATAAAATTCTGGAAGAGCAGGTCACTGAGAGAACGATTCAACTTTCTGCGGCAAATCATGAACTTCTGCAGACAAATGAAAAACTGGAGAAGGAGATAACCAACCACAAGCGGGCTGCGGAAGCATTGCGAGCCAGCAAAGAGCAGTTGAGCGTTCTTGTCGATACTTCGGGGGCAGGTATTATTCAGGTCTCCCCGCGAGAAATCATTGAATTCGGTAACAACCGGATAGCTGAAATGTTCGGGATGTCGGTTCTGGAATTTGTTGGTACTCCGTATCAAGATCATCTGCATGAATCTGAACAAATTATCGGTGATAACCGAATGCGCCAATTGATCGAGGGAAAGATTCCGTCTATATCGCTCGATCAGCATTATGTCCGGCAGGATGGTACCGATTTTTGGGGGCACCTGTCTTGCCGGAGACTGGAAAATTCAGATGGAAGCCTGCGCGTTCTTGCCGGAGTTATCACCGATATCACGGAACGCAAGCAGACTGAAGATGAATTGCGGAAGAGTGAAGAACGGATGCGGCTCTTCTTTGAACACCAGATTGTCGGTATGGCAATCATGTCGCCTGAACATGGCTGGCTTCAGGTGAACAATAAGTTGTGTCAGATGCTGGGGTATACCCGTGAAGAGTTAAAATCCAAATCCTGGGTAGATATTACGTATCCTGAAGATATCCCCCTGGCGACTGAAAAGTTCAATTCGCTTTTGTCCGGAGAAATAGACAACTACTCCATAGAAAAGCGAATCCTTCGTAAAGATGGTGAGATTGTCCACACCAACCTGTCCATTGGCTGTGTCCGCCACCCCGACGGCTCTGTCGATTATGTTCTCGGGCTTATTGAAGACGTTTCCGCTTATCAACTGTTAGGACTAAAACGTGAGGAAGATCAGCGGTTTTTGCAGACCATCCTGGATTCCATCTCCGACTTTATTTTCTATAAAGATCAAGATAGCGTTTTCCTTGGCTGTAACGAAGCTTATGCCTCCCGCTATATCGGAACCTCCAAAGATAAAATCATTGGCCACTCTGAAAAGGACTTTAATCCTCATTCAGAGGCGGTAGAGAAATTCATAGAATCCGATCGTCAGGTCATGGAGACCGGGCAGCCGTCAATTCTAAAACCCTGGATATCTTTGGCTGATGGGCGAAAAACCTTGGTTGAGGTACTCAAAACGCCCTTTTATGATGCGAACAAGCAGGTGGCAGGAGTCATTGGCGTCGCTCGCGACATAACCAAGCACCATTTGGCTCTTGAGGCGATTATCCGGGAAAAGGAGACCGCACAGCGCTATCTTGATATCGCTGGAGTGATGTTTTGTGCTCTGAACAGAGCTGGAGAGATCATCCTGATCAACAAAAAGGGTTCCGAAATTCTCGGTTATGGAGACAATGAACTGTTGGGCCAGAACTGGTTTGATGTATGTCTCCCCGCCTCAGCCCGCAAAAAGGCCGGAGAGGTTTTTGCTGCGCAACTCGCAGGAGAACATACTCTGGTCAAGCTCTATGAAAGTTCGATCATCAACCGAAAAGGGGAAGAACGGCTTATCGCGTTTCACCGCACATTCCTACACGATGAGGACGGCATCAGTGGCGTGTTGTTTTCCGGAGAAGACATAACCGAAAAACGGCTGATTCAGGACGAACTCCTGAAAAATCAAAAGCTGGAATCCCTCGGCGTTCTCGCGGGCGGTATTGCGCACGATTTCAATAATATTCTCACTGCTATCATCGGCAACATTTCCTTGGCTCGCAGGTCCCTTGGAAATCCCGAAAAAACGGACCGACTCCTTGGAAATGCCGAGCAAGCATCTCTGCGGGCGACCTCGCTTGCAACCCAGTTGCTGACTTTTGCGATGGGGGGAAAGCCGATTAAGCAACGGGTGTCCGTTGAACATATTCTAGAGGAAGCTCTGCTGTTGACCCTTCGCGGAACAAATATCAAAGGGATTCTTGATATCCCCGAGGCCCTTCACGCAATAGAGGCGGATGAGGGGCAATTGAATCAGGTATTCAACAACCTTTTAATCAACGCCGTGCAGGCAATGCCTGCAGGAGGATCCTTGACCGTCAAGGCGGAGAATGTCTTTCTGGGCTCCCAAAACCAGATGTTACTGCCACGGGGAGAGTACGTTCTACTGTTATTTGCAGACCAGGGTTGCGGTATTCAGGAAAATGATCTGACCAAAATATTTGATCCCTATTTTACGACCAAGTCAGGTGGAAATGGTTTGGGGCTAGCATCAGCCAGCTCAATAATAAGACGGCATGGTGGCCATATCAGTGCAACATCCACCATGGGGCAAGGAACGATCTTTCAGATCTATCTGCCGGCAACGGATGAAATTTATTCAAAAGACCAGGCTGAAACTGAGCCGCAGATGGCCGCCGCCAATTTCAGTGGTTCGATTCTCGTCATGGACGATGAGACAATGATTCTGGATATATTAACGGATATGTTGCGGCACCTGGGATTTCACGTGACAGCGTGTGAGAATGGTGCGCTGGCAGTCGCAAAATATAAAGCGGAAGTCACCTCTGGAAAACCCTTTTCGGCGGTTATTATGGACCTAACCATCCCAGGGGGAATGGGTGGAAAGGAGGCCGCGGAACAAATTCTCGCCTTCGACCCGAAAGCAAGGCTGATTGTGTCCAGTGGCTACTCGAACGATCTTATCATGTCCGACTATGGTTCCTATGGTTTTATCGGTGCGGTGACAAAACCCTACAACCTGGCTAAGTTAAGCCAGGTTCTGAGTTCAACTGGTGTCGGCAATAGAGATATTGGTCCAGAACAGAGCTCTTCTGAAGTGTAGTGGTTCCGAGTCGGGCTCCTGTCTCTCAGTACACCAACGCTGTTCAAGGTGGTCGTGCCCATTCACTTTGCCCTTGTTGCGGGGTTGTTGAACTCAGAGGTTCGTTGTTAAGCGCTTCGAAAAATTGTACACCTGTGCTAGCTCCGCTCCCCATTTGAGTGAAGCCGCCTGGATTTCAATTTTAACCAGATGTTTCAAGATCTTCGATCCGTTTACCATACCAGGCCTTCGTCTTTTTTCAGGCCGGATTTTTCACGGTTATAGCCGCAGATTCCTATCATCAGGCGCAGTAAGCCATAACTGAGCCAGGACGTGATTCGTAACCTGGCGGGCTGATGTTTCCATCCTTCCATAAAGATCCTTACTGCATCGCTTTCCATGGCCAACCTGAGACTCTGTGCCAAGGCCGCACCGAATTCTTGTCCTTCAACGACAACATTTGCTTCCCTTGCAAGCAACAAACTAAACGGGTCGATATTCGAGGACCCCACTGTTGCCCAGTGCCCGTCGATCACTGCCACCTTGGCATGCAGGAAGCTCTTGTGAAATTCATAAATTTCAATCCCCGCCGTGAGGAAATGGCCATAAAGTGCCTGTGTCGCATAGTGTTGGAGCCGATGATCATAACGACCCTGCAGCAACAGAACGACTCTGACCCCGCGGCCAGCGGCTTTGATCAGTGCGTGCCGGAAATTGTGCCCCGGGAAAAAATAAGCATTGGCCAGAATGATTTCGGTTTTCGCCTGATTTATGGCGCGCAGGTAGGCCGCTTCAATGTCACGTCGATGGAGAAAATTATCCCGTACCAGAAAGGCCGCCCTCATTTTTCCCTGGGTAAAAGTTGTACCGGAACTTCTCCTGCCGCGGACCGTTCCTTTGCGAAATGAACTCCACGCCACCAACGACCAAAGGTGTTTAACAGAATGGCGGATCATCTTAACCAATGGCCCTTTCACAGCCACCGCATAGTCGTATCGTGGCAGCAAGGCTCCCGTAGTTTCCCTGTCGTCGATAATATTGATTCCCCCGACAAAAGCAATTTTTCGATCAACGACCGCGATCTTCCGGTGCATACGGCGCAGGCGTTTACGACGGAACGTCCATGGGGAAATGTCAGGCCGATAAATAAGGGTTTTCACTCCGTCCGAACGGAGCTGGTCGAGCAGCGGGGCGGATAACCCCTTGGAGCCATAGCCGTCGATCAGCAGATGAACCTTTACTCCACGCAGGGCCGCCTGGCTTAATGCCTGCGCAATTCGCCGGCCGGTGGTATCATTCGCATAGATATACGACTCAAGGTAAATATCATGTTTTGCTTTGCTGAACTCTGCTTCGATGGCGGAAAAGTAGGCATCTCCATCCTTTAATAGAGTGACTGTATTGCCTGAAGTAAAATTCGACAAGGTTTCCGGATAGAGACTTTGTCGCCGATCTCTGCGCTTTATTTTTCTCATTCATTTGTCCAGGATCTCCCTCACCTTCAACAAAAGTTTTTGGGGCGGGTACGGTTTCTGGATGAAGTCAATGCCGTCCGCCTCCAATTCTTTGCTGCCGATGATCTCCATGGTATAGCCGCTCGCAAAGAGTATTTTTATTTTGGGGCAAACCTTGCTGATAGCCTCACTGACCTCTTTTCCGCTTTTCTTCGGCATGATGACGTCGAGCAGAACGAGGCTGATCCGCTCCTGGTTCACCATGAATTGAGCTATTGCATCTTCGCCATCTTCCGCAGTGATAACTGTGTAACCGAAGGTCTCCAGCACGGCCCGTGATAAATCCCTCAGTGCGGTGTTGTCCTCGGCGATCAGGATCGTCTCATTCCCGCCAATGACCGCCACGGTTTCCTCCGTTTTTTTGGCCAAGACCGCTGCAACACATAGCGGAAGTAATATTTTAAAAATCGTGCCTTCGCCTAACTCACTATAGACCTTGATAAAGCCGTTATGCTGTTTGATTATCCCGTAGCAGATAGCGAGACCAAGCCCGGTTCCTTCTCCACTCTCTTTGGTGGTAAAAAAAGGCTCGAATATTTTCTGCTGCGTTTCCGCATCCATGCCCTGCCCGGTATCTGCAACCGTGATCAGGGCATACCTCCCCGGTTGGCCATAACCATTGGCGGCAACATAGTCTTCGTCTATTTCCTCAATCCCGGAGGTGATCAGCAGCTGCCCGCCTTCGAGCATGACGTCCCTGGCATTGGCAACAAGGTTGGTCAGCACCTGCTCGATTTGCCCGGTATCAGCCAGAACCATCAAAGGCTGTTCCGTAAGATCCAGATGAAAATTAATGCTCTCTCTGATAACCCGGGACAGCATTTTTTGCAGGTTCAGAATAAGGGTGTTGAGATTAACGGGCGTCATGTTAGCGGACTCTTTGCGACTGAAGAGCAGCAGCCTTTTAGTAAGATCGGCGGCCCGATTGGCAGCAGCAAGGACCTCGGACATGTTTCCCCTTGCTGGACTGTCGGTCGGCAAGGTATTCAAGACCATGCTGCCATACCCCATGATGACACTGAGAATATTATTGAAATCATGGGCAATCCCTCCAGTCAGCGTGCCGATGGCCTCCATCTTCTGGGTATGACGGACTTGGGCTTCCAGCTTTTTCCGTTCACTCACATCGCGAATATTGCATTGGGCCAACTGGGCCCGGTCGACCATATATATGTCCGTGCAGACCTCCTCCCCTGTCTTGGTTTTCAAAAGAACATTTTGGTAATTAAGGATGCCTTCCCGGGTTAAATCCTGCATTGTTGCAGAGAAATCACGTGTATCGATAGAGACACCGATGTCTTGGAGTTTTTTCCCAAGACACTCTGTTTCGGAATACCCTAACATTTTCTCAATGGCCGGATTTGCATGAGCGACCTGTCCTTCATTCTTTTCAAGCAGTACGATCCCGTCGTTAGCGGTCTCAAACAGTCTCCGGTAGCGAAGTTCGGACTCTTCTAACTGGTCTTCCAAATGGCTGCGCTCGGTGATGTCTTCAATCGCCAGCAGGATGATCCGCTTTTTGCCCATCATTTGTTCAACCTGCCGGGCATTCAACAGCATGGTTCGCTTACCGATGGTAGTGAAATCGTGCTCCACTTCATAACCGACAAAACTGGTTTTCTGAGGTAGAATATTTTCTAGCAGTTCCCGCAGGCTGGGGATATTCCACTGGTTATTTCCCAAATCATAGATCAGCTGTCCGACGGTCACCTCCGGCTTGACCTGAAATACGTTATAGAAGGAATGACTCGCCAGGACGACTCTTAAATCTTGGTCCAAAACGATCAAGGGTTCACGCACGGTGTTGATGATGTTCTCGGCAAATTCCAGAGCTTGCCTCAGGTTTTTCCCCATGCTTTTTACCCCCCTTTGATTGATGGTATCGAACACGTCATTATTCGATATCACGCTGCGACAAACCCTGACGTTCTTAAAAATGTTGTTGCAACCACCACCTTGAAGTTGGCAACGTTGCCCTGTGGACAACCCGGTCGATGATCTCACCTTCGTGGCCCAGGGTGATCGTTGGCAGAAATCGCTAAGGGCACCACGGGCAGGTTGCTTCAAGTTTTGCCCAGCAGTGGCGTTATCGACGACTGTCACCTTTGATTTCTCTGTTTCTCCTCCGGCCCTCTTGGTTTGTCCTGTTCCTCGTCCAGCTCTTTTTGATTTCGCTGTTCCTGCTCTGGTCGGGTCGGCGATTTCCCCAGGTAGCCAGCGCCTCCTTTTTTACCCGCCACCGGAGAAATCTGAACCCTCACCCGGTCCAACGGACGTTGTCCGGATTCACGCGGTGTAACGGCCTTCGGCTGTTGCTGCCTGGGTGAAGGCGTTGGTCCCTGCCAGCCGCTGTCCCGTTTTTCGCCGTGTTCTATATGCCCTGCCGCCGGGATCGCCTGTTCTTGCGTTTTGCCCAAGACACCGCGCTCCCCCCTCTTCAACGGGCTGGTCTGCCGTGCAACTCCCTGTGCCTCCCAACGGCTGCGTTCGCGGCCAAACTTGCGGACCTCATCGGTGTGCTTCGGGAGTTGTTTTCGGGCTTCCGGTTTGCTCCGTTCGAACCTTAACGGCGTCGTCCTGCTGACGCTAACCCGTGTTATCGGCACCGCAATTTCGAAGGTCCTGCGCCTGGACTCCGCCATTTTGTTCGCGCGGCTCGCCAGCTCGCGATAGGTCCGTGGTGGCCGTAGTGATCTGTCGGCGCGGCGACGATCAAATTCCAGGCGGTTGTGTTGTTCCCACTGAGGCTCTCTCTGCTGATGGCGCCAGCGGGTATGCGTATATAGCGGGTCATACCAAGTGTGTTGCTGCTCGAACTCAAACCATGGAAAGATCCCGATACGGAGATAGCTTCTATCGTAGTAATCACCGAAGTAGTAGTGATTGTACTGCGGTCGGGTGAACAGACTGGCCTCCAAGTTGTCGAAATCAAGGACGATCCTGAGTGCGAAAGTCAATCCCGGATGCTCGTAACTGTGGCGGGGAAAATAGATCGGAGCAAACAGGACTCCGCGGTGCTCAAGGGTGTAGTCCCAATGCCCCTTCGCCATGATATACCCGCGCGGCGTCCCGATGTAATGAGATGGCACCCAGACCCAATCCTCCTGAGCCGTAATCCAGTAACCAGACCTACGAATATATTGCCCGGAATTCCAGTACCAGCAGGGCGGCACCCACAGCAGATCTGGTGATGGCGCTGGACCCGGTGGTTCGACATCCATCAACACCGGTGGTGCCGGCAAATACGCGATGGCGCTATTGCCGACCGGTGCCCAGAATCCTGCCACCCATTGCCAGCCCCTTGCTGCCCGCGCCCAGTAACCGGGTACCCAGGACATATCCGGGGGCACGGCCCGCCAGCAACCACTCACCCAGATATAGTCATCCCGGTCCGAATCCCACGCCCAATACCCTGGCACCCAGACAAACTGTTCGCCGGCGGGGCGCTCCACCGGAGGAATCTCCTCAATGTCGGCTGGTGGTGCTATGGGGGCCGTAAAACCAGCTTGAATCTCAAGGTTGACCGGCTGAGCAAAAGACTCATTTACCGGTCCCCGCAGCAGAACCTCCGGCTGCTCCTCTGCCGGTTGTGGCGGGGCTTGCCCGGCCGCGCTGCTAAACACGATTGTGATCGTCATCAGCGTAGCCATCATGATCCTCAATATAATCTTCATCTCGTTCCTCGGCTGATTCTTTTATGCCTTGAACACGGCTGACGACAACTGCCCTGGTTCAACTCGTCCTTTTTGCTAACGCCAATTAACAGCCCCTTGGCCTCGCTCTGGATTTGTTCCGACTCGGAAACAGCTAGAAGAGCGGGCACAACGCCAAATCAAACCACCAGTTCAGCTGTTGCGGGGTAAATAGAGATTGGGGATGCTCGCTCAAGCCTTGTGCTGTTGGAAAATCCATAGGGCCAGAGCAACCAGGGCGATGATTGGTATAACGTGAATGAACCCTGCCAACGAGGTGCTGTTCACAAGCCCCGCCAGTTAGAGCCGTTTGAGAACGACGACAATAGTCCATAATCTTGTTGCCTCCATTAGGTGTGTTGCCACGGCTTATCCCGTTGCCTCCCGGAACCAGCCAGAACACTTATAAAAAGCAACAAGCGTGCCTAATATCCTCTGTGACGGTGGTGGCCGCAAGGGGCCGTTCAAGCACGTGAACGGACGGAAGAACCTCGGTACGCCGGTCAATCAGTCAGCCGTAGCCGTCATATCTGACGGTCCTGTTAAATAAGGTGGGATGTGGTGCGGATTTTTATTTTGCTGGTGGGTACCTTGGCTTTATACCAGGGCGGAGCAAATACCGGCAACAGGTCGAAAAACGACCATTGACCTTCTCTCCCAGACCGAGCCACAGCCAATGAGCGGAGGCTGCACGGCGCCCCACCTTTTAATGCGGCCAGTTGGTCCAGCCTGGTGACTCTGCCAGTACCAGCCTTTATTCGGCAAAAAACTGGCGGACCTTTGCCGCGATCTGGGGATTTGTCATCGTGTCGACGGTTTCAATACCGGTGATGTGGTCAGCGAGGTTATTTTCGTCAAGACGTTTCTTCAATTCCTCCTTGGCGACACCCGGCCCGAAGATAAGGATAGCCTCCGCATCACAGACCGCTACGATAACCTCATCATAATAACTATTAAGTTTCGCATTAAACGACCTCAATTGGCTCTCATCCGATGGGACATGTTGTGGATTGAAGTGACCCTGAAGGGGCCTGCTGCCGGTTCGGCGAAGCTGTTTTTCGATCTGCGACATAATCGTCCTGAATTCTTCACGAGAACCCGTGACCCGCACAATAATGGCCTGCCGATGATCAATCCATAATCCCGCTTTTATTTTCATTGGTCTCTCCTTTTCCCTGTTGTGGCACGAATGGCGCTCGTTTAAGAGGAGATGGCAGCAAAACCGGGACTGTCCCCGCACGGGGGCTGTCCCAGGTCTTTGCGGTGCTAACCGCTACAGTTTCATGGCTCGCAAACTCTTGGGGCAGCCCCGAGTTTACTGCAAAGTTGCTTAAACTAGCGCGATTCTGTTGTGGCACTATTTTGCCAATATCTTTGCCAGCCCCAACAGGTTTAAATCCAGTTGCCTGGCGCTGGCTACGACCTCTGTCGGCGGCGGCGCTGCGATCTCTTCCCCAGATATGTTTGTCTCGGCCACCGCGCTTGTGCACTCCACCGCTCAACTTAACTCAACCTCGACGTTATGTTCCTGCCGATCATCCACAAGGGGAATCAGGCCTGCGTTGCCTGCATTGATCACGGCACCATCGAGCGTGACACGGATCTGCTGCTGCGACTCGCCACTGACCTGCTTGATAGTGATGTGGTAGAAAGTTTCCCGATAGCGGTAGTGGACTTTGTACGCCGCCCAATGGCCGGGAAGACAGGGCTCCAGGCGCAGATGGTCGACTTCCAGGTGCAGGCCCAGCAGCGTTTCCACGCTCAGGCGGTACATCCAGCCCGCTGCCCCGGTGTACCAGGTCCAACCGCCGCGGCCGGTATGAGGGGGGACCGCGTAAATATCCGCACACATGACATAGGGTTCGACCAGGTAGTTTTTCATTGTCGTCGGCTGACTGCCGTGATGGACGGGGTTGAGCATATCGTATAATTCCCAGGCGTGCTCCTTATCGCCCAGCATGGCAAACGCCATCGTGGCCCAGATTGCGGCATGGGTATACTGGCCGCCGTTTTCGCGCACACCGGGCAGGTAACCTTTGATATATCCGGGTTCAAGGCTGGATTGATCGAAGGGCGGAGCAAGCAATTGAATAAGTTGCGCATCACGGCGGACCAAGCGTTGGTTGACCGCCGCCATCGCCTGGCGGGCGCGCTGCGGATCGCCACCCTGCGAAATAATGGCCCAACTCTGGCTGATCGAGTCGATCTGGCAGTCCTCATTCGTGGCCGAACCCAGGGGCGTGCCGTCATCGAAAAAGGCGCGCCGATACCAACTGCCGTCCCAGGCCTGGTCTTCAATGTTGCTACGTAGCTGTTCTGCCTGTTCCGTACATACTGTGGCAAAGTCGATGTCGTCGCGGCCACGTGCCAGAGCCGCAAACAACTGCAGATTTTCATATAGGAACCACGCCAGCCAGACACTTTCACCCTTGCCACCATGACCGACCAGATTCATGCCATCGTTCCAGTCGCCGCACCCCATCAGTGGCAAGTGATGTTCACCAAAGCGTAAACCGTGCTTGATGGCGCGAACGCAATGGTCATAGAGGCTTGCGACTTCGGTGGTCCGCTGTGGTTTGTCGTAGTAGGCTTCTTCTTCCGGATTCAACTCGCGGCCTTCCAGAAAATGAACCGGTTCGTCGAGTATCCCGGTATCGCCGGTCGTCGATACGTAACGGCAGGTGGCGTAGGCAAGCCACAGATAGTCGTCAGAAAAATGGGTACGCACGCCTTGTCCGTTAGGCGGATGCCACCAATGTTGGACATCCCCTTGCTGAAACTGTCGCGAGGCACAGCGGAGCAATTGTTCGCGGGCCAGCCACGGGGCCGCATGAAGCAACGCCATGCTGTCCTGCAATTGATCGCGAAAACCATAGGCGCCGCCGGATTGATAATAGCCACTACGGCCCCACAACCGGCACGACAGGGTCTGGTAGAGCAGCCAGCCGTTGGTGAGCACGTCCAGGGCAGGATCAGGGGTTTCCACCTGCACTGCGCCCAGAGTTCGGTTCCAGTGCTCCCACACCCCTTCCAATGCCTGCCGGGCCCGAACCGGTCCGCAGAAGCGTTGGATCAACTGCTGTGCAGTGCTGGTGTCGTTTGCGGCACCGAAGACGAAGACGATTTCCCGCTCTTCTCCTTCCGCCAGGTCGATCCAGGCCTGGATGGCTGCACACGGATCAAGACCCGCGCCAGTCCGGTTTGACAACCGCTTGCGGCGCATCGCCGCCGGGTGAGCCAGCGACCCGTTGCGGCCGATAAACTCGGAACGATTTCCTGCGACCCGGCGGTCCACCTCGCTGACCTGTGCGAATACCACCCGATTAGCACATTCGTGGCCATAGGCATTGCGAGCGAACAGCGCGCCGCTGGGCGGGTCCACATCGGTCACGATGTGCATCAAATTTGTGTGTCGCCACTCACCAAGGACCAGTTCCCAGTACCCGGTCAGGGACAAACGCCGTGGGTGGTGCGTTTGATTACGCAGCTTGACCACTGTGAACTTCACCGGCGCATCCATGGCAACATAACTGGTCATTTCCGAAAAGATGCCGGCCTGGAGATGCTCGAATACGCTGTAACCAAAGCCATGTCGACACACATATCCGGCCTGCCCGCGGGCGGGCAACGGCGTCGGCGACCAGAACTCGCCGGTCTCCTCGTCGCGAATGTAGAAGGCCTCGCCGCTGCTGTCGCTCAGTGGGTCATTATGCCAGGTGGTCAGGCGGAACTCGTGAGCATTGCCCACCCAGGTATAGGCGCCGCCACTCTCACTGACGACGGTACCGATGTGGGGGCTGGCGATGACATTGGTCCACGGCGCCGGCGTGGTTTGTCCCGGTTCCAGGGTAATGACATATTCGTGTCCGTCGGGGGTGAACCCTCCCAGACCGTTGCAGAAGATGCGCTCCCGCGCGGCCAAGGGGGAGTTTCGTTCACTTTTTGCTTGCTGCACTGGTTCCAGATCATCCGCCTTGCGCTCGCCTGAGATGCGGCGTTTTCCCTGCTCGATCAAGGTCTCGGCAGTGTCGCTGTAAACGATGCGGGCGACAGTCTGGAGCAAAACCCGTTCATCTTCGGACAGTTCCTCGCCGCGCCGGACAAAGACTCCACCCGGCTTATCGATAATCTGGGCTTCGGGACCGGCATTGATCAGCCCGAGGATCTGGTCCTGCAATGTTGCCCGGTAGCCCGAGAAATCCTCATTGACGATCACCAGATCCGCAGCCAAACCCTTTATCCGCCAATAAGCATGGGCTTGCAGCACCTGTTTGACCAGGTTGAGCCGGTTCAGGTCGCCGATGCTCAGCAGAACGATCGGCAGGTCACCCGAGATGCCAAAGCGCCACAGCCCCGACTGGCGAAGCTGGTTGCGAGCGATGACACCAGGGGCAACGCGGCGTAAGGCATGGCTGTAGATGACCGAGGTGGCCAGGCGGCCATAGACCTGGGCGTCGGCCTCGGTGATGGCCAGGTGACGCAGTACTTCCTGACTTTGAAACCAGGCCATTTCAAAGGCCCGCTCGACGAAGTGGCGGTCGCAATATTCCTCAAGTAAAGCCAATGCGGCTTCGCGGGTATCTGCAATGCCAGAAATGATCTGCACCGTAGCCGATTGGTCGGGCGCCAAGGTCAGGGCGCAGCGAATGGCCACGATCGGATCAAGGACCGGTCCGGCTGTCTTCGACAACGATCCATGGCCTTTTCCGCTGTCCATAGCCACGGGGTTGGCTGCCGTGCGACCCCGGCCGATAAATTTGCTGCGATCTGTTTCATAAGACGGTTCGTCGCTGATGGTGCCCGGAGCAGCCAGCAGATGAAACATCCAGGGGGGCTGTTCCTCCGGAGTCCTTCGGCGTCTGGTGCTGAGGATCGCCTGCTGGGCGGGCAGGATCTCGGTCTGGACAAAGAGATTACTGAAGGCGCGGTGGGCCAAATCGGCATTAAGCGGCGCCAGGACCACCTCTGCGTAGCTCGTCACCTCGATATGCCGGGTGCGGGACGATTGATTAGTGAGGGTGACCCGCCGGATTTCGACATCGTCTTCGGGCGAAACGCTGATCTCGGTGTGTGTTTCAACGGCCTGGTCGCGGCGTCGGTATTCCGCGCGCCCTTGGCCGAAGATCGCCTCAAAGTAATCCGCTTTGGACAATGTCGGTTGATAGGCGGTTGACCAGAAGTCTCCGCTGTCGAGGTCCCGCAGGTAAATGAAGGACCCCCAGCAGTCACAGGTGACGTCCTCGCGCCAACGAGTGACGGCCAGATCGCGCCAGCGGCTGTAGCCGCCGCCGGAATTGGTCACCATGACGTGATAGCGGCCGTTGGATAAGAGATGGACTTCAGGGGTTTGCGTGTTCGGTTCGGTAAAGATGCGCATGCTCTCGCCAGGTTCTTCAACGACAGGACGCGCGGTGGCGCTGACTTCGGCGGCGTGTGGTTGCAATGTCGCGCCCTTTTTCGGCACCCGTTCCTGAAGCAACAGCTCGGTTGCCCGTAACATGGGGTCGGACATGAACCGGCGCTGCATCGGCCGATTAAGCAGGACATGCGCGAAAGCCAACAGGCTCATCCCTTGATGATGTGCCATGAAGCTTTGCACCGTGACCTGTTTCTTCCCTCGCGGCACCCGTGACGGGGTGTAATCGATCGCTTCATAAAATCCATAATTACCGAGGAACCCACCGTTGGCCAGGGTCTGCAGGTTGCGGCAGGCTTCTTTCGGCTGGACGGTCAGGGCGAGTGCACTGGCGTAGGGGGCGATGACCAGATCATCGCCCAGCCCGCGTTTAAAGCCCAGGCCGGGAACGCCGAACGCCCGATACTGATAAACCTGGTTGATATCAGTTGCGTTATAGCAGGACTCGGATATCCCCCAGGGCACGGCGCGTTGCCGGCCGTATTCGATCTGGCGTGACACCACAGCCTTGCAGGTCTGCTCCAATAAGGTGTTGGCGTAACTCGGCATGAGCAGCTGTGGCATGAGATACTCGAACATCGAGCCGCTCCAGGAGAGTAGACTGATCGAACCGCCACGGCTGGTCAGCAGACGACCGAGGGAAAACCAGTGTTTCTGCGGAACCTGTCCTTGGGCGATCAGCAGGAAGCTCGCCAGGCGCGCTTCCGAGGCCAGCAGGTCGTAACAGGCCGGATCTCGGCGGCGTTCACCGACGTCGTAACCGATACACAGCAGACCTCGCGAACGATTGTAGAGAAACTCAAAATCCATCTCCGACAGTTCAGCGCAGCGAGCCATCAGCGCGGCGATGGTTTCAAGACGCTGTAAGGCTTCGGCCGAGCAGGAGGGCTTGCCGGTGACTTCCGCCAGTGTCAGGATTGTGCTGAACTGCTGAGGATCGGGGACCAAAATGCGAAGTTCCTCGTGCAGGGCGCTGGCTTGCCGGGCGAAGGCCTGTGCCCAGGCATACAGCTCGCCGTCGATATCGATATCCGCAGGCAACCAGGCTAGCAGTTCCCGGCCAAGGCCGGAAATCTCGGCAAGCAAACGATCGCTGGCCGGCAGGGTTTGGGGTGGTCCGTGCAAGGTTCGCGTGTGGAGAGTGGCCTGCAGCGCGTGGATCTTTTCCGCAAGGTCTGGGACCGGGGTCGCAGGCAGGTGTTCAGCAAGCACCCGCAGGGTATCCTGCAGGCCCTCAAAGGTGTTGCCGGACAGCACCGGCTGGTCCTTTAACTCGGCCAGCCCCGCCTGTAAGGTGAGCAAGCTGCCGAGCAGGTTGCCACTGTCCACGGAAGAAATATATTTCGGGCGCAAAGGTTCAAGCGTACGCGTATCGTACCAATTGTAGAAATGGCCGTGGTAGCGTTCCAGCTTTGCCAAGGTCGTCAGGGTGTTTTCGGTCAGCCGCAGGCATTCTCCGACCCCAATGTAACCAAAATCACAGGCGGTCAGGGTAGCCAACAGCGCCATGCCGATGTTGGTGGGCGAGGTTCGTGAGGCGAGAGTGGCCGCTGGATATTCCTGGAAGTTATCGGGTGGCAGCCAGTTGTCCTTAAGGCCGACAAAATGGGCGAAGAAATGCCAGGTTCTGCGGGCCGCCGAGCGCAGGAACTCCCGCTGCAGAGCACTCAAGTCGGGCGCTGGATCGGCCAGTGGCAGGCTGATCCACCAGCCGACCAGCGGCGAAGCCAGCCAGAGGAGCAACAGAGGAGCCCATAAATACCATTCCTGTAAACGGACTTGCCACAGCACCCCGGCCAGAAGCAGGGCGAGGAGTGGCGCAAACCACATTTCACAGTAAAAATCGATCAGCGTCCGCCGTGAATTACGCCGGGTATAGGAGTGCAATTGCCAGAGGAGCAAGCCACGCCGGGTGAACAGCATGCGCACTCCGGAACGCAGGATAGCATCCAGGCAGATCATGGTGTCGTAGGGTAACCAGATCAAGGACAACAAGGCGAGCAGGATGGGGCGGCCGGCAGCTTTACAGGTCAAAACAAAATGCGCCAGGGTGTTGCGCTCGGCAGGCTTACGCAGCAACTCAATGAGGGTCCCGATCAAGGTAGGTAAAAAGACGATTGTCACCACCAGCAGAGTCCAGAATCCGGTTGGCCCCGGGGCCAATAACCAGCCTCCGGTCAGCAGCGCCAGCAACGCCGGCGAGACCAGACTGCGGCGCAGATTGTCGAAAAGTTTCCATACGGATAAAGCACTTAAAGGATTGGTTCGGTACTTGGTCTGCGATTTTCCTGGAGTCTCTATTTGGGGACAGACCGGGATACGTGGCAGCAACCAGCCGGCCAACTGCCAGTCACCGCGGATCCAGCGGTGGCGACGGCTGGCCTCGATGGCGTAATTTGAAGGCTGCTCTTCGATCAGGTCGACATCAGTGACCAGCGCCGAACGGGCATAGCCGCTTTCGAGCAGGTCGTGGCTGAGAATGAGATTTTCGGGAAACTGTCCGGCGACGGCTTGACGAAAGGCGTCGACATCATAAATGCCCTTGCCGATGAACGAACCTTCCCCGAAGAGGTCCTGGTAGACATCCGACACGGCGCGGGTGTAGGGATCAAGCCCGGCTTCACCGGCGAACAGTTTGGCAAACCGGGACTCAGCGGAACTGGGCAGGCTGATGGAAGCGCGGGGCTGTAGAATCGCATAGCCTTCGACGATCCGCCCTTTGGCGGCATCGTACACCGGCCGATTGAGTGGGTGGGCGAGGTTGCCAACCAGGGTGCGTGCCGCGTCCCGGGGTAATTGCGTGTCCGTATCCAGGGTAATGACGTAGCGGATCGAACCGAGGATGGATAGATCGCCGATCTGCTCCGAAAATGCCGATTGCGCCCCGCCCCTCAGCAAGTCGTTGAACTGCTCCAGTTTACCGCGTTTGCGCTCGTATCCCATCCATACCCGTTCAAATGGATTCCACACCCTGGGGCGATGGAACAGGTAAAATATTCCCGGCCGGTCCTCGCGGTAGGTTTCATTGAGTGCGGCCAACGCGGCGCGCGCGTAAGCGAGCAGGGCAGCGTCTTCAGGCAAAGACTGGTGTGGAGCATCATGGAAATCGGTCAGGAGAGCAAAACTGAGATTGGGATCACGATTGCCGAGGTAGCGGATCTCCAGGGCTTCGAGAAGCTCGTCAATATCATTCGTTTTGCCCAACAATGTGGGGATCACCACCATGGTGCGATGGTCATCGGGAATCCCCCGTGAGAAATCGAGCCGTGGGAGCGTGCGGGGCGGCAAGATCAGCGTGACCAGTCGATTCATCAGTGGAACGATCAGCGCCGAGAAACCGATCAGCCCGGTGCCGACAAAAAAACAGCTGCGCCAATCCGTCAGTGTGAACCCGTCGAAAAAAAACAGCATTCCCGCCGTTGCCAGGCTGGTTGTCAACAGCATCGGGACAAGATACAGGCTGAGTCTGAAATGGCGACAGACACGGCAGACCCGCAAGCTCCAGGGGGGCCGGTAGCCGGCCGCCTGCTCCAGTTCCTGGCGACCGTGGTCGATCAGAAAGTAGCCGACATGTGCGTTGCGGTTGTTGCTGCTC
This sequence comes from Pelobacter seleniigenes DSM 18267, assembly GCF_000711225.1. NCBI lineage: Bacteria > Pseudomonadati > Thermodesulfobacteriota > Desulfuromonadia > Desulfuromonadales > Desulfuromonadaceae > Pelobacter > Pelobacter seleniigenes. The sequence goes on from NZ_JOMG01000002.1 coordinate 2,805,657, forward strand.
GGCCGTCCAACGGCCGTTTGCGCCAGTCTGATAGCCTGGCGGGCCAGTTCCTGCTCACTGTGCGCACTGTCCCGCGCCAAATCTTCAATGACATGCCGGTAGCGGTCACGGGTGGCGAAATCCTGCTTTGCATACATGCGCGATGGATCATCCCGCAGGGTCTGTTCAACGACACTGAGGGTCTCGACAAAATCCCGCCAATCCATCGCATCGATGAAACGTAAACTACTGATACTGTTGGCAATGGATATCTGGTTGGCGGCAGCTGTACGACTGGCGGCGGCGGATAACTGGGTTGCCGTTACCCCTTGTTCGATGAGTTTTTGTTCGACCCAGGTTTGCACGAAAGCCATCGCTGGTCCCTGGGCCTGAAGGCGGGCGTAAAATTCCTCGACAAACGGTGCGGTCAGCGGCACATCGGCATCGGCAAATTCGGCCAGTAACTGAATCAGCCGTTTCGGTTCCCGCTCCGCCGTCGCGAGCATGCGGTCCGCCCAGCTGCTGGCCGCGTCAAGATCCTCGCGACGCTGGGCAATGCGAAGGGCGACACGACTCAGGTTTTCCAGCAGCGCCAATTGCAACATGATCGGAAAGGCCCACAGTTCTCCTAATCGCAGCGGTTCAATACTTTGGTAGGCGGTCACCAACTGGGTGGTGTTGTCATTGTCGAGACGTCCGTCCATATGGGAGATTAACTGCAACGCCAGGTCATAGATGCGGGGGAACCCGGCAGAGGGTCCATCGACCAGGCGTGGTAATTGCCGGCTGTAACCACGCGGTAAATTCCGCCGTGCCATACCGATCTGTTGTTCGATGAGATAGAAGTTGTCGAGCAACCAGGTTTCTGCCGGCACAATCCGTTGCCCCGGCGTAGCGGCGGTGACAACCTGATACGCCGCCAGCAGAACCTTGGCATTATCGGCCAGTCGCGGCAACAGCCGGTCCGCCCCCGCATGCGGATCAATGTGATGCTGGTCAGCCAGAGTGAGTGCGTGACGTTTCAGTTGCTCAAGACTGAACAACTCCGTGCGGAGCAGCTCGGTATCCCGATTCTGGCGCAGTTCGTTGGCTGAGGGCGGCGCAAATCTGAAGAGGTTAGCAGCTATAGCATTCTCCTTGATCGAACCGGATGAAGGTTAGGTTGTCTCGGTCCGATAACAGCCAGGAACCCTGAAAAACTTATTTTTTGCTCCGTCTGCTCATGACAAGGATCAACAGAACCCCAACGACGATGCCGATGACTGTCCAAATGACTATTCCGCTGCTCATCCACCCTGATGCCTGGTTCATCAAATCTGACGAGTTCATCATGCAACTCCTTTGGCCATGTGATGTTCAGTCCCTGGCAGGTCGAGACATGCCCCCGGATGGGCTTTTTCAACAACCTGCCAGGGCAAAGTCGTGTATTCTGCGCAGACCGGTCCTGCACTGGTTTCAGTATTGGTGTTTGCCGGCTGCCTGTTCATCAATCCAGTAACCTTGCCGGTCGTAATGCTGATAGAGCTTGGCCTCGTAATCCCGGGTCAGTTGAGACTCCTTGGTATATTCCGGCGATCTTTTGATGATATCCCTGGGCAGATTGACAAAAACTTTCGCCTCCAGCCAGCTGACTCGCTCGATCCATTGAGGTGCAATAAGAACCATTTTCCCCGGCAACCAGTTTCGGGTATCGATGATGAGATAACGAATCGCCCAGGTCTCGTCATCGATGATAAAGTCATCGACATGGCCAATTTCGCCATCAAGAACCTGAATGTGATTGTCAGTCACATCGCGGGTGCTGCGCAAAAATGGATCCCAGGCCTTTTCCGCTTGATTATCTTCTACCAATAAATCAGGATCGCTCATAATAAAGGGATAGCTTCCCCACATATGAGGCCCTCCCCAATACATTGGCCAGCCATAAAATCCATAATAAGCATCCTCGAACTGTCGCGAGACAGGTTTGTCACTTTCCAGAGCAGGGCTGTCTTCAATCTGTTTCTTGGTCAGATTAATTTCGATGCGGTGCTCTTCTTTCACCACTGAAACCAGCGCATAGGGGGATATTAAAACCTGCCGGTCCTCAAGCCAGTTTCCTGTTTCGGCAACCAGGTAGCGAATCGTCCAGTGTTGGTCATCGAAGTAGAATTCTTCGACTGTTCCGATGGTCCCGTTGAGGCCGGACAACTTGTAACCCTTGAGTCGATTTGCTTTGTAAAGCATGATCGTTTCCTTCAGTGCGCAACTATGGCTGGGGCCAATGCGAAGTTATATAGCAGGAAGGATAATGGCGCAGCAGATGACCTCAACCCGGCGGTTCTGGGCGCGACCTGCTTCACTGCTGTTGTCCGTAACCGGGTTCGACTCTCCATTGCCACGGGCGACCAGCCTGTTCGGATCGATATCGAAGTTATCGATCAGGTACTGTCTGATCGCTCCTGCCCGGCGCTCGGAAAGCCCCTGGTTATAGTTTTCTTCACCCGTTGAGTCGGTGAATCCGGCGATGAGAATGTAGGGGACGTCTTTGTTCTTGAGGATGAAATCGCCTGCTTTTCTCAAATCCGGGGCAAACTCCGGTTTGATGTCAGACTTGTCGAAGTCGAAATTGATGTGCAGGGTCAATTTGAGAGTACAGCCGTATTCATCAACGATTTCTCCCTGGGGAGTGTCGGGGCACCTGTCGCGGGAATCGAGTACGCCATCAGCGTCAGCGTCACCATCGCGGGGTTCAGCGACCAGGATCGGCACAGCCGCAGCAACCGCCACTGCTTTTCGATCCAGAAAGACCCTGTTCACAAAAGACTCCAGCTGGCCCGGAGCTGCCAGCGAGGCTGCGGTTTCCGAAAATCCGCAACCGTCGGCTTTTGCGACCTCGTGGAGGAAATTTTCACCGGCGGGAGCGCTGCCCACCGCAATGGTATATGTGCAGAGATTATTCCCCATGTCCGCTTTGATTTTTGCCAATGTCGCAGCGGCACCGCTCATTTCTGACTGAACCAGGCCATCGCTGACGATGATGATCGCGGATTTTCCCTGCATTCCTCGCAAATCTTTTCCGGCAGCTTCAAGGGCCTCCGGCAAGGGGCTGGTCCCTCCAGTATAGTTGACGCTGGAAAGGCCTTCCTGCAACCCGTTCCGGGTGTAGTGTGTCATCCCGTATACCTGGTCGGTCAAATTCCACGACTGCTTGAAGTTGTGACCAAAAGAACGCAGTCCTGCATTAAAAGTCAGGTCGGCAGGCAGGCTCTGGTTGATGGCGTCGATAACATTTTTGGCTGTTTTAATGTTTTGGCCATCATCTTTCCCCATTGATGAAGATGCATCCAGAATGAACAGGAAATTGTCCACCTTTTGGGTATATTGGCCAGCAGGAAACCTATGGGAGCTAAACTCCTGTGTTGGTTCGGCGGGTTTCATTCCAGCACAGCCGGCTGACAATGCGGCGAGTGTCAGAAAGACAAACGTGGTAAAAAACTTTGTTTTCATCTGAACCTTCTCCTTTTGGGTCGATAAACTGTCATGAAGTTCTTTTCAGACGTTTTTATTCGCCGAAGACCTTCTTGACCTGTCCGACCTTGCGCTGGGTCTGACCGGCGACCTTTTCCCCGGTTCCTTTCGCTTCCAGTTCCGGGCTTTTAAAGAGTTTTCCCGTGGTCATTTTGATCTGGCCTTTGACTTCGTGAAAGGTGCCCTCAACTTTATCTTTGATGCTTGAATTCATGGTTGTGCTCCTTTGGGCAAACGAAAAGCCTGGTTACAATCATGTGTTTCATTGAGTTTTCATCCGGAAACGGCTCTTTTTCGTTATAGCGGCGTCAATCTGCGGACTGACTTGTGAGACGTAACGGTGTACGCCCCCGTGCAAGTCCTTGACTTCCTGGCCACTACGGAAAACTGTTCGTTTCCAATCCGAAAACTTGACAATTGCCACCCGGAGTTTCCAGATGGCAACTATTTACTAACTGCAACAAGCGTACCGGAAAAACATGGGAGGTTCGATTGCCTTAACAGTTTGATTTTACAGGTGAAATTTGAAATAAAAAAGGCAGGATGAAGATAAACTGTCACCGCCAGCTGTCATATTTGGCATTACCGCCAAATATGACAGTCTTGGTTGATGTAATGGTTCTGCGTCTTTTATTGACGGTGGATACCGAATTTACGCATCCTGGCGCGGAGCGTACTCGGGTTGATGCCAAGCAAAATAGCAGCACCGTTTTTCCCCTCGATCCGCCAGCCGGTTTTTTGGAGCGTCTGGAGGATGTGGTCCCGCTCCAAATCGGCGAGGGCTTTGACGTCCTTTACGTCTGGCTTGTGGAAGGCCTCAAAGCGATCCAAGACCTGAAGAGCACTTCCCTGGCTGGTGATGACCGCCCGTTCGATAACGCTTTCCAACTCCCGCACATTGCCGGGCCAGTGATAATTTTCCAGGGCGGTCAAAGTTTCTTGAGTGACGGAGGAGATCTTCCTGCCGATTTTCTTGTTGAATTTGGCAACAAAATGGTTGACCAGCAGGGGGATGTCTTCCACGCGTTGCCGAAGTGGCGGAATGGTGATGGGGAACACACTGAGCCGATAGAACAGGTCCTCACGGAACCGGTCAGCCTTGATCTCTTCCTCCAGGTTCCGATTGCTGGCCGCAATGATGCGAACATCGACCTTCATGGTGCGCGGACTGCCAAGGCGTTCGAACTCGCCGTCCTGAATGACCCGAAGCAATTTGACCTGCAACTCCAACGGCATCTCGCCGATCTCATCAAGAAAAATAGTGCCACCATCGGCCAGTTCGAAACGCCCCATCTGCCGGGCATGGGCGCCGGTGAAGGCCCCTTTTTCGCGACCGAAGAGTTCACTTTCGATGAGGTTTGCCGGCAACGAAGAGCAGTTGACGGTGATCATCGGTCGGTCTTTACGGGAACTGCGGCGGTGAATGGCGCGTGCCACCATCCCTTTGCCACAGCCGGTCTCGCCGAGGAGCAGGACCGTGGTATCCTGGGGCGCGACCTGGTCGATGCGAAAGAAGACGTAAGCGATGGCCGGACTCTCACCGATGATCTCACCGAAGTTGTCCCCTTCCTGGGTAATCGCCTGTTTCAGCTCAATGTTTTCGGCCTGAAGCCGTTCGGTCAATTGCTTGATTTCGGTAAATGCATTGCGGAGGCTCACTTCCGCCTTCTTGCGCTCTTCGATCTCCTGCGTGAGTTGCCGGTTGGTGCCGGTCAGTTCCGCGGTTCGATCAGTTACGATTGATTCCAACTCCTGCTGGGTTCGGCGCAGTTCTTCATTCTGCATTTCCAGTTCAATCTGGTGAACTTCAAGCTCATGCATAAGTCGCTGCTTTTCGACCTCGGACAGGTCGGGCTGTCGTCCCGCTGTCTTGGCAAGTAACCGCTGCTCGGCCTGGCGGCGCAGGTTGCTGGAAGGGGAACTCGATTTGTTCAGATCTTTAACCAATGCGGCCCTTTCAATGAGACATCTGGTGTGAATAAACTGTGGGGTTGCGGAAATTTCCCCTCAGTTTGTTAATTACTATATTTAAAGGATATCATTTTTCTTTGGACTTGCAGGCCTGATCCAGCCGCGGCCATGCCTTGCTGGCGTTGCTCGTTGCAAGCAACATTTACCGACTTTGCAAATGAATTCAGATCCTTCGGAAAACTGGTTCTGGAAGAGAATCCCCGGTTTTTGACAAGTTTCCAGCTTCAGGGAGTCACATCCAGCACCTCTCTCACCATGGAGAGCAGCATTTCAATTGTGACCGGTTTCTGCAGGAAATGAACTCCCTCAGGGATGAGACCTTGCTTGGCGATAATATCGCCCGTATAGCCGGACATGAAGATAACCTTTATGTCCGGGCGAAAAGTTCGAATCTTTTCCGCCAATTTTTTGCCGTTCATCTGGGGCATGATCACATCGGAAATTAATAGATGAATCGGACCGTCGTAATGCTGGGACAGGGCCAGGCCCGAATCCGGGGTTGTGGCTGCCAGAACCGAGTAGCTGTTGATTTGAAGCATCGATTTTAGCATTTCCAGAAGCATTTCATTATCTTCCACGAGCAGTATCGTTTCCGTCCCGTGGCGTATCGGTTCTTTTCTTAGCTGCGGGGTTGTCATGACGACGGCTTTGACTCTGGGGAGGTAAATATTGAAAATCGCCCCTTGTCCTGGCCTGCTGTAGACAGTCACAAAGCCTTTGTTTTGTTTGATAGCACCATAAACGGTGGCCAATCCCAGACCGCTCCCTTCGCCAAATTCCTTGGTCGTGAAAAACGGCTCGAAGATACGCTCCTGGACCTTCTTATCCATGCCCCGGCCATCATCACTGATGGTCAAGCGAACATACTCGCCAGGCAGTATATTGGGGTGGGAGACGACATGGCTCTCATCAAATGTCTGGTTTCCGGTTGCGATGGAAATTTTGCCGATTTCAGCAATGGCGTCACGGGCATTGATGCACAGGTTGGCAAGAATCTGGTCTAATTGGGAGGGGTCTATCTCGACCTGCCAAAGCTCGGCAGTTGGCAGCCAAGAGAGATGGATATTCTCGCCAATCAACCGCTGCAGAATATTAAGCATATCAGCGATCTGTTCATTCAGGTTCAACACCTTGGGAGCAATAACCTGCTTGCGGGCAAAGGTTAACAACTGCCGAATAAGATCGGCGGAGCGATGAGCCGCAGATTGGATTTGTTCTAATTTGGGGATAAGTAGACTGTCGGGATCCGCCTTCCTGAGAGCCAATTCCGTATTGCCGAGGATGACACCGAGCATGTTGTTGAAATCATGCGCAATGCCGCCCGCCAGCAGCCCGATCGATTCGATTTTCTGGGTCTGTTGCAGCTGATTTTGGAGGTTGCTTCTTTCTTCCTCCGCTTGTTTGAGTTTGCTGATGTCGAGTAAAGCCATCCGGATTTCCTTTTTTGAGGAATTCACAACGGCCTGGATCTGAACCCAGAGAGGCTCATTGTCCTTTCTCTTCAGGGTTATCTCGCATTCGATTTTAGTTTCTTTTGAGAACGCCTTGTCCATAAAGTCTGCAAAGGTGACACGGGTTGTCTCTTCGACAAAATCATGGAACAATCGGCACTCCAGGCGCGAGCGGTCCAAGCCAATCAGGCTGGCCCCGCTCAGGTTGCATTTGAGAATTTTCCCATTCGGAGCGATGGTAAAGTGGCCGGCCGGGGCGAAATCGTAGAGGTCGGTGTATTGCTCCAGCAGGACTTCCAATTCTTCCCGTGCCTGGCGAAGATCGTGATTTTGTAGCTCCAACTCGATCTGATGAACCTGCAACTCATGGAGCAGGCGCTGCTGAAATTCCCCCTCGCCGGCAGATGTTCTCCCCTTGTTTTCATTGACCCGTTGCTCCGCCAGTCGGCGAAGATTTTCAGAATTTGTTTTTGGATCTTTTGGTCCAACCATATCAAACCTTTCGGTCAATAGGTTTTCTAGTGAAAAGGTGGTGAGTGACACAATGTGGTGGACTCAACAAGTGGGTTCAGGAGAGGTTTTGACCAAAAGCCACCATGCCGGAGGTCTGGTTGTCGGCCATTAGAATCTTTTCGGCGGTCCATTGAATCCGAACGGAGCTATTGTCTTTTGTTAAAATTCGCGTAGTAAATTTCTGTCCGGATTCACTGGTCAGCAGTTTTTTCAGATCGGCTTCGGCTTTAGGCTGATCGACTTCCGGGGTGAATATTTCGAAAAAGTTGCCTCCTATGACTTCGGTCCTTTTACGACCCAGCAATCGTTCAGCTTCTGGATTAAACTCAAGGATTTTACCCTCCTCGGACAGGCCGATGATAATCAGCGGGGCTGCCTGCACCAGTGCCCGCAGCATCCCGCTGGTGGCCTTTAAATCAGCTTCCAAAAGAGTGCTTCGAGAGATGTCATTCAATGTCATTACCACGCCATCAATCCGGTTCTCCAGGGTTCGATAGGGCATGATACGCACAGAAAAGTACCGATCTTTAGTTGCTGAGATCTGTTTTTCGCAAAAAAGCATGGTGCGCAGGACTTCCCGGGCATCGTCGAACATTTGCGGATAATACAACTCGCTGGACAGATCGGTCAGTGGTCGACCGATATCGCTGTCGAGGAGATTGAAGAGTTTGACCGCGCTGGGGGTGAAACGTTTGATCCTGAGCTCGTTATCGAGAAACAGGGAGATGATTTCCGTGCTGTTAAGCAGGTTCTGCATATCGCTGTTGATCCGGCCGAATTCCTCCATCTTGGCAGCCTGTTCCGCGTTGACGGTCTGCAATTCTTCATTTATCGACTGCATCTCCTCCTTGGAGGTGGACAGCTCCTCGTTGGTGGACTGCAACTCCTCGTTAGTGGACTGCAACTCCTCGTTCATCGATTTGAACTCTTCTTGAGATGCCTGGATGCTTTCGTGGGTTATCTGCAGTTCCTCACGGCTCTGCATCAGAGCCTGCTCCAATTCGGCGATCCTGGCGCTTGCTGGCGACTTTGTTTTGCCGCGACCAGTCCCGGCTTTGGTCGGATCTGCCGGCATGTCCTGAAAGATCACCAGCACCATTCCGCTGAGGGCTTCCGGATGTGTGATCGGCTGGATAGTCAAGTTCAGGGCCTGGAGCCCGCCGTTCACACTGACCTTGAGTCCTTTGGCAGTCACCGTCTTCTGTTCCCGAACCGCCTTCTGAAAGGCACCGTTCATTTCGAAGCGCAGCTCGTCACGGGCCATGGCGAAGATGTTCCAGTTGACCTTTCCGGAAGCCGGTTCCAGGTACTTGCCAGTCTTCCCTCGGATGTAGAGGATGTCCCCCTGAGCACTGGTCAGGACTGCGGGCGGAGAATAGCTCTGGAGCAGAAGTTGATCCGTGAGGGACTGGAGGTTGTCGGGTTGGTGGGGCATCTTCGATTCCTTTTTTATTCCCGGCATGCCAGCCCCGTTCATGGTTGGGAAAATCAGGCTCGCAGGGCTTGGCAGCGAATCTTGCCGGAGGTAAAGTCTCGACTTGGGTTGCATTGCAGCAAACAGGGAGTTAAAACTCCCCACGGTCTCAGCGGTGCCCAGCAAGAGCAGCCCACCGGGCTTGAGGCTGTAATGAAAGAGTGGCAGAAGCTTCTTTTGTAGGTCTGGCTGCAGATAAATCAACAGATTGCGGCAGAGCAGGATGTCCAGTTTGGTAAAAGGCGGGTCCATGATGATATTCTGGGTGGCGAATGTGACCATCTCGCGAATTTCTTTGTGGACCCGGTAACCTTTTTCCTCCTGAATGAAAAATCGGTGGAGGCGTTCGTCTGAGACCTGCCCGGCAATATTGACCGGGTATAGCCCCTGACGGGCCCTGACGATGGCGTCCTGGTCCAGATCGGTGGCAAAAATCTGCAGGGTGTATGAATCATTTGTTTTGCAGTGTGCCACCGCCTCTTTAAAGGTGATGGCCAGCGAATAAGCTTCTTCACCAGTCGAGCAGCCGACCGACCAGGCGCGGAAGGAGCCACCGTCGGGTTGTTGAGTCAGCAGGGCCGGCAAGGCTTTATCCCGCAGCAAATTCCATTCCTCCGGATCACGGAAGAAACTGGTGACGCCGATCAGCAGTTCCTTGAAGAGGATTTCCGCCTCCGCAGGGTTTTCTCTTAAAAAGCGGACATAGTCGTCGATCCGCTTAATCTGGTGGACAGCCATACGGCGCTCAATGCGACGATACAGGGTGTTTTTTTTGTAGAGGGAAAAATCGTGGCCGGTCTTGGATCGCAAGAGGACGGTAACCTTTTCCAGGGCACTCTGTTCTTTTTCCAACAGGACAGGTTGTGAGCTGGACCGGTTGGGGATATGGCGAAGATAGGCAAGGATTTTTCCTGGAAGTTCTTCGGCTGGGCTGACAATGTCGGCCAACCCGGCATCGATGGCGCTGCGGGGCATACTATCAAACTTGGCCGAGGATGGATCTTGTACCCCCACCAGGCCTGCTTTCGCCTTGATCGCCCGCAATCCCAGAGTTCCGTCGGAGCCCATTCCAGACAGGACCACCCCGACAGCCAGTTGCTTCTGGTCTTCGGCCAGGGAGTTGAAGAAAAAATCGATCGGCAGGCGCAGGCCACGAGACTCCGTAGGCTCAAACAGGTACAATACTCCATGCAGTATCGACATGTCCTTGTTGGGAGGAATGATGTAAACGCAGTCCGACTCCACCTTCATCCGGTCGGTCACTTGGCGAACTGTCATGCTGGTGACGCGCTGTAGAAGGTCCGGCAAGACCCCCTTATGGGTCGGGTCGAGGTGCTGGACGATGACGAAAGCGATGCCAGATTTAGCTGGTACGTTGCGGAGAAATTGCTCAAGGGCTTCCAGCCCGCCGGCGGAGGTACCAATGCCGACCACCGCACCATACCTTGCCTTTGTTTCCGTGATCCCTGCTGGGTAGCGAGATGCGGCCGGTTCCTTGCCGTTTGATAAGGAATTAGGTTTTTTATTCATGAACTAACTCTAGCATTTTTTTATAAATTGATTTGCTTTATCTGGAGGGGGGGGGAGGATTTGTGAAATTGGAAAGGTTTTGGTTATTGACGGTTGAACGATTCGCTGTTGAGCAGCAACCTGGCCGCGCCCTCTGAAGTTTAAGATGCTTCTGGAGTTGAGCAGACGAGTCAATGTCACGAATGGCGCTAGTTAAAGCAACTTTGCAGTAAACTCGGGACTGTCCCCAGGGTCATCGGGGGCTGTCCCAAGAGTTTGCGAGCCATGAAACTGTCGCGGTTAACACCGCAAAGACCTGGGACAGCCCCCGTGCGGGGACAGTCCCGGTTTTGCTGTCAGCGACTCTTAAACTAGCGTCATTCGTGAATGTCACTGGTGCTGCAGAAAAAAATACAATTATTTTTTTATGTCTATAAATGTCTATAACGCAAAACAAAAATGGGTTAGCAAATTACTTGCTAACCCATTGATTTTATGGAGCCGCCCATCGGATTTGAACCGACGACCTACTGATTACGAATCAGTTGCTCTACCAGCTGAGCTAGGGCGGCAATGAGGCTTGAATATCTACATCAAATGAGCCTATGAGTCAATATGCTTGAGTGGTTTTATGAAGCAGTTTTCTTGCGGGGGGCTTGATTTTCAAGGCCGTTGTTTATTCATTCATCAACCGTTGGGAATTTTGCTTAAAATTGTGGCAGGCAATGGTGGTGCGGTTCTGCTTATTGCTGCTGCGAGCCCGGGCAGGGAGGGGGGCTGCCTGAGAATGAATCAATTTCGGCAAAGAGGCATGAATTAAGCATGAGCGGAAAGGGTTGTTTCCCTCCCTTCCAGACGAGCGACCGATGCCGATGAAGAGCAAGCCAGAAGAGTTGTTTGACTGTTGCGATGCTGCGCCCTTTGATGAACTGCTCGGTTCAACAGGAACCGTCCGTCCTGTCTACCGCCGGGCCGTCGATTATTTTCAGCAACTTGGAGTCTCCGGTACCGAGGACCTGCAGCAGTCCGCGGATTACTCCCTGCTGAATCAGGGGGTCACCTTCACGGTGTATTCCGATGCCCGCGGAACGGAGAAGATCTTCCCCTTTGATCTGATGCCGCGGATTCTGTCGAGCCGGGAATGGCAGCATATCGAAGCCGGGGTGGTGCAGCGGATGACGGCCCTCAACCTGTTTCTGGAAGACGTCTACCACGACCAGAAGATCTTACGCGACGGCGTGGTTCCGACCCGGCAGGTGCTCGGCTCAAGCCTGTTCTGCCGGGAGATGACTGGACTCAACCCACCCGGCGGCATCCATGTCCATATCGGCGGGATTGACCTGATTCGCAATCAGTCCGGGGCTTTTCATGTCCTGGAAGACAATTTGCGGGTTCCTTCCGGGGTTTCCTATGTGGTCGAGAACCGCTGGGTTATGGCCCGGGCCCTACCGGAACTTATGGCCAATTATCGGGTCCGACCGGTCGATCATTACCCGCAAATGCTGTTCGAGAGCCTGGTCTCGTTGACCGACAATCCCAAGCCGACCATCGCGGTGCTGACTCCGGGAATCTACAATTCCGCTTACTTTGAACATTCCTTTTTGGCCGATCAGATGGGGGTGGAACTGGTGGAAGGGCAGGATCTGCTGGTCGATCAGGATGTCCTGTACATGAAATCGATCATGGGGCTGAAGCGGGTCGATGTCCTTTATCTGCGTCTCGATACCGATTTTCTCGATCCCCTGGTGTTTCGACCGGACTCCCTGCTCGGAGTACCGGGCCTGATGAACGCCTACCGGGCCGGGAATGTGGCGTTGGCCAATGCGCCCGGCAATGGCGTCGCCGATGACAAAGCCCTGTACGCCTATACCCCGGAGATCATCCGTTATTATCTGGATCAGGAGCCGATTTTGCCGATTATTCCCACCTACCTGGGCTCCCGCCCCGAGGATTTGCGCTATATTCTCGCTAATCTGGATGCTCTGGTGGTCAAACCCACCGATGCTTCGGGCGGCTACGGTCTGCTGGTCGGCTCCCATGCCTTCCGGGCCGAACTGGAACAGTTCCGGGAGCGGCTGCTGGCTCGCCCGGACGGCTATATCGCCCAGCCGATTCAGCAGCTGTCGACCCATCCTTCGTTTCTGGAACAGGAGGATGCAAAAGGGTTTTTCTCCCGCCATATCGATCTGCGCCCCTTTGCCGTGTGCGGCGCGGACGGGACGGTCAAGGTGCTGCCCGGCGGCTTGACCCGGGTGGCCCTGAAGCGCGGCAGCCTGGTGGTCAATTCGTCTCAGGGCGGGGGGAGCAAAGACACCTGGGTCCTCAGAGCCGAAAGCCGGGAGGGTGACGATGCTTAGTCGAATTGCCAGAAACACCTTTGAACTGGGGCAGCAGATCGAGCGGATCGAGAACATCGCCCGGCTGCTGGAGGTGAATGAGAAGATGACGGTGCAGGGGGACCTGTCTGCGGAGCTGGATCCCTGGACCCCGCTGCTTGCTGTCACTCGCAGTTTGGACGCCTATCATCAGGAATATGCCGAGGTCAACCGGGCCCGGGTGATCAACTACCTGCTCTGGGATGATCGGCACCCTTATTCAGTCAGTTTCTGCCTGTCGCGGGCACGGTTGCTGGCCAGGACGATCCGGGAACGCATCAGCGAGGAGATGTGGCTGCTGCTCAACAGTATGTACCATGATCTTCACAAGCTGCGGCACATCCGTGAACAGCATGAATTCAACTGGAAGATTCAACAGTTCTGCAACGCTTTTCACGGTCTGGCCGCAAATACCATGGTGCATGGCCACACCTGGCAGTTCCTGCAGTTAGGGACGGTGCTGGAACGGGCCCTGATGACCTGCCGTATTCTGGAAATGAAATATCATATCCTGTTGCCCACGGCCGCCGATGTCGGCACCCCCATCGACCTGCATCAATGGCAGGGGCTGCTGCGCTCGGTCTCCGGCTACGAGGCCTATCGCCGTCTTTACCTGGCCAGAATCGATCCGGCCAATGTTGTCAATCTGCTTTTGATCAATGCCCGCTTCCCGCGTTCGGTCCACTATTGTATTCAGCAGGCCCACCAGGGTTTGAAGGGGATCGGCATGTACAACGAGGAACAGTTCCGGCTGTTTATGGGGGTTGAAGAGTTCCTGGAGGATTTGCGCGAAGGCATTGACGGCCGGGAGATTCTGGCCGCCGGTCTGATGGAATTTCTGCAGGCTATGCAGGAACGGATCGAAGGGTTGATCGGCGCGACGCATCGGGCCTATTTTAATTCGATTACGGTCACGATTATTGATGAGCAGCAGCGTCGGCTTGCCATCCAGATTCCTCAGCAGTAAGGAAACAGCTATGGGCCCACTTGGCGCAGGTGAAAAAATTGTTCTCGAAGTCACCCATCAAACCAGTTTCAGGTATTCCAATGCGGTCAGTCAGTCGCACAACGAACTCCGCATGTCCCCCATTGATACCGGGCTGCAGCAGGTTCTGGAGCGTCACATCCTGATCGATCCGGCAGTGGCGCAGCGTGAACACCGCGACCACTTCGGCAACCTGGTGAGTCGGTTCAACATCCTTGAGCCGCATCAACAGCTGGACATAACCTCCACTGCCAAAGTGGAGACAACCAATGCCATTAGCTGCGGCCCGGAATCAAAGCCAGACCCGCGGCCGTATCGCGAACGCTGGATTGAGTTTCTCGACTGGTCTAACGGGGTTCCTTACCTGGAAGAGTATGGACTGATCCCGCTGGCCCGGGAACTGCACATGGATATGGATGAAGATGAGTTCTCTCAGGCGCTCTCAGAAATGGCCGGATATTTTTATCGGACCTTCTCTTATGATCCCGATGTGACCCACGTCTACTCAACTCCTAAGGATTTTTTTGCCAATGGCGCCGGGGTCTGCCAGGATATGGCCCATGCCCTGATCGGGGTTTTACGCCAGGCGCGAATTCCCGCCCGCTATGTCAGCGGTTATATTTTCGATCCTCCTGCCGGTCTGGAGGTCGGGGAATCGCTTCGCGGCAGCGGTGCAACCCATGCCTGGGTCCAGGCCTGGCACGAACGTTTCGGCTGGATCGGCATCGACCCGACCAATAATAAGCTGGTGGACTGGCAGTACATCCGCACCGCGGTTGGCCGCGACTATTTTGATGTACAGCCGATCCGGGGCGTGTTCCAGGGAGCCACCGAGCAGCGCATGACGGTTGCCGTACAGGTTGCCATTGCCGAATTCCCAGCCTCGGTCAGTGATCCGGTCTGAGTTTTCCTTGAATTTGCCGCTGCGGGCCGGTTGAAATTGGCGGTCAGAGCTCTTGACAGGGACCTGAGAGCTGCGATATTACTATTTAGTAATTATTCTTATTGAGGTGATGCCACAATGAACAGCCATCTTGCCGAGCAGTTGAAGGAATTTGAAACGGCCTGTCGCAGTGTCGATCTGCGCCTGACTCCGCAGCGCTTGGAAGTGTTTAAAGAACTGGCCAAGGCGAAGGATCATCCGACTGCCGAAGCGCTTCATCAGCGTCTGGTCAAACGCATGCCGACGTTGTCCCTGGACACGGTTTACCGAACCCTGGGCACCTTTGCTGAGCTCGGAGTGGTCAATAAAGTCGATACGGCAGAGAGCCAGGCCCGCTATGAAGTTCCGCATTTGCGCCATCATCACATGATCTGTCGGAAGTGCAAGAACATCATCGATTTTGAGTGGCCGCTGATTGACGAGGCGACCCTGCCGGAAAATGTCCAGGAATGGGGCCGGGTCGATCGCAAAAATATCGTGGTGTATGGCATCTGTCAGGATTGCCTGAAGAGCAAGTGATTATTTATCTCTCTCCAGGTAGCGATTTTTTTATCGCTATCCATAAGAAATATTCCTAAAAAAGAACAAGTATCTCATGGTTGGGATGCCTTGGTTCTATCGTCGTCGGTTCGCCATGCACAGGGGCTCGTTAGAGGCGGAAACTCTTGTTCGCCAGGGTCCTGGCGCGCATTTCCTCGCTCAGGGTTAAGCCCAACCCTGGCCGGGTCGGAACCAGCATTCGACCATCGGTCATCTCCAGTTTTTCATTGAACAGCGGTTCCAACCATTCGATGTGTTCGACCCAGGATTCGCTGGGGAAACAGGCGGCGAGATGAATATGGATTTCCATGACAAAGTGGGGCGCCATGGCCAGGCCGTGGTCGTAGGCCATGTCCGCCAGTTTCAGGAAGGGCGTGACCCCGCCCAGGCGCGGCGCGTCCGGTTGAATAATATCGACCGCGCGGTTTTTGATCAGGGCCGTCTGCTCGTTCATGCTGGAGAGCATCTCCCCGGTTGCGATGGGGGTGTCAAGGGCTGCGGCCAAGGCGGCGTGCCCTTCGGTATCGTAGGCATTGAGGGGTTCTTCGATCCAGACCAGATTGAACTGTTCGACGCTGCGGCCAAAGCGCAGGGCGGTGACGCGATCCCATTGCTGGTTAGCGTCGATCATGATCGGCACACTGTCGCCTAATGCTTGGCGCAGGGTGGCGACCCGTTTGAGGTCGGTGGCGACATCCGGCTGGCCGACTTTCATCTTGATCCCCTTGATCCCTTTGGCCAGTGCCGTTTGGGCTTTTTCAACCACCTCTTCAATGGGCGCCTGCAGATAGCCGCCCGAGGTATTGTACACCGGCAGGGACGCATGGTGGCTGCCGATCAGCTTGGCCAGGGACAGGCCGGCCCTTTTGGCTTTCAAGTCCCACAGGGCGGTATCAAAGGCGGCAATGGCCTGGATGGCAATGCCGCTGCGGCCGACGGATGCACCGGCCCACAATAATTTGTGCCAGATTTTACCGATATCGTTGGGGTCTTCACCCAACAGCAGAGGGGCCAGTTCCATGGCGTGTGCATACTGGCCGTCGCCGCCGTAGCGCAGGGCGTAACTGAACCCCATCCCTGCAATGCCCTGGGCCGAAGTCAGTTCGACAACCAGGACATCCACCGCTTCCAGAGCTTTTTGCCGGCCGGTCAGAACCTTGGCGTCACTGACTGCAAATTTAAGAGGAATTTTGACTTTCGATAATTGTAAAGAGGTGATCTGGTCATGGTTCATCTGTTCTTGCTCTCCTTGGTTTTGCAAAGGAATGGGCCGGGCGAAGGGCGGATCCGGCAGCTCCGATGCCTCTCTATGCCAGGTGGACTGCTGGTAATCTGGGCGCTGTTGTGGCTCCCTGTCAAACTTTTTATGATCCGGGGGCGGCTTTGCGTCTGTGGCCGGGCTGAGCGGTGAGGCCGCCGGCGGAAACAGCAAAGGCCGCCCGGTTGTTGACAGAGCGGCCTTTGCCTTTGCTGATTGGTGCGGGTGAAGCAATTAATTGTAAATGAAGCTCACCACCTCGGGGAAGATTATCAGAATAGCCAGGGTGGCGACCTGCATGAGAATGAACGGCCAGACCGATTTGAAGATGTCGGTCAGCTCAATGCCTTCCGGGGCGACACTTTTCAGGTAAAAAGCGGCCGGTCCGAAGGGCGGACTCAGGAAGGAAACCTGCATGTTTACACAGAACAGCACGCCGAACCAGATCGGGTCGTAACCCAGGCTGGTGATGATCGGCACGAAAATCGGCATGGTCAGCATGGCAACGCCGATCCAGTCGAGAAACATACCCAGGATCAGCAGGATGAACATCATGATCAAAATGGTGAACACCGGCGGCATGTCCAGGCCCATGAACAAGTCATGGATAAAGATGTCGCCGCCCATCAGATTGTAAACCCCGATGATCATGGTCGCGCCGATGCCGACCCAGATAATCATCCCGACAGTACGGATGGTGTGCTTGAGGGCATCGAAAATGACCGCAATACTCAATTCGCGACGCAGGGCGGCTGCAAAAGCGACACCGATAACCCCGACGCAAGCCGATTCGGTGACCGAAGCGATCCCACCATAGATGCTACCCAGAATCCAGCCCGCGATCAGCAGTGGCACCAGGATGTCCATGAACATTTTTTTGATCTCGGCGCGGCTCATGTTCTGCCATTCATTCTCGCCCATGGCCGGACCGTGATCCGGGAAGATGTTACAGATCACCAGGATATAGATCATGTACATCCCAGCCAGGATACAAGCCGCGGGAATGGCGCCGAGAAAGAGATCACCGATAGAGACGTTGGCGGTCATGCCGTAGATAATCAGCACGATACTAGGTGGCACCATGGTGCCCAGGGCTCCCCCCGCGGTCACGGTGCCGATGGCCAGCTTCTGGTTGTAGCCCAGGCGCAGCATCTGCGGCAGAGCGAGCATGCCAAGGAGCACGGTTTCGCCGCCGATAATTCCCGACATGGAGGCCAGGATAACGGCAACGATCATGCTCTGAATGGCAACGCCCCCCTTGATCCGGCCGGCCATGACGCGCATGGCGTTGTAGAGATCTTTGGCGATTCCGGTTTTATCAAGCATGGTGGCCATGAGCACAAACATCGGCACCGCAACAAAGGTGTAGGATGTTGTGAAGTCACTGACCCGTGCTGCGACCATCTGCATCATGTTGACATTGCCGAACCACAGATACGACATGGCCATAGCGATAAAGCCGGTCAGAAATCCCAGCGGCATCCCGACAAACAGCAGTGACAGCATCATCAGGAAGATGATGACAGTTCCGGTGGCAATTCCCAGGGCACTAAGCATTGGCGTTATCCTTCTCTAAATCTCTTTGGTGTGTCATCTCGTGGTACGAGAGCAGATGGCGTAACAGGTGCAAGATCACCAGAAAAACCAGCATGACGCAGGTTGCGAAGAAAAATCCTTTATTCAGGGCCGGGTACGGAAGATCCAGGGCGCTGCCGGAGGTCTGCATGCGGAAAGTGCCAAAGGGTGAGAAAAAGGCATCTCTCGCAGAACAATAGGCGCCGTAGGTCATCATCAGTGAAAACACCAGAGTGCACATTTCGACAAACAGTGCGGAAAACCAGCGCAGCTTGGGAGGAAAACTGTCGGAGATAAAGGTCATGGCGATGTGTTTTTCGTCGGCATAACAGGCGACTCCGCCGAACAACATGGCCAGACTGACCAGGAATGAGGTCGTCTCATGCACCCACAGGGTAGGAGCGTTGAAGACGTACCGCATGACGACTTCAAAAAAACTGATGCAGACCACGATCAAGAACAGGATCGAGACAAAGTGCCCTGCACGAATAAAAATGCGGTCGATTACCAGACTCGGTTTCATTAGACTTCACCTTGTGCTTGTTGCACAGCAACGGGGACTGTCGGAATGCTCCTGGTCCCCGTTGCTGAAGGATAACGACAATGGGCTTAATTCATGCCCTGGGATGCCAGGTATTTCTGCAGGGCATCGTAGTACATTTTGCCGATTTCCGATTTTTTAGCAGTCTCTTCCCAAATTTCACGAGCATAGCTGCGGACTTTGCCTTTTTCCGCGTCGCTCCAGGCAATCGGGGTGATCCCTTTTTTGACAGCTTCACCGAAGGCGATACGGTCTTCATAGTGAGGGCGCAGCATGGAGTCGAGGGCCATTCCTTTGAAGAACATCTGCATGAAGATCTGGTCGTTTTCCGGCAGTGCTTTCCACTCATCGAGGTTCATGATGATATGCACGGTCGGTGAAGAGTGAATCCCCGGGTAGATGGGGTATTTGGCGATGTCGAGAACGCCGGTTTTGTAGTTGCCGGAAAAGGTGGTGTAGTCGGCGGCGTCAATAACACCTTTTTCCAGGGCAGTATAGACTTCGGAACTGGGCAGGCCAACCGGAGCTGCACCCATTTTGGCGAACAGTTTTTGGATCGGGCCGGACGGTGCCCGCATTTTAACGCCTTTGAAATCAGCGACGCCTTTCAACGGAATTTTGGACGGCAGGGATTCCGCTCCGGTCATGGCAACACCGATGAGTTTGGCGCCGTAAGCGTTGAAGATTTTGTCAACAACTTCCATGCCGCCACCGAAATAATAGAATTTGAACATGTCTTCATCGGTATTCCAGGCGCTGATAGTATCGCCGATCAGACCGAAACCCGGATCGTCACCGGAGTACCAGGCTGAAGTCGAAATGGCGCCATCGATGATTTTGTTGCGAACGCCGGTCAGCAGGTCGGTTGACTTAACGACGGCATCCAGGGGGAGCAGGTCGATATGGATACGACCGTTAGAAGCTTTTTCGACAGCATCGGTCCATTTTTTCTGAACTTCGTAGGAGGGTTCTCCAGCAGCATTGGTGCTGGCGAATTTAAGGTTGATCTGTGCTGCGAACACGCTTGTCGCGATCAAACTCAGCGACAGGATAAGCAAGCTCACCATTGATAACTTCTTCATCTTCGTCTCCTTCGTGTCTACCGGTTAAAAATGTCAATAAACCAGGCTGTTAAGCAACGGCCTGAACGAGCCCCTAAATAGGGCGGACTAAGAGCAACAGGGTGCCAATGTTTGTCTTGGTGGCTGAAGCCAGCAATCTTTCAATCAATGCACCGGAACGAATTTTTACGGCGGTTTTTAGTGGCAACTTTGATTAAACAGCGGCCAACATTCCGCCGTCGACGAACAGCAGGTGCCCGTTGACAAAATCCGAAGCTTGCGAACCGAGGAAAACCGCGGCGCCGATCAGTTCTTTCGGATCCCCCCAGCGGTTAGCCGGAGTCCGGTTGCAGAGCCATTTAGTGAATTCTTCATTTTCGACCAGGGCTTTGGTCATGTCGCTTTTAAAATAGCCGGGAGCGATACCATTGACCTGGATGTTGTAGCGGGCCAGTTCGACGCACATGCCCCTGGTCAGCATCTTGACCGCCCCTTTGGAGGCCGCATAGGGAGTGATGGTGTCGCGGCCGAGTTCCGACTGCATGGAGCCGATATTAATGATTTTGCCGGCTTTTCGCTTCACCATGTAGGCGCCGACCACCTGGGAGACCAGGAACACTGATTTCTGGTTGACATTGATGACCTGATCCCATTCTTCTTCCGGAAATTCAAGGAATGGATGGCGGCGCTGAATTCCGGCATTGTTGATCAGGATATCGATCTGCCCGATGCTGGTTTCGATCTTTTCCACGCCTTCGATAATGGCCTGTTTGTTGGTGACATCAAAGGCGACCGCCGCAGCGTCGTAGCCTTCAGCAACCAGTTCCTGGGCGGCTTTTTCAGCCCGGTCCTGGGTGATGTCGTTGATGACAACGCTGGCGCCGTGGGCAGCCAGGCCGCGGGCAAGGAGATTGCCAATGCCTTGGGCCGATCCGGTGATCAGGGCGCGTCGATTTTCCAGATTGAATAAGTTTTCCATGGTCAGGTTCTTTCCTTTAGGAGTTGGTTTATCGATATCTCAATGGCGTATCCGTTTGCCGGGCCGGGCAAGATCAGGAGAAAGACAGCTGAACCTTGACGGCCTTGGTTTTATCGCTGGCAAACTCCAGGGCTTCGACCACTTCGGCGTAGGGGAAGACCTTGGTCAGCAGCGGGCGGGGATCGACCAGTCCTTTTTCCAACCAGCGCACGGCGGTCGCGTATTCCGCAGTAAAGCGGAAGGCACCGACGAATTTGACTTCTTTGGCCAGAAACTTGGTCAACGGAATGTCCACCATGCCCGGGCGCATGCCCACCTGAACCATGACCCCGCCAGCCTTGGTCAGTTCAATATTGGACTGAATCGCCGGAATAGCGCCGGAGGCCTCGAAGCTTGCGTCAAAGTAGCCTTTGCCAGCCTTGAACTGGCTCATATCGTCTGCCGCCGGGTTGTAAACGGCATCGGCACCCATGGTCAGGGCCAGCTCACGGCATTGTTCAGCCAGGTCGGTGGCGACGATCTCACCCGCACCCGCCGCTTTACAGGCGGCAATGATCAGGCAGCCGATGGGGCCGGCGCCAGTGACCAGAACTTTTTTACCGAGGATGCTGCCGGCCTGGTTGACGGCATTGATAGCTACGGCCAAGGGTTCGGAGAAGGCCATTACTTCATCGGGGACCTGGCTGTCATAGGGGATGCACTGGTCGGGTCTGACCACCACGTATTGAGCAAAACCGCCGTCGACATGGGGATTGAGCATCGCACTGCCAAAGAAACGCATATCCAGGCACTGGTTGCTGCGTCCGGACAAGCAATACTCGCACTGATGACAGGGCCGACTGGGGTTGACCGCAATCTTTTGGCCGTTGCGCTCATCGTCCGTGACCATGGTGCCGATGACCTCGTGGCCGAGGACCATGGGGTGCTGCAGTTTAAAATCGCCGACCCCGCCTTCCTGATAGTAATGGATATCCGAGCCGCAGATCCCGCCACGGCTGATTTTGACCAGAATCTCTGCCGCGGGGTCGTAGCTGATTGTTTTCGAGGTGACAGCGACGTCTTTGGGGCCTTTGACGTAGCAGGCATCGAAGCTGATTTGCTTGGTGGTAGCGTTGCTCATGGTTGAACTCCCGATAATGCGAATTGAAATAGTGTTTTTATAGTGGCCTGACCTGCCGGCAGCGTCGCTGCAGCCAACGGCACCTTGTTCAACCCTCAAAATCCGCTCCGGGTAAAACAAAAACAGTGAAAAGAGGGTGGTAACAAGAGTCAAACTATATTATCATCGTTTCATAATATGATTACTTTTAAGCCAACTGCCTGCAGAGGTCAACCTAAAAATAATTTCTTGGCCAGTCGGGAAAAGAGCTGTGCTGACCCTGTCCGCCGGTGGCCGGAGACGGCTTATTCCGACAGCCTTGCAATTCATTCAACAAAGGGGAAACAATGAGCGAAAACAGTTTTACCGATCTGATTATCGAAGAAGGATATAATCCTTATCGTGAATGTATCCAGGGCACTGCAAATGAGCCGATCTGCGTGCTCGCCGTTATCAACAAAGCCTGGGACCAGGTCCGGGAGATTGCCCCGGCCCTTGATCCAGGCGCCATCACCCAGGCCGAGATTGTTCACCGTCTGGTGATCAATAAGCCGCGGATCGCTGTCATCACCGGATCCGTCGACCATCCGGCCCATCTGCGCGACGATTTGCATATCAGCCTTGCGGTGCTGCGGATCTGGCAGAATGGCGGGGTTCCGTTTGTCTTCGGTATTCCGGTTATCTGTGACGGCACGGCGCAGAGCAATATTGGCCAGAGCTACTCCCTGGCTTCCCGGAACCATACTGCCTCGGCCGTCAATATCACCTTTGAGGGGCATTCCTATCATGCCGCCTATGTGCTTTCCAGTTGCGACAAGTTTCCCGCAGCCGTGCTCTCCGGCCTGGCCGCGGCAGATCTGGCCCGCAGCCATGTCGAGCGGCAGCAGGCTCCGGTCTGGGCTCTGTTCGTACCCGAGCATGTCTTGAAGGGCGGCTCGATCCCGGCCACCACCAAGGCCAAGCTGAACGCACTGATGGACCAGGCCCGAGCCCAGGGGCATGGCGACCTGGCTGAAGATATTGCCGAGAATATGCGCTATATCCTGCAATGTTCTTCAGACGAAGCCTTTCTCGGCCAGCTTAATCGGGCGGTACAACTGGATCTGCTGGCTGAGGCGGATGCCCGGCAGATTTTGAACGAACTGGCTGCGGCGACCTGTGACGCCAAGGGCGGGGTCTGTGCCTTCAATGGAACCGGCAACTCGTCCCGGACTTTGATCACCGCCCTCGGTTTTGCCCCGCCGGAGGCCGAACTGCTTATCGATGCCCCTGCGCCGGACATCGTTTGCGGCGCGGTTGATCTGCTTTATTCCAGCCTCAACAAAAAACATCTGCGCGTGACCGAGATTATCGGGCGCAACTTCAAGAATGCCGTCCGCCTGCACAACACCACCGGCAGTTCGTCCAATATCCTCCTCCATCTGCCGGCGATCATGCGTTACGCCGGCTACGACATCTCGATTCTGGATTATGAGCAGGTCCGCGCCGAGACGCCGGTTCCTGAACTGTTTGCCCACAGCCTGACCGCCGGGCGCGATACCTTTGTCCTGGCTCAGCAGTTCCTCAAGGGGCAGCACCGCGGTATCGACAGTCTGTATCGGGTGCTCTCCGATCTGGGGATCGCCATGGACCTGGACGCACCGACCATGACCGACCGCAGTTGGGGGGAACGGATTGCCGACCTGAATGTGCCGGTGGCCCCGGAGTTGGGCGAAAATGCCATTATCCGCACCGCGCCGGTGCGCCAAGCTTCCGGTGTGGAAGTCCTGCGCGGGAACTTCATGTCCACGGCTATCGTCAAATTGGCTGGCATGACCGACCGTCAGCTCGACCGCTTTAACGATCAGCTGCTGTTCGTCCGCTATTATGAGAACGAGCATCTCTGTATCGACGAGATCTCTTCCCCCCGGCTCATGGAGATCCTCGGCAAGGTGGTCGAGACCGTTCCCTTGCCCCTGATCAATGCCGTTCTCAGTCACAACTCAAAAGGGGCGATCACCTCTTTCGACAGTACCAAGATGCATGATCTGGTGGCTGCCGGCGCCCTCTCTTTTGCCTTTGTCATCGCCGGGCAGGGGCCGCGGGCCTTCGGTATGCCGGAAATGTTTGCTCCGGCTCATCACCTCAAACACCATCAGGTCCTGGAGGCGTCCTCAATCCTCATGACCGATGGCCGCTACTCTGGGGTGACCAAGGGCGCTTGCGTCGGCCATGTGACTCCGGAAGCGTTTGCCGGCGGCGGGATCGGTTCCCTGATCGATGGCGATATCCTCCG
Source organism: Pelobacter seleniigenes DSM 18267 (assembly GCF_000711225.1). Classification (NCBI taxonomy): domain Bacteria; kingdom Pseudomonadati; phylum Thermodesulfobacteriota; class Desulfuromonadia; order Desulfuromonadales; family Desulfuromonadaceae; genus Pelobacter; species Pelobacter seleniigenes. The sequence continues at coordinate 2,829,695 of NZ_JOMG01000002.1, forward strand.
GTTTAATCTGCACGATAATCGTCTTGATGTCGTCGATGTCGAGGCCCTGGTCAACGGAACCTTGAGGGTTTACCAGGAGTTACCGGAGCGTACTGCCCTGGTTAACGAGCGTCAGCACAAGATGCAGCAACGGCTGCGGCAGATTGCGGCCAGTAACCTGATGAGTGATGTTACCAGCGCGGAAAAAGGTTGTGTTCCGCAGGCCGTTGACTTGCGGGCGGAAAACCCGCTGCCGTCCTGATCTTCTGAACAATGGGTGGGGGCAACTGTCAACCGCAGTTGCTCCCATCTCCTGTCCCTTGGGAGCCTGTCTGCCATCCCCTGACCCCAGCCGCAAGATCCCCGAAGGCCTTATGTGCCGACCTGGCTTTTTTGCTCCAATCAATTGTGTTCCGGTTCTTTTTCTTTGTTGTCTCGCCTCTGTCTGCGACCTGCTCGGCTCTGGCCAGTCTGTGCTGGAGCGGTGGTCCTTCAGCCTTGGTAAAAGAGGGTCACTGTAACGATGTTGTCGATCTGAAATACCATTGACAGAGATCGTTGAATGGGATAGCATCCAAATACAGATATTAACTCCAAATATGGGATTTTCGGAGACGGCATGAATCCTCTTTATAAAATCTTTGCCATTCTTGAAGCTGTTGTTGCCCAGCAGAGCAGGGGCGTCACCTATTCGGACGTCGTTGCCGCAGTGGATCTTCCCAAGTCATCCGTTCACCGGATTCTGCGCGACCTGACCGATGTCGGCTATCTCGACTACAATCCGGAGAGCAAAAAGTATTTCGGTAGTTTGCGGCTGGCCGCGACCGGCGCGGAAGTCATGACCCACTATCAGCTGCGCAAGCACGTCAGGCCGCACCTCGAAGCGCTCAATAAAGCCACCGGGCATACCACCAACCTGGGCGTCCTTGACGGAACCATGGGGGTCTTTGTCGAGAAGATCGAGTCGAAGGATTATGGGATCCGGCTGTTTTCGGAAGTGGGTAAGCGCTTTCCCCTCTACTGTACCGGGATGGGGAAATCGATGCTGGCTTTTGCCGAAGCTGAAACCATCGACAAGGTTCTCGCCGAGCCCTTGCCTCCCCTGACCGATAAAACGGTCACCAATCCCAATATGTTGCGCAAACAATTGCTGGAGATCCGCGAGCAGGGGTATGCCCTGGATCTTGAGGAGATCACCCGCGGGATCGTCTGCGTGGCAGCGCCGTTATTGGGATTCCGTCGGCAACTGGTTGGAGCTATCAGTATCACGGTGCCGTCCTATCTGCTCGATGAACGGGGGATTGAAAGCGAGATTGAGGCGGTGAAAAGATGCGCGGCCGTTATTTCGCAGTCGCTGGGCTGCTAGCAGGCTGTTGAAAAACAGCCTGATGAGCCCATGGACGAGCGATCAAAATCAATGGCGGCCTTGGAAGTCATTGATTTTGTAAGGTGGAGAACATCGCACTTTTCTCCACCGGGCTTGAAAAAGGCTAAGGATGGACTTTTTCAACAACCTGCTAGTCGCCCAGCAAGCTGTGCATGTTATAGACATCCCTGCCGGAAGGTTCCGCGGGGTTAACCAGAACAAAATTTTTCGGAGGTGAAAATGGGTAATTTTGCAGTGAAGCCGGCCAAGGAATGTCGTTTCGACATTCTGTCTTTGGGAGAGGTTATGTTGCGTCTCGACCCGGGTGAGGGCCGTATCCGGACTTCGCGTCAGTTTCGGGCCTGGGAAGGCGGCGGTGAGTACAACGTCGCCAGGGGTTTGCGCCGTTGCTTCGGTCAGCGCGCCGCCGTGGTGACCGCATTCGCCAAAAACGAAGTCGGCCTGCTCATGGAAGACCTGATTCTGCAAGGCGGCGTTGATACCTCCCTGATCAAATGGGTCGATTATGACGGCATCGGCCGGACCGTGCGCAACGGGCTGAACTTTACCGAGCGCGGTTTCGGTATCCGCGGCGCCGTCGGTTGTTCCGATCGGGGTAATACCGCCGCCTCCCAGATCAAAGCCGAGGATATCGACTGGGAATACATCTTTGGCGAGTTGGGCGTGCGCTGGTTCCATACCGGCGGGATCTATGCCGCACTCTCCGAAACCACCGGCGATACCGTTATTGCCGCTGCCAAAGCTGCAAAAAAATACGGCACCATCGTTTCCTACGACCTGAACTATCGCCCCTCGCTGTGGAAAGGGTTCGGCGGACTGGAAAAATGCCGTGAGGTCAACCGCGAAATCGCCAAGTATGTCGATGTCATGATCGGAAACGAAGAGGATTTCACCGCCTGCCTCGGTTTTGAAGTGGAAGGGGCTGATGAGAACCTGACCGACCTGGATGTCAACTCGTTCCAGAAAATGATCAAAAAAGCGGTCGCCGAATTCCCCAATTTCAAAGCGACGGCCACCACCATGCGCGGGGTCAAAACCGCAACGGTCAACGATTGGGGTGCCATGTGCTGGGTGGACGGCGAGTTTTACACCTCAACCCACCGTCCGGGGCTCGAAATCATGGACCGGGTCGGCGGCGGAGACAGCTTTGCTTCCGGTTTTATCTATGGTCTGATGATCCTGGGGGACCCGCAGCTGGCCGTGGAATACGGTGCTGCCCATGGCGCGCTGGCCATGACCACTCCGGGAGATACCACCATGGCATCTTTGTCCGAAGTTGAAAAAATCGTTGGCGGTGGCGGTGCCCGCGTCGATCGCTGAAAAACAGGACTGACCCGACCGGATAACCGGTCGGGTTCTTTAGCATAGTTTTCATCCGGAAACGGCCCTTTTCCGCTGTGGCGGTGTCAATCTGTGGGTTTTCTTGTGCGGCGTAAAGTACTACGCCTCCGCACAACCCCTTGATTTCCTTGCCACAACGAAAAATTGCTCGTTTCCAATCTGAAAACTTAGCCGTTGCCCTGCGGAGTTTCCGGATGGCAACTAGCATAGAAAAGGATCTCTAGAGATGATCAATGAACTTAAAAAACGGCCAATTATTCCCGTTATCGTGATCGATGATGCCGCTGACGCATTGCCCCTGGCAGAAGCTCTCCTCGAAGGCGGCATGGACGTCATCGAAGTGACTTTCCGTACTGCAGCCGCGGCCGAGGCCATTTCGCTGATCGGCAAGAAATTCCCGGAAATGCTCCTTGGCGCAGGAACTCTGTTGACTGAAGAGCAGGGCCAGCGGGCTCTTGATGCCGGAATCAAGTTCGGCCTGGCCCCGGGGCTGAACCCGGACGTGGTCAACTTTTTTAAAGCCAAAAACACCTTGTTCATTCCCGGGGTGATGACCCCCTCGGAAATCGAGCAGGGACTGGCGCTGGGCTGCAAATTGCAGAAATTCTTCCCGGCGGAAGCCGCCGGCGGCATTAAAATGCTGAAAGCGCTGGCCGGTCCCTATGCCAGCCAGGGGCTGCAGTTCTGCCCCACCGGCGGGGTCAGCCTGGCCAACATGAATGATTACCTGGCCTTGCCGATTGTCAGCAACATCGGCGGTTCCTGGTTGGCCACCAAGCAGCAGATTGCCGACAAGCAATGGGGGGCGATCACCGCGCAAGTCAAAGACGCTCTGGCCAAGGTTTAAGGGAAAGAATAGCAACCTATGTACAAACATACCAAGATCGTCGCAACGTTGGGACCTGCTTCTTCCGAAGAAAAAATGCTCGAGCAACTGATCGAGGCAGGGGTTTCGGTTTTTAGATTGAATTTTTCCCATGGCGACCATGCTGACAAGGCCGCTCTGATCGAACGGATTCGGCGGGTCTCTTCCCGGGCTGGCCGGGCCATTGCCATTCTCGGCGATCTGCAGGGTCCCAAGATCAGGGTCGGACTGCTCAAAGATGGTGGCATCACCTTGACCCCGGGGGAAGAGGTGATTGTCACTTCCCGCGAGGTTCTTGGGGAGACCGGCGTTATCCCGACGATTTACAAAAATCTTCCCCAGGATGTCAAGGCGGGCAATCAGATCCTGCTCGATGATGGCCTGATGGAACTGGAAGTCCTCGAAACCCTGGCAACGGATGTTCGTTGCCGGGTTCGTTTCGGTGGTTTCCTCAAAGACCGCAAAGGGATCAATCTGCCGGGGGCTGCGGTGTCCGCGCCGTCTTTGACCGAAAAGGACCTGCTTGATCTGCAATTCTGCATCGACCAGCAGGTCGACTACCTGGCGTTGTCTTTTGTCCGTAAGGCGGCAGATGTGGTCGATCTGAAACAGCGTCTGAAGGTGGCTGGTTCGACGATCAAGGTTATTTCAAAAATCGAGAAACCGGAAGCGGTCGATAATTTTGACGCCATCCTGGAGGTGACGGACGGGGTTATGGTTGCCCGCGGCGATCTTGGGGTTGAGATTCGCCCGGAAAAGGTTCCGCTGATTCAGAAAAATATCATTCACAAGTGCAACCTGGCCGGGAAACCGGTGATCACCGCAACTCAGATGCTGGAAAGCATGATCAGCAATCCGCGCCCGACCCGCGCCGAAACCTCGGATGTTGCCAATGCCATTCTCGATGGCACCGACGCCGTCATGCTGTCAGCGGAAACTGCTGCCGGGCAGTACCCGGTGGAAGCGGTCCGCCTGATGAGTAAGGTTGCCAATGATATTTCCAGCGCCTCGATCTCCCGGGGCCGGCCTCATCGGCTGACCTGCCAGAATTGCGAAGGGGCTCTCGATCTGTCCGAGGCGATCGGACAGACCGCTTCACGGATTTCGGAAATGGTTGGCGCCAAAGCGATTTTGGCTTTCACCAAAAGCGGCAGTACTGCGGCGTTGGTTGCCAAGTATCGGCCTTCGATTCCCATTATCGCGGTAACCCCCTCAGCGGTCGTCTCACGGCAACTGGCTCTCTATTCCGGGGTTCAGTCCCTTGAGGTCGATGTTCAGGGGACCACCGAGTCGCAGATTGAATGGGTGGCCAAGGCGGTCCTGGATGCCGGCGCCCTGCAGACCGGGGATATTGTGGTCATCACCATGGGCAGCCCGGTCTCCGGTTCGGGATCAACCAATCTGCTCAAGGTTCATCAACTCGGAGATGTCCTGCAGGAGTAGCAAGATAATGAAAAAGTCCGTTTGGAGATTTTTTCAAGCACGGTGGGGAAAAATTGGAAGTGCCCCACCTTACAAAATCGCTGAGGTCGAGAATCCGCATTGATTTTGTTCGCCCATTCCTGGGCAGAGCAGCCTGTTTTGCAACGGCTGCCAGGTTTTTTGTTTGGGAAAAGACCAGACAGGTTATGGAGTTCATCATGCAAAAGCTGTTTAAAGCCAAGAAGAATATTGCCGGCCTGCGTTTTTCCGTGACTGCCGGTGATATTGTCAGCGGGATACAAACTGGCCCCTGCTTTACGATATATCCGCTCCACAGAAACGATATATCCATAGCCGGGATCCCGGCACATTATCTGGAAGAGCAGGACAGCAAAGCTTAACCCGGACAAGATGTTATACTGTCCAGTATCTTTCAAATTTAACGTGACAACGAAAAGGAAATGCTTATGTCAAAAAAAATAGCTATCAATGGATTCGGCCGTATTGGACGTAACGTTTTTCGTGCAGCCCAAGGCAACCCTGATTTTGATATTGTGGCGATCAACGATCTGACCGATGCTGCAACCCTGGCGCATTTGCTTAAATATGACTCTGTGCATGGTATTTTCAGCGGCGATGTGGCTGCTGAAGGAGATAACCTGATTGTCAATGGCAAAGCGGTTAAGATCCTCAGCGAACGCGATCCGGCCGCACTGCCCTGGGGCGATCTGGGAGTCGAGATCGTCATTGAGTCGACCGGTCTGTTCACCAAGCGTGCCGCCGCGCAAAAGCATATTGATGCCGGTGCCAAAAAAGTTGTCATCAGCGCTCCCGGCAAGGAAGTCGATCTGACCGTCTGCATGGGGGTCAACGAGCAGGATTACGATGCGACCAAGCACCATATCCTCTCCAACGCGTCCTGCACCACCAACTGTCTGGCCCCGGTTGCCAAAGTGCTGCTCGAGTCCTTCGGGATCGTCAAGGGGATGATGACCACCATCCATTCCTATACCAACGATCAGCGGATTCTCGATCTGCCCCACTCTGACATGCGTCGCGCTCGGGCGGCTGCGCTGTCGATGATTCCGACCACGACCGGCGCTGCCAAAGCGGTGTCCCTGGTCTTGCCGCAGCTCAAAGGAAAACTGGACGGGCTGGCTGTCCGGGTTCCGACTCCCAACGTTTCCCTGGTTGATGTGGTTGTCGAAACCGAGAAAAAAACCTCTGTTGAGGAGGTCAACGCTGCTTTGAAAGCTGCTGCTGAAGGTCCGCTGAAAGGAATTCTTGAATTCTGCGAACTGCCGCTGGTGTCCAAGGACTTCAACGGCAATGCCGCTTCATCCATTGTTGATGGGCTTTCTACTGCGGTCATGGACGGTTCCATGGTCAAAGTTCTGTCCTGGTATGACAACGAATGGGGCTATTCCAACCGGGTTCTTGACCTGGTCAAGTATATTTCCTGAAACGGAAATTCACAGGACAATCTGCGTAGCCCGACGCCGGGCTACGCAGCAAAATCAATAAAGAGGTTTTTGGTTTATTGATTTTGCGAGATCGGGACCAGAGAATTTTTCCCGATCGGATGTGGAAAAGTCGCCGGATGGGCTTTTCCGAAAAACCGTTAGACACGATGTTTCACCCGAGGAGCAAACTACCTTCTGCCCTCACCAGGCCGGTCAACTTGTTGACCGGCCTTTTTTTATACGGCGATCATGGGAATTCCAAGAACTTGCACGCTGTACTGCTGCCTTGAATATCTCACCCGAACATCGCTGCTGTGCCCTTGGAGGGTGCTTAATACCGACGTTTGCAAAAAAAATAAAGATCCGATAAAAATATTATTGACAATCATTATCAAAATTGTTAGATATAAACCATCAACAATTTGTTGTGGCAGGCGAGTTGTTGATCTACACCAAATCTCTTCGAGAAACCTCTCAAACATTGTGCCCCGTGACACCCCTCCTGATCACGGGGCTTTTTTTTTCTTGGCGTTTACGATATGGTACGGCATCATTTAAGGTAATTTTTATTCAGCCTTTATTTGATAGGCCGGGTTTAGCTGTTACCAGCTAGTTTTCATCCGGAAACGGCCCTTTTCCGCTGTGGCGGTGGCAATCTGCGGGTTTTTTGTGCGGCGTAAAGGACTACGCCTCCGCGCAACCCCTTGATTTCCTTGCCATAACGAAAAATTGCTCGTTTCCAATTTGAAAACTTAGCCGTTGCCCTTCGGAGTTTCCGGATGGCAACCAGCTAAACACCAAATGATTGCAGGCCATCTATGCCTTCAGTCCGGCGGGCGGTTATTTGTTTTTTGTGCGGGCGCTATCCTTCCCCAACCAGAACATGATGGTGATTGATATCGTTCCGTTCTTTTATTGTGTGTTTCAATTTAGCGAGAGTAGCGTGCAGGCCGGCCGATCATGACCGGTTCTGCTGAGATCCCACCCTTTTACTAATGCCTGAGGTGATTATTATGATTGAAAAAGTTGAGAACAGTCTTCCGACAGGAACAGCCCTGTTGCAGGATCCGCTGTTGAACAAAGGAACTGCTTTTTCCGCTGAAGAACGAGAAACTCTGGGACTTAAAGGGCTCCTTCCGCCCAAGATTTTCACGATGGAAGAGCAGGTTGCCCGGGTTTTGGAAAACTATCGTCAGAAGAAGACCGATCTGGAACGTTATATTCACCTCGCCAGCTTGCAGGATCGCAATGAGACCTTGTTTTATCGGGTTTTGATGGACAACCTGGATGAAATGATGCCGATCGTTTACACCCCGGTGGTCGGCCAGGCCTGTCAGCAGTTCGGCCACATTTTCCGGCGTCCGCGGGGCCTTTACATCAGCTACAAAGAGCGCGGCAATATCGCCGAGATTCTGAAAAACTGGCCTCGTAAAGATGTTCGAGTGATCGTCGTGACCGATGGCGAGCGGATTCTCGGCTTGGGCGATCAGGGTGCCGGCGGCATGGGTATCCCGGTGGGCAAGCTATCTTTGTATACCGCCTGCGCTGGTATTTCCCCGGCCCAGTGTCTGCCGGTCATGCTGGATGTCGGCACCGAAAACGAAGGCTATCTGGGCGATCCCCTTTACCTGGGGATTCGTCAGCATCGGGTCCGCGGTCAGGAGTTTGACGATTTCGTTGCTGAATTCATGAACGCTGCCAAGGAAATCTGGCCGGATGTGCTCATTCAGTTCGAAGATTTCGCCAACAGCAACGCATTCCGGCTGCTGGAAAATTGGCGTGACAAAATCTGCTCCTTCAATGACGACATGCAGGGAACCGCAGCAGTGAGTCTGGCCGGGTTGTTCTCGGCATTGCGGGTGACCAAAAAATCCCTGGGCGAGCAAAAAATTCTCTTCCTTGGGGCCGGGGAAGCCGGGATCGGCATCGCCGACCTGATTGTTTCCGCCATGGTTGATGAGGGTGATACCCTGGAAGAAGCGCGGGCCAAATGTTGGTTCGTTGATTCCAAGGGCCTGGTTGTCAAAAGCCGGGATAATCTGGTTGAGCATAAGCTGCGTTTCGCTCATGATTATCCGTTTGAACCGGACTTTTTGAGCGCCGTCAAATCTCTCAAGCCCACCGCCATTATCGGTGTTTCGACGATTCCCAAAACCTTTAATCAGGAAGTCATCCAGACCATGGCCGAGCTGAATGAGCGGCCGATTATTTTTGCTCTCTCCAATCCGACCTCAAAGTCCGAGTGTTCTGCGGAAGAGGCTTATACCTGGTCTGACGGCCGCGCCATTTTTGCCAGCGGCAGCCCGTTCCCGCCTTGTGTCTTCAAGGGGCAAACCTATGTCCCGGGCCAGGGGAACAACGCCTATGTCTTTCCGGGGATCGGCCTGGGCGCGGTCGCCTGCAAGGCGAAAACAGTGACCGACCGGATGTTCTCCCAGGCAGCCCGGGCTTTGGCCGACCAGGTCCTGGAAAGCGATCTGGAGATGGGACGGATGTATCCGGCCCTGAGCCGGATTCGCGAGGTGTCTGCCTATATCGGTGCCGCAGTGGCCGAAGTGGCCTTCAATGACGGCGTGGCTGGCATTGAAAAGCCTGCCAATGTTCTGGAATTTGTCCGTTCGCAGCAATGGGCGCCAGAGTATCGGAACTATGTAAAATAATGACCAGCGCTTGCTGATTAAAAAAGCCGCGGTCAGCCTTCCAGCTGCCGCGGCTTTTTTATTCGTGGACGGCCAGGGCGGTGCGGATTTTACGACCGAGTTCCTGACCGGAAAAAGGTTTCTGGATAAAATTGATCCCCGGTTCAAGCACCCCGTGATGGGCAATTGCATTGGCGGTGTAGCCCGACATATACAAGACTTTCAGCTGCGGGCAGATGTCCAGCAGTTGCTGCGCCAGGTCACGGCCATTCAACTCCGGCATGATGATGTCAGTCATGAGTAAGGCGATGGAATCTTTGTACTGTCGAGCCAATTGCCGAGCTTGTTCCGCGGTCGCTGCGGTGAGAACGCGGTAATCCATCGCTTCAAGTTGGATGCGGAGCAGGTTCAGGATCTCGCTTTCATCTTCGACAACCAAAATGGTTTCCCCTCCTGGTGATGCAACGGGGTTCTCCGTTTGCCGGGCGGGGTGGCTTAGCTCTGCTCGCTGGCGGGGCAGATAAATCCGGAACGTGCTCCCTCGGCCAACCTCACTGCAGACATGAATAAATCCCCGATTCTGCCGAACGATCCCGTAAACAGTCGCCAAGCCCAGGCCGGTGCCGCCAGTCTTGTTTTTGGTGGTAAAGAACGGCTCGAAAATTTTATTCCTGGTGGCATGATCCATGCCGCTGCCATCATCACTAACCGAGAGGACGACAAAATCGCCGGGGGAAAAGTCGATATGGTGGCGGCAATAGTCATCGTCGATGCTGACCGTGGTTGTTTCAATGGTCAGCTGACCGGCTCCTGAAATGGCGTCGCGGGCGTTGATGCAGAGGTTGATCAGGATCTGATCGAGTTGGGTCGGGTCTATCTTGACCGGCCAGAGTTGCCCGCCCGGGTTCCATATCAGCTCGATATTTTCTCCGATCAGCCGTTGCAGCATGCTCAGCATGTTCTGGAGGGATCTGTTCAGATCGAGGATTTGCGGAGCAACTGTCTGGCGGCGGGCGAAACCGAGCAGCTGGCGAGTCATCTCCGTTGAGCGGGTCGCGGCAGCGCTGATCTGTTGCAACTGCTGGTAAAGCGGGTCCTGAGGAGAGAGCTGACGCAGGGCCAGTTCGGTATGGCCGAGGATAACGCTGAGCATATTATTGAAATCATGGGCAATGCCGCCGGCCAGCTGGCCGATGGATTCGATCTTGAGTGATTGGCGCAGCTGTTCTTCAATATTGCGTTGCTCGGTCAGGTCCAGGCCATAAATCCAGTTCTGCATTCCAATGGGCTGGAAACCCCATAAAATGGTCTTTTTCGAACCGTCCTTGCAGGTAACCTGGGTTTCCATGGGTTCGAAATCGGCTTTGGTATCATGGGCTTTCTGCACCCTTTGTGACCACTCTTTAGACACCTGTCGCCGGTATTCGGGGTCTGGATAGGCCTGGTTCCACCACTGCCGGGCCGACTTCACATCTTCCTGGGAATAGCCGAACAGGCGGGTGAAGGTCGGATTGACATATTCCGCTTCTTCATCAATTCCTTTCAGCATGTAGATGGCCAGCGGTGAGGTATCGGCCAGAGCCTTGAACTTTGCCTCGCTGGCTTTAAGGGCCTCTTCGGCCTGTTTGAGGCCGGTAATGTCACGGCCGACTCCAACGATGGCCTCGACATGACCGGTAGAGTCAATTATGGAACGGTCTGACCAGGCCAGCCAGCGCCAGCCCTGGGCTGTCAACGCCCGCTGTTCAAGATAGGCCTGGTAGGGCTCCTGCCAAAGGGCGGCCATTTTCCGGGCGGTATCTTCCCGATCATCTTCATGAACAAGGGGCATGAATGTTTGCCCGAGCAACTGCTGTTCGGTTTTTCCAAACAGTTTGCAATAAGTTGGGCTGACATAGAGAAACCTGCCTTCGGGATCAACCTTGACAACCAGGTCATTCTGATTTTCCACCAGCAACCGATAGCGCTCCTCATTGGCTGCGGAGGCCTGCTGGTGCTTGCGGGCGATCGCCAGGCTCCTCCTGACCAGAACAAAGATGAGCAGCGAACTGAGGCTGACAAAGGCGGTCCCTTTCAGGGACTGGAGGTGGGTAATGACGTCGGGCTCTTGGGAAAACAGCAGAAGAATACGATCCCCGGCCAAAATCCAGAATATTGAAAAGCCAAAATAGATCAGGGCAATAAGCGCAGCCGAGCTGAACGGCGATGGCGGAGTCGAGCTACGATTGCTTGTCATGAATAGCATCTCATTGCGGAAGATGGTAGTAGCGTTGCTCCAGGCTCAAACAAAGAAGAGAAATTCTAATTGTTTGTTAACGTCCGGTTAGTTCAATCGACTTTTTGAATCGGCTGGACGATCGCCGCTGCAAGATAACCTGCATGCACTAACACGGCGAAACAATATGGGTAATTTAGCAGAGATTGGGAAAATAACAAGAAAGAATCCGGCAACCGGGAAGCTGTTGGGCGCTCGGAAGGAGTCCCGGTGGCCGCTGTTGGTCGGGCCACCGGGGGAGGGTTAATCGGTCAGTTTTTTATAGATATAGTGATAATGCTGTCCATCAAACAGGTCTTCCAGGGCTCGTGAAGCCTCGACCGCTTCGTCACGGACAGTTGATGAGAGGGCGTCCTCAATCGCTTCCCGGCTTGGATAGTCGATCTGCTGGACCAGGACGACTCCTGGCGCGGCGGGATCTTTTGCTTCGGTGCGGAACAGGCGGACATCCAACACATGGGGCATGCGTTTCCAGATCGGCAACAGGCGCTGTTCAATAACGGCAAAAAATTCCTCTTCTTTGCCCGGCCGAATCCGGCCTTCAAAAATTGCGCTACGTGTGTACATGGCCTCTTCCCTTGGTCCTTGTTTATTCGGTCGGCTCGTCGGCCGGGCCGTTGAAGAATTTCATCAGCGCGGCGTTGTCGTTGTCGCCTTTGCCGGCGGCAACAAACAGGCGGTGGATTTCCGTGGTCAGGCTGGTCAGCGGCATGGCAACGCGGTTTTTGGCGGCGAACGACTGCACGGCTTCCATGTCCTTGAGCATATTGGCCAGGCTTCCGGTCGGCGAATAATCATGGCGACCCATTTTGGCCATGAATTCCTGCAGCAGACTGGAATCCGCCCGCCCTCCGGCCAGGGCGGCAGGGATCATCGAAACGTCAACACCGCCTTTCAAGGCCAGTTGGGTGGCTTCCGCAATGGCTTGAAAACCGATGGCGCAGAGCACCTGGTTGACCAGTTTGGTCGCCTGTCCGGCACCTGAAGGGCCCATCAACGTGAAGTTGCCGCAGAGATGCTGCATGACCGTCCGCGCTTTTTCAAAGTCCTCTTGCCGGCCACCGGCCATGACCGCCAGCTTGCCGAGCAGGGCCTTTGGGGCGCCGCCGGAGAGGGGGCAATCGACCCAGGGCATGGCGTATTCGGACAGCAGCCTGGCGGCCATCTCTTTGGTCGATTCCGGATCGATGGATGACATGTCGATAAGCAGTTTATCGGCGCTGGCCGCAGTGGCGACACCCGCTGTGCCAAAGACCGCGCTGTTGACGATGGCGGCATTATTCAGCGACAGGATAATGAACTCGGCCTGCCCGGCGGCGTCAGCGGGGGAGGTGGCGGCAACGGCCCCGCGCGTGACCATGGCTTGTACCTTGTGGGGATCAAGATCGAAAACGCTGACCCGCAGCCCGCATTCAAGCAGCCGGGTCGTGATGGCTGTGCCCATGATTCCGACACCGATCACACTGACACGTGGAGATGATTTCTGGCTCATTGGTTCCTCCGGTTCTGATGTGTTGAGTCAATAATGACACTATTCGAGTCTAACAGTTTAGCGTGATCAGCCCGTTCTGACAGGCCTGCTGCAACAAAAAAGCTGATCCGCCTCTTCAGTCGTTGTTTTGGTCTGCCGAGGCCGGCAACTATTGACTTGCATTTCAATATGTTATCGATAACAATACGAATGGGTCTTCCCCTTGTCAAGATTTATCTCAGCGCGTTAATGACTTACAAAATGGAGGTTTTCCTTTGGCTAAGATCGATATTCTACAGATGGGGCCGTACCCCTCCTGGGACATTGAACTGTTGGAAAAATCGTTTCAGCTTCATCCCTATTTCGAGGCTGATGATAAAGCGGCTTTTATCGCCGAGCGGGCTGACGTTATTCGTGGAATTGCCACCCGGGGCGAACTGGGAGCGAGTCGGGAGCTGATTGACGCGCTGCCTCAGCTTGAAGTTATTTCCGTATACGGGGTCGGCTATGACGCTGTCGACCTGGACGCGGCCAGAGCGCGGGGGATTCGAGTGACCAATACCCCGGATGTGCTGACCAAGGATGTCGCCGATCTCGGTATCGCCATGATGCTGGCCGGTGCTCGTGGGGTGATTGGCGCAGAGCAATGGGTGCGTAGCGGCAACTGGGGCAAACAGGGGCTCTATCCTTTGCAGACCCAGGTGTCCGGAAAGCGGGTCGGAATCCTCGGGCTGGGCAGAATCGGTTATGAGGTGGCCAAGCGTTGTGCCGCTTTCGATATGGAGATTGCCTACTCTGATCTCGGACCCCGGGATTTTGCCAAGGATTGGACCTATATTGAAGATCCGGCTGAACTGGCAGCGCAAGCCGACTTTTTCTTCGTCACCCTCACCGGCGGGCCGGCGACCCGGCATATTGTCAGTGCGGCGGTGATCAAAGCGGTTGGGCCGCAGGGGATGATCATCAACATCTCCCGCGCTTCCAATATTGACGAAGCTGCTTTACTGGATGCTCTGGAAGACCACAGCCTCGGCTTTGCCGCCCTGGATGTGTTCGAAGGGGAGCCGCAGCTTGATCCAAGATTCCTGGCCCTGGACAATGTTTTACTGCAACCGCATCATGCCAGCGGTACGGTTGAAACCAGGAAAGCCATGGGGAGGTTGGTTTGTGAAAACCTGGAAGCCCATTTTGCCGGTCGGCCATTGCCGACCCCGGTGATCTGAAGCGGCGCAAGCCTGAACTTCCATCGGTTCATCTGCGCGGGGAGGGGCAGGAGTTGTTAACGAGCTCCGGTGCTTTCCCGCTCAATGACCGAATGAGGAATCCGTTCAACCCGGGGGGGCAGGGAGCGGCCCGCGGCTCTTTCTTCGAGGGCCTGCAGGAGCAGTTTTCCGGCCCGTTGACCGATGGCGTGGCCATTGACCGAAACGGTGGTAATGGACGGCCAGCAGAAGCGGGATATCTCGAAATTGCCGAATCCGGCGATGGCCAGTCGTTCCGGAACCGGCCAGCCGCGGCGGTGACATTCCATGATCGCGCCAAAGGCCGAAGGGTCCGAAACGCAGACCACCGCCTCCACCTCCGGCCATTCCTCCACCAGTTTGACCACGGCGGCCCCGCCCTGTTCAATGGAAATCGGCGGGTCGCCAATGGCAACCATATGGGCTTTGGGCAGGCCCAGGGCCTGGATCGCATGCTCATAGCCGCGGCGGCGTTCAATCCCGCGGAAGTCACCTTTTTCATTCCCGCCGATATAGCCGATATTCCGATACCCGGCCAGAACCAGTCTGGCGACCAGATTTTCCATGGTCTCGGCATTGGAAAACCCGACCACATGGTTGATGGGGTTGCTGGGCAAATCCCAGGTTTCAATGACCGGGATCGAGGTGTTTTGAAGGATTTTACGGGCCTTTGGGGTATGCTCGCCGCCGGTCAGGATCAGTCCTTCAGGTCGGCGCTGGAGCATGGTTTCGATCAGTTGCTCTTCGCGTTGCAGACTGTAGCCGGTATACCCCAGCAAGACCTGTTTGCCGGCCGGGTCCAGGGTATCGGTGATTCCAAGCAGGGTGTCGGAAAAATTGGAGTTGTTGACGGAGGGAATAATCACCGAAACAAAGCCGGTTTTTTGCGATGATAACGCACCGGCGGTCAGGTCCAGGACATAGCCGAGTTCCTCGACCGCTGCGATGATTCTTTCGTGGGTCTTTTTGGTGACCTGGCCGTTTCCTTTCAGGGCTCTGGAAACGGTCATGGTTGATACCCCCGCCCGGCGGGCAACATCAGCCATGGTCGGATTGCGTTTAATCGATGCCACAGCGATCCTCTTTCTTCTATTTGGTTTTCATCCGGAAACGGCCCTTTTCCGCTGTGGCGGTGTCAATCTGCGGGTTTTCTTGTGCGGCGTAAAGGACTACGCCTCCGCGCAACCCCTGGATTTCCTTACCACAACGAAAAATTGCTTATTTCCAATCTGAAAACTTAATGATTGTCATCCGGTGTTTCCGGATGACAACTATTTGGCCCAGGGGCAAGCTTGGCGAAGGAGTAAGATTAAATTATTCTTGTATATCTTGGTTGATTGGTCAAGAATTATCGATAACATCACCGGTTCCGTGGACGGGGCAGTGCCGACCTTATTGGCGCTTGGCTGTTGCAGGGCTACATGTCGTTGGCCAACTGCCTGTTCGGGACATCAACAGGATATTGAAACATGGCCTGCAGAGCAATCCCCGGTGGTATTTTAACAAGTCGCGCAATGGACTGTTTCGGCAACCTGTGAGCGCTGCCATCCGGTCAGCTGTGCAGTTTTGAAACCATAGCGAAGGAGATCGAACATATGCTACAGAACGGCTCTAAAGTGGCCCTGCTCGGAACCGGTATCATGGGTTTTCAGATGGCGCGGCGCTTGTGCCAGGCGGGCTTTCCCCTCCAGGTCTGGAACCGCACCCGGGCCAAAGCTGCCCCGTTGGCCGAGTTCGGCGCCGAGGTCACCGACACGGCCCATGCGGCGGTTGCGGATGCAGAACTGGTCATTGCCATGCTGGCTGATTACGAGGCGGCTCGGGAGCTTTATTTTGAGCAGGATCTGCTCAGCGCCATTGGCAGCGGTCGCTACCTGGTCGATATGGCGACCTATGCGCCTGACGAAGCCCGGGAATTAGCCGCGGCCGCTGCGGCCAAAGGATTATTTTTCATCGATGCGCCGGTTTCCGGCGGAGAGCGAGGTGCGGCTGAAGGAACCTTGAGCATCATGGCCGGTGGTGAAGGGTCCGTTCTTGACGCGATCATGGCCGTGTTCGCTCCCCTGGGCCGAGTGACTCACGTCGGTCCGGTCGGCAGCGGCAGCGTGGCCAAGCTCTGTAACCAGATTATTGTCGGTGATACCGTACTCGCCGTTGCCGAAGCCCTTAATTTCGCCGCGCGCATGGGTGCCGACCCCAAGGCCGTGCATGCGGCGTTGCTGGGCGGTTTTGCCGATTCGGTGATTCTCAAGGAGCATGGCAAGCGGATGGTCGAAAGCGATTTCAAGCCTGGTGGCCCGGCCAAGTACATGCAGAAGATTCTCGTCACTGCGGCCCGGATCGCTGCAGAAAAAGATATCCCCCTGCCTCTGGCCAAGCAGTCCGGAGCGGCGTTTGATCGGATGTCGGAGGCCGGGCGGGGAGATCTCGATCTGAGCGGGGTCATCGAGGAACTGCGCCGCTAACGTGAGCGAGGCTCCAAATTTCCCTTGTTTTCGGCGGGCTGATACCGATAACATCCAGTTTTGCAAGCAACGTCCTCCCGGCATTTGGGGCGGACCTGGAGACGGGGCTCGCAAGGAACAAGCCGTTGTGCCGAAAGCCGCTCTGCTGGCGGTTGGTGCAACCTTTACACGTTTTGGAGAAAGGTGAGGTCATGGTATTTGATGTCATTGCAAATGCAGCACGCTATGAAGTGCTCAATAAAGGATTCAAGGCCGCGTTCGATTTTTTGCGCCGGCCTGATTTAAAAGAACTGGCACCCGGCGAGTATGAGCTGGCCGGGCGCAATGTGTATGCGTCGATTTCCAAGTCGCAGGGGCGTGAGGCTGCGGCCGCGAAAATCGAGACCCATCAGCGCTATATCGATATCCAGATGGTTCTGGGCGGGACTGACAACATGGGCTGGGCACCGGCTGCAAGCTGTCAGAGTTCCGATGATGGTTACGACGCTGACCGGGATCTGCAGTTTTTTAACGAACGGCCGCAAACCTGGCTGGTGGTTGAAGACGGCTCGTTTGCTGTGTTCTTTCCGGAGGACGCCCATCTGCCGCTGATCGGTGAGGGGATGATTCATAAAGTCGTGGTCAAGGTGGCGGTCGCGTAGGATTGATGATTGCCCGGACCGGTGCGGCCGGTCGGCTTCAGCTCGGAAAATATTTCCGTTCCGGCCGGCCGACCGCGCCGTAAATCAGTTCCGCTTGGAGCTGTCCCCCAGCAGTGAGGTATTCGAGGTAGCGCCGGGCCGTTGTCCGGCTTGCCCCGATCCGCTGGCCAACTTCTTCCGCACTTAACCCGCCGGGCAAAGGTTCGGCGAAAACATCGCTGATCTTTTTCAGGGTCAACGGATCGATCCCCTTCGGATATTCCGGTTCTCCCGGAGAGCTGTTCTTGTAAGGGTGCAGCAGCTGATCGATCTGGCGCTGGTTCAAGGTCGACTCAGCGCTCATGCGCAGCCGATGTTCCCGGAAGCTCTGCAGGGATTCCCGAAAGCGGGGGAACATCACCGGTTTGAGGATGTAATCAAACACTCCGCCGCGCATGGCGTTCTGCAGCGGCTCCAGCTCTTTGGCGGCGGTGATCAGAATAACGTCGGTGGCCTGCTGGCGGACGCGCAGGTTCCACAGGATATCCGTCCCCAGCCCTTCCGGAAAATAGAGGTCAAGGAGAATCAGGTCCGGCTTCAGCAACAGGGACATCTTTTCGGCGTCGTCCAGGCTTTCCGCAATACCGCAGACGCTGAACCCATCGATCTTTTGGATGAAATGATGGTGAATCTCGGCAATCTGAGGATCATCGTCAACAATGAGTACCTTGAGCTCCATGTTACATTTTCCTCTGTTTCGGAATGAACACACTGAACAGGGCGCCTCCCAATGCGCTGCTGTCGGTCAGGGTGATCTGGCCACCCAGATCACGCAGAGCCTTGTGCACCAGATACAGCCCCTGCCCTCGATCCGGGCGTTTGGTCGAGAAGCCGCGTTCGAAAATGAAGTGCGTTATCTCCTGGGGGACCCCTGAGCCGGAATCTTCGATCTCAAAGACCAGATCATTGCCGGCATCGATAAAGGACACCATCACCCGCGGCGGCGGGGAATTCTTGAGGGCGGCATCAAAGGCATTATCGATCAGATTTCCCAGAATTGTCAGTACTTTTTCTCTGTTCAACTCGGCTGGAACATCGATCAGCTGGCTATCCGGGTCGATGCTGAAATCGATCCGCAGCTCCTGGGCATGGTTGTATTTCCCAAGCAGAAAGGCCGCCAGGACCGGGTGCGGGACGGCCTTGGCCAGAAACGCGATCAACCCCTGGTAGCCGGCGGATTCACGACTGATCAGCTCCAGGGCTGCTTTGTGGTGGCCGATCTGGATCAGGCCGGCGATGGTGTGCAGCTTATTGGAATATTCATGGGTCTGGGCGCGGAGCAGTTCGGAATATTCCTTCACCTGGGAGAGCTGACGGGCCAGAATGTCCATGGCGTCTTTGCTGCGGAAACTCGCCACCGCGCCGATGATCAGATCGTGTTCGTACATCGGCACCGTGTTGATAATCAGCGCCCGGTCGTTGACGATCAGTTCCCGGTCGACGCGCTGTTCCCCGCCTTCAAGGATCCTGCTCAGTTTTGCCCCCGGCAGGACTTTGCTGATATGCTGGCCGATGACCTGGTCTTCCATAACATTGCCGAGGATTTCCAGGGCCTGTTGGTTGGTAACCGTGACTTTGGCCTCGCGGTCGATGGCGACAATTCCTTCCCTGATCGATTCGATGATGGTCGCACGTTCGGTGAACATTCTGGCGATCTGCTCGGGTTCCAGACCGAAAATTGCCTTTTTGAACCAGCTCGAGATGCTAATCGCGCCCATGGTTCCCAGCAACAGTAAGACTCCCACCAGCAAGCTGACTTTGGATTGCCGGGTATGGACAATGGCGCGCACGTCCTCCTGCAAATAACCGACCGAAACGATACCGATAATGTCGCCGCTTTTATTGAAGATGGGGGCTTTGCCCCGGATCGAGGGGCCGAGGCTGCCGACCGCTTTGGAGACATAGAATTTGCCTTGTTCCAAGGCGGGAGCATTGTCCCCACCGACCATGCGTTTGCCCAGGCGGTTTGGAATCGGGTGTGAAAAACGGATGCTGTCGCGGTTGCCGATCACGATAAATTCGGCCCCGGTCTGTTTCCGGATGTGCTCCGCCAGGGTTTGCAGGGTGCCGTCCGGATGGGGCTTGGTAATATGTTCGCGGACCAGTGGGATCTGGGCAACCGTCCTGGCAACATCCAGCGCCCGTCGGCCGATCTGTTCTTCGAGAACCTCTCCGATGGTGACTGTGTACATGCCGCCGGCGACCAGGGTCAGGGTCAGCACCAGCAGGCAGACCAGTAAAATCATCCTGGCTTTGAGGTTGGCGGAAAAACGGTTGCTCAACGGAACAACGAATCTGAAACCCATAACCTGCTCATCGGTTTGAACGGGATTGTTCAGTCAGTGATTGATAAAGTAGCTGCTGTTTACCTGGTGCTGTTACTCATTTCTCTTAGCGGGAGCGGATCCAGGCGTCCCGCCAATTCTGCGGCTTTCTGCTGCAAAGCCAAAGCACACTCCCGGCGGCGCTGTTCATCAAACCGCGAAATCAGTCCGGAGGTTGCCAGAACGGCCAGGATATGGCCGTCTCCATCGAGAATCGGCACGGCGACCGAAGCAACTTCCGGATCGCGTTCTCCCAACGATGTATACCAGCCTTGTTTGCGGATCGTGTCGTAAGGCTCGCCCGGTTCACCGTTATAGGCAAGCAGAATGCGTCCGGCCGCCCCTTTGTCGAGGGGCAGACGAAGGCCTTCCTCAAGCTGATGGCGGATCGCGCGGTTGGCGTTGGCGCGATACAGACAGATCCGCTTGTTGCCGCTGTGGGTATAGAAGGCAACCGATTCATTGAACTGATCCCGCAGCTCTTCAATGACCGGCCGGACCACAGAGCTGATGTCGAAACTCCTCCGGGCGATATCACCGAGGCTGATGACCGCAGTCCCCAGGCGGAACCGGCCATCGACCTGTCGGGTCAGATAGCCGTAGCGTTCCAGGGATGAGGCCAGTCTGAGGATTGTACTCTTATAAAAGCCGGTTGCCTCGGAAATTTGTTTGAGGCTGACCACCGGGGCGTTTTCCGAAAAACAGTTGAGGATTTCCAGCGCTCTTTCAACAGCTTCGACGCGATCTTGCGGCATGGTTCATGATCTCCTTGTAGATAAATATTCTGTAGAATAGAACACAATTCTTTTTAATGCAATATTGACTTGAGTTTGGTTGAATATTCTGTATAGTGGAAAACGATTCTGCTTGAAATAACTTTATGTCTGTTGTTTGCATTCAGGAGCCCTCATGCTGTGCCGACCTTTAGAAAAAATTCGTGTTATTGATCTGACCAATGTTCTGTCCGGTCCTTTCTGTGGGCATCTGCTTGCCCATATGGGCGCCGATGTCATCAAGGTTGAAGTCCCCGGTTCAGGTGATCTGGCCCGCCAGTTGGGCGCCAGTCCGGAGCTGAATAAAAAAAAGATGGGCGTTTCGTTTCTGGCCCAGAATGCCGGGAAACGATCCATAACCATCAACCTGAAAAGTGAAAAAGGTAAAAGCCTGTTCAAGAAGCTGATCGCCGGCGCCGATGTTCTGGTGGAGAATTTTCGCCCAGGCGTGATGGACCGTCTCGGACTGGGTTTTGATGAATTGAAACAGGTGAACAGCCGCCTGGTGTTTTGCGCCATTTCCGGTTTCGGCGCGACCGGCCCGCTCTGTCATCAACCGGCTTACGATCAGATCATTCAGGGGTTGTCAGGGGTGATGAGTATTACCGGCGACAGTGCTTCGGCTCCGTTGCGGGTTGGCTATCCGGTGGCCGATACCGTTGGTGGCATGAGCGCGGCATTTGCCATCACCTCGGTGTTGGCGGGGCGCGGCCGGGCAGGAGATGAGGCTGTTTTCATCGACGTGTCGATGCTTTCCTCCATCATGTCGACTATGGGCTGGGTGGTGTCCAATTACCTGATTGCCGGCAAAGAGCCACAACCCATGGGGAACGACAACTTCACCGCTAGCCCGTCGGGCACATTTCGTACCGGCAACGGCCTGCTCAACATCGCGGCCAACAAACAGGAACAGTTTGAAACCCTGTGTCGGCTGGTTGGCAAGCCGGAGTGGGTTGCGGATCCGCGGTTCTGCGAGCGGCAGGTGCGCTTGCAAAATCGCCAGGACCTGAAAGAATTACTGGAGCGCCAACTGGCGGGAAAATCCGCTGCCGAGTGGGAACGGGAATTGAACCGGGCGGGGGTGCCGGCCGGGCAGGTGTTGACCGTCCCCCAAGCGTTGAGCCATCCCCATTTAAGTAGTCGCGGGGTGATTGGGCGCTTTGATGATGTTCCGGAGGTTGGCGAGGTGGATATTTTCCGGCCCGGCTTCCGACTGAACGGTGTCGCTCCTCAGGTCGCCACACCGCCGCCGTTGCTCGGGCAGCATACGGATGAAATTTTGGGCAAAATGGGGTTGTCTGCGCAGGACATTGCTGATTTGCGAGCAGAAAGGGTGATTTGATTTATGGGAGAGGACAGAGTTCAGGATAGGGCGGTCAGCGATTGGTGGCAGACGGATATCGTCGAGATGCAGCCGGGAATGATTCGGTTCAGAGGATATCCGATTGAAGAACTAATCGGCAATATCTCTTTTCCGCAGATGATCTGGCTGATGCTGCGCGGCGAGTTGCCCGATCCGGCGGCGGTGAAGCTGCTTGATACCGCGTTGATGTCGGCAGTCGATCATGGCCCCCAGGCTCCGAGTATCGCCATTGCCCGCATGGCTTCGACCTGTGGCCTCGGGCTCAATGGTGCCATGGCATCAGCGGTCAATGTCCTGGGCGATGTGCACGGCGGAGCTGGCGAGCAGGCCATTGAAATGTATCTGAAGATACAGCGGGCCATGGATGAGGGCGCGCCCTTAGACCAGGCCGCTGAAGTGGTCATTGCCGACCTGCTGGCCCAGGGCATCTTCGCCCCGGGCTTTGGCCATCGTTTCCACCCGATTGATCCGCGTTCTCCGCGTTTGCTTGAACTGGTCGATGAAGCGGCTGCGCAAGGGGTTGTTTCCGGCCGCTTTGCCGAGATCGGCCGCGCTGTCGAGGCGGCGTTGCTCAGGCTCAAAGGGAAGCGAATCCCGATGAATATCGACGGTGCCACCGCGGTGATTTATGCGGAACTCGGTTTTGAACCGAAGCTGGCCAGGGGCCTGTTCTGTCTGTCGCGTTCGGTGGGGATACTTGCCCACGCCTGGGAGCAGACTCAGCAGGGCGGGCGGAACAAAGGACCGATTCCGCGTGATTATCTCTGGACCTACGGCGGTTCACCCTTACGTCATCTGGAATAGGGGAGCGCGGTGATGGAACGGATATTACTGGTTATCCTGGCTGGTACCGGCGGCGGGCTGCTGGCCCAACGGATGCATTTCCCGGGTGGTGCCATTGTCGGAGCCATGCTCGGTTCCGGGCTTGCCGCAATTATTATCCCCGGCCGTTTTGTGATTCCCGGTCATATCTCCACGCTGATCCAGATTACCCTCGGGATCACCCTGGGGATGAGTTTCGATCGTTCCAGTCTGGAGTTGATCCCCAAGATCATCCCCCTGGCCATGGTCAGTACCTTTATCCTGGTGATCCTGACCATCTTCATGGCCTACGTTGCGCAGCGCCTCGGGATTGTCGATTCCGCAACAGCGTTATTCGGCTTGTCTCCGGGCGGGATGTCGGGGATGAGTTTGATGGCCCAAAGTGAAGGGTATCGGACCGATATTGTCGCGATGTTACATACCTTCAGGATTTTTACCCTGTTCCTGGTTGTCCCCCTGCTAAGCCGTATTATCGGCAGGTTGTTCTGACGGGTCCCCCCCCGTGAACAGTATGAACAGAATGTCCAGAATGAATGAAAAAAATATTATGGCACAATTGTTTACAGTGTTTTATTGCCGCGTTAATCTTTGTGTTTGTGGGATAATTGTAACCTGACAGGACGAATAAAAAATTCAGGATCACAGCGGCAAGATCGATTGACAAGCTTCAGATGTTCCAGGTGGTATTTCGTTGTTGGATTCAGTTCCCGCTTCCCGGCAAGGGGAGCATTGGATGTCTAACCCGTTTTTATTTCTGGAGGTAAGTGATGAAAAGGCTTGCTGTATTACTTCTGCTGATTGTGGCTTATGGTGGGTTGACAACGCCTGTGTTTGCTTTTGATCCCGGCAATGTCGAATGTATTGCTCCGGCCAATCCCGGTGGCGGGTGGGACTTTACCTGTCGCCAGGTCGGCAAAACCCTTTACGATCTGAAACTGGTTCCCGGACCGGTCCAGGTGACCAATATGCCGGGGGCCAGCGGTGGCGTTGCCTTCGGTTATGTGGTCAGCAAACGGGATAACGACCCCAATCTGCTGGTGGCCGCCAGTACTTCGACGACGACCCGGTTGGCCCAGAACAAATTCCCGGGGATGGACAAGGACATGGTGAAATGGGTTGGGGCGCTCGGTGCTGATTATGGTGTTATTGCCGTGGCCAAAGATTCACCATTTAAAAACCTGGGCGACTTGATGGAGGCTCTGAAAACCGATCCCGCCAATGTGTCCATTGGCGGCGGCAGCGCAGTCGGCGGTTGGGACCATTTCAAAGTTCTGATTGCCGCCAAGGCTGCCGGGATGAAAGATCTGAGAAAAGTGAAATACATTGCTTTCCAGGGGGGCGGCGAGGCAATTACCCAGCTGCTTGGCGGCCATATCAAAGCCTTCTCTGGTGATATCAGTGAAGTTCAGGGGCATCTGGAATCCGGTGGTATTCGGGCCTTGGCCATCCTTTCCGAAGAGCGTCTGCCCGGCACTCTGAGTGACATTCCGACCGCCATCGAACAAGGTGTTCAGGCCCTTGGTCCCAACTGGCGCGGCTTCTATGTTCCCAAAGACATCTCCGCGGATGCTTATAACTATTGGGAAAATTCCATGGATACCCTCTACAAGTCTGCCGAGTGGAAACAGATCATGACCGACAACGGGCTCATGCCTTTCTTCAAAAAGGGCAAAGATTTCGATACGTTTGTGAATCAGCAGGTGTCCGATATTCGTGAACTGTCCAAAGAGCTCGGTATTGTCAAATGAGTGATCGGATTTTTGGCGCTCTCATGCTGCTGCTGGCAGCGACGTACAGTTGGACGGCCCGGGGTTTCGACCCCGGGTTCATGTCGGATCCTTTGGGACCGAGTACGTTTCCGTATCTGCTTGGGGCTGTCCTTGCGGTAACCGCGATTTATCTCCTGCTCCGTCCGGATGATTCCCCGCATTGGCCACCGGCAAAAATAATTCTGAAGATGATATTGGTTATCGCGGTGTTACTGGCTTATGCCGGATTGCTGGAATGGCTCGGCTTTATCATCGCAACGCTGCTGGCGGTAACGGTTCTCGGCCGGCAGCTTGGGGCCTCAATCAAAACGGCTGTGCTGACCGGGATCGGTGTCTCTCTGGTTGTCTTTGGATTATTTGATATTCTGCTTGAGCTGCCGCTTCCTTCCGGACTTCTGGGGAGAATACTATAAATGGAGACTTTAGGTTTTTTGATGCAGGGCTTTGAAGTCGCCCTGACTCCGCTTAATCTGGGGCTCGCCCTGCTGGGTGCTTTTCTGGGAACCATCATCGGTGCGTTACCTGGTCTGGGCCCTTCCAACGGGGTCGCTATTCTGATCCCGCTGGCATTCAGCTTGCGGTTACCGCCGGCGACAGCTTTGATCATGCTGACCAGCGTTTATTATGGCGCCATGTACGGCGGTCGGATCTCCAGTATTCTGTTGAATATTCCCGGCGACGAACCGGCCTTGATGACCACTCTGGACGGTTACCCCATGGCCAAGCAAGGCAAGGCCGGTGAAGCTCTTGCGATTTCGGCGGTCTCGTCCTTTGTCGGGGGGTTGATCGCCACCTTCGGACTGCTGTTGTTTGCCCCGTTACTGGCTAAATTTGCCCTGTTTTTCGGGCCCGCCGAGTATTTTGTCCTGTTTGTCCTGGCTTTTACCACCATCGGCGGGATCAGCAGCAAAAACCAATTCAAGTCGCTGCTGGCCGCTTCCATCGGTTTGATGATTTCAACCATCGGTCTTGATCCCGCCACCGGGGAGCCGCGTTATACCCTGAACCAGATGGAGCTGTTCGAAGGGGTCAATTTTCTGGTTGCCATCGTCGGCCTGTTCGCCATCAGCGAAATCCTCTTCTTTCTCGAAGACAGTCATGCCGGCACGACCGTCAAGGTCACGGTCAATAAGTTCAAGTTGAAGTGGAAAGAGCTGTTCAGCCTGACCTGGACCACCTTACGCAGCAGCGTGATCGGCTTTGTGGCAGGGGTGCTGCCCGGAGCCGGAGCATCTCTCGGCAGTTTCCTTTCCTACACCATTGAAAAACGGCTGGTCGATCATGACGGGACGTTCGGAACCGGGGATCCCCGCGGGGTTGCCGCTCCGGAAGCGGGCAACAATGCCGCTGCCGGGGGAGCCCTGGTGCCCATGCTGACCCTCGGGGTGCCGGGCAGCGGGACCACCGCCGTGTTGCTGGCCATGTTGATGTCGATGAATATCACGCCCGGTCCGCTGTTGTTTCAGCAGCACCCGGACGTGGTGTGGGGGCTGATCGCGGCTTTGTTTATCGGCAACTTTATGCTGTTGGTCCTGAACCTGCCGCTGGTCGGCTTTTTTGCCAAATTGCTGATGGTCCCTTCCCATGTGCTGATGCCGATTGTCGCCATCGTCGGCTTGATCGGGATCTATTCCATCAGTCACAGCCCATTCGACCTTTTTATGATGATCGCATTCGGCGTGGGCGGCTGGTTGTTGCGGAAACTTGACGTTCCGCTGGTGCCAATAATTCTGGGTATTCTGCTCGGTCAATTGATGGAGGATAATCTGCGCCGGGCCTTGAATATCAGTAACGGCGACTGGACGGTTTTGTGGCGCAGCCCCCTCTGTATCGGTTTGTGGCTGATGGCCATAACCGGTTTGGTGTTGCCGTTCTTCCTGGGAAAATTTTTCCGGGTTAAGCAGCGCGAAACAGAAGGAGATGTCCCGGATTAGTGATCCGTCGATTTTGAGGTAATAAAGCGGCAGAGTCCTGGGCTCTGCCGCTTTTTTTTAGGAAAAGAGTAGCCTCGGCCGGATTGTCTCTGTTGCGGTTGTTGCAAACAAGCTTGAATCTTTTGCCGGCCTTGGTTAGATTCCAACCCGGACGCACAGTTTCCGGCGCAGGCCTTGGGGGCGTTCGGGCTGCTGCTGGTGGTTATTTTGGGGCTGAAAAAATCGACCAGCGGGTGGTATTTTGGTTTTTTCAGGGTTACGGGACATGTTTCGTAATCAGCTGGAATCACAACTCAAAAACGGATAGGATGATGAGCTATCGGATTGCCATTAATGGTTATGGACGGATCGGACAAAGTGTTTTAAGAGCCCTGTACGGCAACCGGCAGGACAGTGGACTGAAGGTGGTTGCCATCAATGATCTGGCCGATCTGGATACCTTGACCTACCTGACCCAGTATGACACCACTCATGGCCGATTTCCGGTTCCAGTCCATAATGACGGCACGTTGATGTGGGTTGACGGAGACCCGATCCGGACTTTCAATCAGCTTGACCCAAGCCGGTTGCCGTGGGCGGAACTGGAGGTCGACCTGGTGATGGAGTGTAGCGGGAGCTATACGGATCGGGCTACAGCGGAAAAGCATATTCGGGCCGGGGCTGGCAAGCTGCTTTTTTCACAACCGGCCGCGGACGATATTGATGCCACCGTGGTCTATGGGTTTAATCACCAGATTCTGCGTGCTGAGCAGCGAATTGTTTCCAACGCATCCTGTACCACCAATTGTGTTGTTCCAATTCTGGATTTGCTGGATCGGGAATTCCATATTATCAGCGGGCTCAGCACGACAATCCATTCCGCCATGAACGATCAGCCGGTTATCGATCGTTATCACCGCAGCGATTTGCGCCTGACGCGCAGTGCCATGCATTCGATCATCCCGGTCAAAACCGGTCTGGCCCGGGGCATCACCAAATTTCTGCCCCACCTCGATGGCAAAATGGAGTGTCTGCATCTGCGCGTGCCAACCATCAATGTTTCCCTGATGGACCTGTCCATTCATGTGGAGAAAAATGTCGATATAGCGATGGTGAACAAGATCTTTGCAACGGCGGCTGAGACGGAGCTGAAAGGCCTGCTCGGCTACAGCGAGCAGCCCCATGCCTCCGTCGATTTCAATACCGATTCTCGGTCGGCAGTGGTGGATGGCACCCAGACTCGGGTCGGCAACGGAAACTTGATCAAAATGATGGTTTGGTTTGATAATGAATGGGCCTATGCCAGTCGCATGCTTGATGTTGCCCGTTACTGGTTGGCTCTGGAAACTGCCGGTTGAGATCGAACCGCCCGAACCTGGCTCTGCTCCCGCTGGGCCGTAGTTTTTATCGAAAGTCCCCGCCAATTTGGCGGGGACTTTTTTTGTCAACGATGTAAAGGCCTTTTGACTGCCGGACTTGTTTACAGGCCGACCCTGCTGTTGAAATCATTGATCAGTTCGTCGATTTCAGCGGCCTGGTTGAGGGTTTTGGTCCAGAAATTTTCATGATCGTACCACTGGGCGTTCAGCTCGCTCAGATCTTTGGCCTGTTGCTCGATCCAGGTGAAATATTTGAGGTTGTGAATAGCCTTCTTGTCGTAGTAGCTGAGCTCTTTAGTGTTGTCGTAGCTCAGGGAGTGCAGCAGTTCCAGGTCCCGCTCGGCGTTGGCTCCGCTGTATGCTCCTCTGGTCTGCTCAAGCTCCTTGATGCGTGAGCCGTACAGCTGCATGGAATCGGTGGCGATGGTGACCAGATAATCGTTTTCCGTCAGTTCGTTGTATTTGGCGAATTTGATCGCCGCAAGCATGTTGCCGATGCCGGAGATGCCGAGCAGGTCGAGCTGGTCGACCAGTTCTGGGGAGACGCCTTCTTTTTTGAGCAGGTCGCGCCCCTGGGTTTCGTTGAACAGGCGCAGGGTGCGGATGGCTTTTTCATCATCCACGGCAATCACGAAGTCGGTATCTTTGCAGTCATGAACCCAGGGTACATGTTTGTCGCCGATCCCTTCGATGCGATGGTCGCCAAAGCCGTTGCGCAGCAGGGTCGGGCATTCCAGGGCTTCAGCCACCGCGATCTGCAGTTTCGGGAACCTGGTCTTCAGGTAATAGCCCGCAGCCAGGGTGCCGCCGGAGCCGGAGGAAGAAATGTAGCCGGCAAAATTTTCCCCGGCGCCGAGGTAATGCTGGACCAGTTCCTCGATGGCGCTGCCGGTTACATTGTAGTGCCAGAGCGGATTGCCCATCTCATCAAACTGGTTGAAGATCTGTAAATTTTCCCCGGAATTGCGCAGCTCCCAGCATTTGTCGAAGATCTCCTTGACGTTCGATTCGCACCCCGGCGTGGCGATGACTTCGCCGGCGACGGTCTTCAGCCAGTCGAAGCGCTCCTGGGACATCTCCTCCGGGAGAATGGCGATGGCATGGTTGGCGAGCAGGGCTGAGATATAAGCGCCTCCGCGGCAGTAGTTGCCGGTCGACGGCCAGACCGCCTTGGTGGTCTGGGGATCGAACTGGCCGGACACCAGGCGTGGAATCAGGCAACCATAAGTTGCGCCGACCTTGTGCGCGCCGGTGGGGAACCATTTGCCGGACAGCACGATGATCTTGGCTTTGCAGCCGGTCAGCTCCGGCGGCAGAACAAAATGGTTGACGCCACCGTAAAGGCCGCCCGACTCTTTCTGCTCGTTCTTCCAGGTGATGCGGAACAGGTTGAGGGGGTTGACTTCCCAGAGGCCGACCGAGGTCAGCGCTTCCCTGATCTTGGCCGGGACTTTCTCCGGGTTCTTCATCATCTCGAAGGTCGGCAGCAGAATGCCTTTCTCCCGGCAGTAGGCTGCGTTCTTATCCCTGATGTCGTTATTGATTGCTAGATCGATCATTGCAACATTCTCCTTATAGAATTTCAGCAATTGATTTGATGGCTTGTTGTGGTGCGCTGATCCCTTGCAGGGCCGCTGCGACGTCTTTCAGGCCATTGCCGGTAGTGATGACGACGATGCGAGCCTCGCTCGGCAGTTGGTGCTGCTCCTGCAGGAAACCGGCATAGGCGGTGGCTCCGGCGGGTTCGGTAAAGAGGCCGCTGCTGCTGGCGAGTTCATGCTGGGCGCTGAGGATAGCCTCATCGCTCACCCGAATCACCCGGCCCTGATGGTCCTTCAGCAGCTTGCGGGCATGGTAGCCGTTTCTGGGCACATCCACGCAGATCGAGTCGGCGATAGTGTGGGTCGGAATATTCTCGAAACGGCCGGAATCCCAGGCCCGGTAAAGGGCGTCACTGGTGGCTGCCTGGACTGCGTAGACGACCGGCATTTTGTCGATGATGCCGAGCTGAAGCAGATCCTTGAACCCCTTGATGACCCCGGCGACGATACAGCCGTCACCGGCGGAAACGAAGACATAGTCCGGGGCCTGGCGCAACTGCTGAAAGATTTCCAGGGACACGGTTTTTTTTCCCTCGATGGTCATCGGGTTATAGGCGGTGTTGCGGTTCATGCCGCCTTTATTGCGCGAATACTCCAGGGAAAAATCATAGGCCAGGTCGTAATTGCCCTGTACCTTGTGAACCGTGGCGCCGTACTGCAGCGCCTGCACGATCTTGGCTTGTGGCGCTGCTTCGGGCAGGAAGATGGTGATCTTCTGCGCAGCTGCGGCACCGATCCCGGCCATGGATGAACCTGCATTTCCGGTCGAGGCGAGGACGATTTCGTTGATGTTGTGCTTTTTGGCAAAGGCTGAGACCAGGAAGGACGCCCGGTCCTTGAACGAAAAGGTCGGGTTGACGCCGTCATCCTTGATGTAGAGCTGAGCAAAGCCGGTCTTGTTACGCAGATTCCCGGGTTGCCACAGGGGGGTGTTGCCGACCGGGACGGGTGGGAAATACTCCTTTTCGACCGGCAGCAGATCGAACACGGAAAACTGAGCGCTGGCCGTGCCGGTCAGGTTAACTTCAAGGATGCCCCGAACCGGCTCGTCCGGCTGCTGGTGGCCGGAACAGGCCGGGCAGACCATGAGCTCCGGGCTGATCGCATGGCGGGCACCGCATTCGGTGCAGAGATAATCGAATGTCATGTTTTTTTCGTCTTTGGAAAAGTTATGAAGGCAGAGCTAATTGTTGTTGTCTTTCAGCTCCCGAATATAGCTGTAGATCGTATATTTCGATAATTTCAGCTCTTTGGCGACGAGCTGGACCGAGCCTTTGATGTCGAACAGACCTTTTTCATGCAGGCCGTAGACAATATATTTATTCTTTTCATGGTTCGGGATGTTGATGTTGGTACTGATATCAATCACCACGTCATTGACGGCATTATGGATCAACTCTTCAACGCTGTTGGCGCTGAGCTGCTCTTTGTTTTCCGTGCTCTGTAGGTTGTTCGGTCCGTGGAACAGGCTGAAGGTCGAGATGAATTCGGTCAGGGGGATGGTCATGTTGAAATTGATGCCAAGCAGGCCGATCGGCTTGTCTTTATTGACAATAACCGTAAACAGCGAGCGCATCGGTTCACCCTTGGCACTGCTGGTGGTGTAACAGGAGCGGTCCTGCTGCTTGTTGTCCAGATAGTCAAGGACGATCTGCGCCCCTTGCTCGGACAGCGGTGAACCGATTGTGCGGTTGGTGTGGTGGTTGTTGACAATTTTGATGATGGCGTGTTCCGGATCTTCAAAACTGTGCAGGGTGACTTCGCAATGGCTGCCTAAAAAAGCGGCGATTCCATCGACAATATCTTCATGAGCTGAGAGGATTTTTCGATCTGTTTCCGTCAGCTTGGTTTTGATTCTACTTAACATTGATTCGGTCCTTTGGCTCCTATGAAATTTTTTAGATAATATAAAAAAACTTGTAAGACTTCAACAAACAATACGCATTTCTCCCTGAACAGTTCGGATTGTTCCTTTTTCGGCCGACTCTTTTCCCCGCTTCCAGCCTCCTCTGGCAGAGTGTATGCCGTGGGCGAGAGGTTGCCTGCCTGGTGCTGCAGTAAGCTGGTCAATTAGCAGTAACTGCCCGTTTTTTAGGCACTGTGTTCCTCGCGAAGGTTTCTCTTGTAGATGTTTTTCCGCTCTGGCAGGTGTTGCTGTCGGGCCGATCTGTCGGCCTTGGCGGTGGAGTCGGGTGCGGCTCAGGCTGAGGAAAAATTTTATGAGAGACATTAAGTTTTGACTTGAACAAAAAATTTTATGATATAAAATAATTTGTAGAACGGACGGAAAGGAGCACAACGATGTGCGAAAAAGATATGCTGTATGTTCTGAACAATCCGGTTGTCGATGGAAAATTCCCCACCTTCTCAACGGATGCAGCGCAGGATGCAATGAGGCTTCATGCGAGCATTCCCGGTTATCAATCAACCCCGCTTGCCCATCTCGGTCGACTGGCCAAGGTGTGGGGCCTTAAGGATCTGTATATCAAAGACGAGTCGTATCGATTCGGTTTGAATGCATTCAAGGTGCTGGGTGGAAGCTATGCGGTGGCCAACCTGCTCTGCGAAAAGCTCGGCAAATCCATTGGTGAAGTTGATTTTGACTATCTGATCAGTGCCGCGGTCCGTCGCCAGCTCGGAGATATGACCTTTGTGACAGCGACGGATGGCAATCACGGTCGCGGTATCGCCTGGGCTGCGGAAAAGCTGCAGCAGAAGGCGGTGGTCTATATGCCGAAGGGCTCGGCGGCCGCCCGGGTAAAGAGCATCGAGGCGCACGGCGCCACGGTCCACGTCACCGATCTGAATTACGATGAAGCGGTCCGGCTGGCCTCTGAGCAGGCCGCGAAAAACGGCTGGTATATGGTCCAGGATACGGCCTGGGAAGGGTATACCAAGATCCCGACCTGGATCATGCAGGGCTATATGACCATGGCCATGGAAGCTATCGGGCAGCTCGGGGAACAACAGCCGACCCATGTGTTTATCCAGGCGGGGGTCGGGGCCATGGCTGGTGCCGTCCAGGGCCTGCTGGTCGAATACTATAAGGACAAACCGCCGGTAACAGTCATTGTCGAGCCGAAAAATGCCGCCTGTCTGTACAAGTCGGCGGCCGTCGGCGACGGCCTGCCCCATGCGGTGAGCGGTGATTTGCAGACCATCATGGCCGGGTTGGCCTGTGGCGAGCCCAACCCCATCGGCTGGGATATCCTCAAGCAGAGTGCGTCCTGCTTCATGAGTGTCGACGACTACCTGGCCGCGAACGGCATGCGCATTCTTTCCTGTCCAGTGCTTGGCGACGACCGGGTCATCGCCGGTGAATCGGGTTCCATCGGTGTCGGCGTGCTTGACCTGATCATGAACGATGCGGACTACCGGGAATTGAAGAACGCCTTGGGCCTGGGGGCGGATTCCGTGGTGCTGCTGTTCAATAC
Organism: Pelobacter seleniigenes DSM 18267; assembly: GCF_000711225.1. NCBI lineage: Bacteria > Pseudomonadati > Thermodesulfobacteriota > Desulfuromonadia > Desulfuromonadales > Desulfuromonadaceae > Pelobacter > Pelobacter seleniigenes. Next base: position 2,862,301 of record NZ_JOMG01000002.1, read on the forward strand.
CGAAGGGAACACCGATCCGGTCAACTTCAGGCAGATCGTCTGGTACGGCAAACATTTGAAACCGAAACAATAAAAATATCGCAAAAAGACCTTTAAACATTGTTGCTAGGGAGGAAAAAATGCAGGATTTCGATAAGATTTTAGAGCTGGCCCGTGAATATAAAGCCGATATGACCAAATTTTTGCGCGATATGGTGCGGATTCCCAGTGAAAGCTGCGACGAGAAAAAGGTCGTTCTACGGATCAAGGAAGAGATGGAAAAAGTCGGTTTTGACAAGGTCGAAATCGACGGCCTCGGTAACGTGCTCGGCACCATCGGCCACGGCAAGCGCCTGATCGCCTATGATGCTCATATCGATACGGTCGGTATCGGCAACCGCGACAACTGGACCTTCGATCCCTACGAAGGTTATGAAGATGACGAAACCATCGGCGGGCGTGGGACCAGCGACCAGGAAGGCGGCATGGCGGCCATGGTCTATGCCGGCAAGATCATCAAAGACCTTGGACTTGAAGATGAATATACCCTGGTGATGGTCGGTTCGGTTATGGAAGAAGACTGCGACGGGCTGTGCTGGCAGTACATCATCAAAGAACTGGGCCTGAAGCCGGAGTTCGTTATCTCCACCGAGCCGACCGATGGCGGCATCTATCGCGGCCAGCGTGGGCGCATGGAGATCAAGGTCTCCGTCAGTGGTGTCAGCTGTCACGGTTCCGCTCCGGAGCGCGGCGACAACGCGATCTTCAAAATGGCGCCGATTCTTCAGGAGCTGGAAGAATTGCATAAAAACCTGATTACGGATGACTTCCTCGGCAAGGGGTCGCTGACCGTTTCCGAAGTCTTCTCCACCTCGCCGTCCCGTTGCGCCGTTGCCGACAGCTGCTCTGTATCCATCGACCGGCGGCTGACCAAAGGCGAGGACAAGGACTATGCCCTGAACCAGATTCGCAACCTGCCGGCTGCCCAAAAAGCCGGGGCCAAGGTGGAAATGTATACCTACGAACGCCCGGCCTACACTGATCTGGTCTACCCGACCGACTGTTATTTCCCGTCCTGGGTGGTTGAAGAGGAGCATGTCGCCGTTCAGTCCGTGGCGGAAGCCTACCGGAGCCTGTTCAAAAAGGAACCGCGCATCGACAAATGGACCTTTTCGACCAACGGGGTGTCCATTACCGGAATGTTCGGCATCCCGACCGTCGGTTTCGGCCCCGGCAAGGAAGCCCAGGCCCATGCGCCGAACGAAAAAACCTGGAAGGAAGATTTGGTGACCTGTGCAGCTGTTTATGCCGCTTTGCCTAAAATCTATTTGACCAAGGTCTGAGAGGTGACGCATGGGTGAGATTATTGTCGTTGCCATTGGCGGGAACTCGTTGATTCGCGATGCCGCCCACATGTCCGTGGGGGATCAGTATGAGTCCGTGGTGGAAACCGCGAAACATCTGGCCGACATTGTCGAGTCGGGGTTCCGGGTCGTTATTGTCCACGGCAATGGTCCGCAGGTCGGTTTTATCCTGCGCCGTTCCGCCATCGCTTTTGAAGCGGCCGGCTTGCATGAGGTCCCCTTGTCGAGCTGCGTTGCCGATACCCAGGGGGCCATCGGCTTTCAGATCCAGCAGGCTCTGGACATCGAAATGAACAAGCGCGGTCTGGACAAAAAGACGGCGACCCTGGTCACCCGCGTTGCGGTGGATGAGAATGATGCCAAGTTCCAGAATCCGAGCAAACCGATCGGCTCGTTCTTCAGTGCTGAACAACGGGCCGAATTGGAACAGCGCTACCCGGACTGGCAGTTCATGGAAGACGCGGGGCGCGGGTTTCGGCGGGTGGTTCCTTCGCCGGAGCCGATCGAGATTGTCGAGCTGGAGCTGATCAAGGATGTCATTGCCAAAGACTATGTGGTGGTGGCCTGCGGCGGCGGAGGTATTCCGGTGGTGAAAAAGCCCGAGGGCTACCTGGCCGTGGATGCGGTGATCGACAAGGATCTGGCCTCGGCGCTGTTGTCCGCCCAGATCGACGCCAAGCGTTTTGTGATTTCGACCGGGGTTGATTATGTCTATCTCAACTTCGGCAAAGAGAATGAACAACGCCTTGAGCAGGTGACGCTGCAGCAGATCAAGACTTATGTTGAGGAAGGACACTTTGCCGCCGGCAGCATGTTGCCCAAGATAGAGGCGGCTATCCGCTTTCTGGAAAATGGCGGGGAAGAAGTCATCATTACTTCGCCCGAATATATAAAAATGGCTTTGAACTACGAAATCGGTACGAGAATAACCCAATAACGACAGGAGTGATAAGGTGAGCAACGTATTGACCCGAGAATTGATTCGCAGGCTGAGCCTGCAGGATACCAGAAATATGTACCTCAATGATTTTCTGCATACCTGGGACAAGACCGACCAGGAATTGCAGGCGATTTTCAATGTTGCCGAAATCCTGCAGGAGCTGCGCAAGGACAATATCTCGCCGAAGGTGTTTGACAGCGGGCTCGGCATTTCCCTGTTCCGTGACAATTCAACCCGCACCCGGTTCAGCTTTTCCAGCGCCTGCAACCTGCTCGGGCTGGAAGTGCAGGACCTGGACGAAGGCAAGTCACAGATTGCCCACGGTGAAACGGTTCGGGAAACGGCCAACATGGTCTCTTTCATGGCCGACATCATCGGCATTCGTGACGATATGTACATCGGCAAGGGGCATGCCTACATGAAAGAGGTGTCGGCTGCGGTTGAGGCCGGTTATCGTGAAGGGGTGCTGGAGCAACGTCCGACCATCGTCAATCTGCAGTGCGATGTCGACCATCCGACCCAGTCCATGGCCGATGCCATGCACCTCATCCAGAGTTTTGGCGGGGTGGAGAACCTGAAGGGTAAGAAGATCGCCATGACCTGGGCCTATTCGCCGTCCTACGGCAAGCCGCTCTCCGTCCCGCAGGGGATCATCGGGCTGATGACCCGCTTCGGCATGGAGGTCTCTCTGGCTCATCCGGAAGGGTATGAAGTGATGCCCGAAGTGGAGGAGATCGCCAAACGCAACGCCGAAAAATCGGGCGGGTCGTTCACCAAGACCAACAGCATGGCGGAAGCTTTCGCCGGTGCGGATATCGTTTATCCGAAGAGCTGGGCGCCGTTTGCCGCCATGGAAAAGCGCACCAATCTGTATGCCGAAGGCGACGATGCCGGAATCAAGGCGCTGGAAAAAGAGCTGCTGGCACAGAACGCCAACCACAAGGATTGGGAGTGTACCGAAGAGTTGATGGCCCAAACCAAAGAGGGCAAAGCCCTGTACCTGCATTGCCTGCCGGCGGACATCTCCGGTGTCTCCTGCCAGGCCGGTGAGGTTGCGGCTTCGGTCTTCGATCGCTACCGGGTTCCGCTCTACAAGGAAGCCAGCTACAAACCCTATATCATTGCGGCCATGATCTTCCTCAGCAAGTTCAACAATCCGGCGGACAAACTGCTGAGTCTGCTGGAACAGGGCACCCCGAGGATCCGTTAACTACTGTCTTGGTGCACCCCGGTCCAAGGGCCGGGGTGTGGTCAATAAGAAGAGGACGTTATGAAAGAGATTGTCCATACCGAAAATGCGCCGGCGGCCATCGGGCCTTACAGTCAGGCGACCAGCAGCAATGGCATGGTTTTTACTTCCGGCCAGATTCCCATCGATCCGGCGACCGGCGCGGTCGTGGCCGGCGATATCAAGACTCAAACCGAGCAGGTTATGAAAAATCTCGGCGCGGTCCTGGCGGCGGCTGGTTGTATGGCGCAGAATGTTGTGAAGACGACCTGCTTTTTGCAGGATATGGCTGATTTTGCCGCATTCAACGCGGTCTACGAGGAATATTTTTCAGAAAATCCTCCGGCCCGTTCCTGTGTGGCCGTCAAGACTCTGCCGAAAAACGTTCTGGTCGAAGTGGAGGCAATCGCGGTCAAGTAAGTCATGCATCGCACCTGCAGGGACAGCACCGCAAGGCTAACTGCACAGTTGGAACCACTACGGCACATCACTCAACCCGCTCCGGAAGCTGGTGCGGATGCGGAGCAAACGAGGTGGCTATGGTCAGATTTACTCTCAACGGGAAGGACGTGGTCTATGACGGGGACGGGGCGCGAACCCTGCTTTCTTGGCTGCGTTTTTCCGTCGATATGAAAAGCGTGAAGGACGGTTGTTCCGGACAGGGGACCTGTGGCGCCTGCCTGGTCGAACTGGATGGCAAACCGATGCTGTCCTGTTCAGTGAAAATGTCTGCCATGGAGGGGCGCACCCTGGTGACGCTGGAAGGGCTCCCGGAGGAGATCCGCGCGACCCTGGGGCGGGCTTTCGTGGCCGCAGGGGCCGTTCAGTGCGGGTTCTGCAGTCCCGGTATGCTGTTCCGGGCCAAAATGCTGCTGACCGAAAATCCCAATCCGACCCGCGCCGAAGTGACTCAGGCCATCCGCCACCATCTGTGTCGCTGCACCGGTTACGTCAAAATCGTCGATGCCATTATGCTGGCGGCGGAAAAATTACGCAATCAGCAGCCGATAGAGTTCTCCGGTTATGGTGTCGGCTCTTCCGCGCCGAAATTCGAAGCCTATGAGCGGGCCATCGGCAAACCCCTTTTTATCGGCGGCATGGAACTGCCGGGGATGCTCCACGGCGGTCTGCACTTCAGCGCCCATCCGCGCGCCAGAGTCCTGAAAATCGATCTGTCCAAAGCCGAAGCCGTGCCCGGCGTCATTCGCGTTTTTACCGCCCGTGATATCCCCGGCCGCAGACAGGTCGGGCAACTCGTCAAGGACTGGGATGTCTATATTGGCGAGGGGGAAATAACCCGCTGTATTGGCGACGTGCTGGCCTGTGTGGTTGCGGAAGACAAGGAAACCGCCGATCGGGCCGCGGAGTTGGTCGAGGTCGAGTACGAGGTCCTCGAACCGCTCACCGATCCCTTTGCGGCCATGACCAGTGATATCCGGGTTCACGAGGGGGGCAATATCCTCAAGGAGACCGTGATTCGTTATGGGGAAGATATTTCCAGCGTCTTTGCAAAGTCCGCCCACGTGGTGACCGAACGCTTTCAGACCCAGTTTATCGAACATGCCTATCTGGAATTGGAAAACAGTATCGCCGGTTATGAAGATGGCAAACTGACGGTCTATTCCCAGGGGCAGGGAATTTACGGAGATCGGCAGCAGATCGCTGATCTGCTGGGACTGGATGTCAAAGATGTGAATGTCAAGCTGGTGCCGGCGGGGGGCGCATTCGGCGGCAAGGAGGATCTGACCTGCCAGGGGCACGCCGCCCTGGCGGCATATCATCTGCAACGCCCGGTCAAGGTCAAGCTCGACCGCAACGGGTCGATCCGGATGTCAGTCAAGCGCCACCCCATGACCATGGAATACACCCTCGGCTGCGATGAAGAGGGGCGTTTCACCGGTCTGCTGGCGCGGATCGTCGGTGATACCGGGGCCTACGCTTCGGTGGGCGGGCCGGTCATGGAGCGGGCCGCGACCCATGCCGGCGGGGCTTACCATATTCCCAATATCGATGTGGAATCGACGGCAGTCTACACCAACAACGTTCCCGCCGGGGCCATGCGCGGTTTTGGGGTGAACCAGGTCACTTTTGCCATCGAAGGGGTGATCGATGAGCTGTGTGCCCGGGCCGGTTTCGATCGCTGGCAGATCCGTTATCTCAACGCCCTTGATCAAGGGTTGAAGACGACCAGCGGGCATCGGTTGAGGAAAGCCGTTGGTTTGAAGAAAACCCTTGAGCTGGTCAAGGATGCTTATGGGGACGGTCACGGTGTCGGGCTTGCCTGCGGGATTAAAAACTGCGGCCTCGGCAACGGCATCCCCGAATTGAGCCAGGTGCGTCTCGAAGTGACGGCCGACGGCATGATCAAGCTGTTCCACGGTTGGAGCGAAATGGGGCAGGGGGTGGATACGGTCGTGCAGCAGATGCTCTGTGAATATCTCGGGCTGGCAACGACGGACTGCATCAAGGTCATTGTCATGACCGACAGTGAAACCAAGGGGGGGAGCACCACCGCCAGCCGCGGTACTTTCCTGGCCGGCAAAGCGGTGCTGGAAGCTGCCAAGGGGCTCAAAAAAGACCTGGAAAGACATCCTCTGAGCGAGCTGGCCGGGCGCACCTACGACGGCAGTTACCTCTGCGATTGGACGACCCCTGCTGATTTCGACGGCGAAGTGATCAGCCATTTCGCCTACAGTTTTGCCACCCAGCTGGTGAAGCTGGACGACGAAGGTGCGATCGTCAAGGTCAGGGCCGTCCATGACAGCGGCACGGTCGTCAACCGCAAGCTCTTCGAAGGGCAGATCGAAGGCGGGGTGGTCATGGGGATGGGCTACGCCCTGACCGAAGACTTGCCCATGGAAGACGGCCGGATTACCGATTACAGTTTCCGTAAGCTCGGCCTGTTGCGGGCCAACGAGGTGCCGGAGATTGAAGTGGTGCCGCTGGAAATCTACGATGAGGATGCTCCCTTCGGTGCCAAAGGGGTGGGCGAAATCTGCTGTATTCCGACCGCCGCTGCGGTGGCCGGAGCCTACCGGAGCTTTGACGGGAAAAAACGCACCAAGCTGCCGATGGGCTGGTTGAAGAAGTAGGCTGCTTGCGAAATGACTGATTCTGCAGCCGGATGCCGGTTCAAGCTCCGGCTGCCTTGACGCGCGTGACAACAGGAGGGCCGCATGGCACTTTATCTGAATAATGCATTATATCTGGACTGGCAGACCTTGGCCTTGCGGTCCACCGCTCTTAAGGTGACCGAAGGGAACAGCGGCGGCCTGGTCCTTATCGACAAGATTCCCGAACCCGCAGAGTTGGCGACCGGGGACCGGGTGCTCGACTGCCGCGGCCGGCTGGTGACCAAATCCTTCGGCTGTGGCCACCATCATATCTATTCCACCCTGGCCCGGGGAATGCCCGCGCCGAAGAAGATTCCCGTCAATTTCAAGGAGATCCTCACCTATGTCTGGTGGACGGTGGACAAGTGTCTGGATCTGGAGATGATCGAGGCCAGTGCCCTGGCCAGCGCCATGTATTGCGCTAAAAACGGGGTGACCTTTGTCATTGACCACCATGCCTCGCCATTTGCGGTCGAGGGCTCGCTGGACACCATCGCCAGGGCCTTTGATCAGGTGGGGCTGGCGCACCTGCTCTGCTATGAGCTGTCCGACCGGGATGGCGCAGAGATTGCGGAGGCCGGGCTGGCGGAACATGAGCGCTATCTCGCTGCTGGTGGTCAAGGGCATATCGGCCTGCATGCCTCCTTCACCGTGGGTGACAACTTATTGAAACGTGCCGTCGCCCTGGCCGAAAAGTTCAACACCGGTCTGCATGTCCATGTTGCCGAGGACCGGGCCGATCAGGACGACTGCCTCAGGACTTACGGCAAGCGGGTGATTCAACGCTATGCCGACGCAGGGGTGCTGAACCTGCCGCAAAGCCTGCTGGTCCACTGCGTCCATCTGGATGAGGCAGAAAAACAGCTGCTCAGGAACAGCGGCAACTGGGTGATCGAAAATATCGAAAGTAACCAGAACAATAATGTCGGACAGGCCAATTACGGTCAGATCACCGATCGGGTCATGCTCGGCACCGACGGCATGCACAGCGACATGCTGCGCAGCGCCAAGGCCGCATTCTTAAGTGGCCAACCCATCGAAGGGGTCGGCATGGACACCATTTACCGGCGCTTCAGGAACATCCATCGCTATCTTGCGGAGCAGGGTTTCCAGGGGGACGGCGACAACAATCTGGTGATTCTTGATTATGATACGCCGACGGAAGTCACCACTGATAATTTCCTCGGTCACTTTATCTACGGACTCGATTCCAGCCATGTTGACACGGTGATCGCCAACGGCCGGGTCATTGTTGAGAACCGTCGCTTGACCCAAGTGGATGAAACTGAAATCCTGGGGCGGGCCCGCGAACTGGGGAATAAACTCTGGGGCAAAATGCAGCGGCTCTGAATCGGGTTGGGACAGGCATGAAGCAGCTGATCAAAAATGGGACTATTGTGACTGCGGAGAAGACCTTCCGTGCTGACCTGCTGATCGTTGACGGCATCATTGCTAAAATCGGCAGCGGGTTGACCGGCGGGGCCACGGTTACGGAGATCGATGCCTCCGGGCGCTATGTGCTGCCGGGCGGCGTCGATGTGCACACCCACCTCAACCTGGCCCTGGGGGAGCGGCGGGTCAGTGACGGCTTTTATCAGGGGATGCGGGCCGCGGCCTTTGGCGGCACCACCACCATCGTCGACCACCCGGAGGCGGGGCCTGCGGACTGCTCCCTGTTTCACCAGCCGGATTACTACCGGGAGCTGCTGGCCCATGAGGCAGTCATCGACTACGGCATTCACGGTGTGTTTCAACGCGTGGACAGCGAGGTTCTGCGGGATATTCCCGCGCTGATCCACAGCGGGGTGAGCAGTGCCAAAGTCTACCTGACCTATGACGGGATGCTGAATGACGTGGAGATCGCCCAGGTTCTGCAGGCCATGGGCGCTGCCCAGGGTCTGACCGCCTTCCATGCCGAGGACGATGCGGTTATCCGCGCGTTGCGCGAACAGTTCGGCCGGGAAGGGAAACGCAGCGCCGTCTACCACGCCCTGAGTCGCCCGGATACCACGGAAGCGGACGCCATCGCCCGGATTCTGGAACTGGCCTGGGCGGGCGGCAACATCCCGGTCTATATCGTCCATTTGTCGACGGCCAAGGGGCTGGCGGTCATTGAACAAGCCAAAGCCCGGGGGCAGCGGGTCTTCGCGGAAACCTGTCCGCAGTATCTGCTGCTGGACCAGTCCTGTTACCAGCAGGCGGAACCTGAAGGGCTGAAATATGTCATGGCGCCCCCTTTGCGCAGCAGTGCGGATCAGCAGGCCCTGTGGCGCGGGCTGAGCAATGGCAGTATCGATGTCCTGGCCACCGACCATTGCTCCTTCTCTTTTGCGGATAAAGTGAAATACGGCCAAGCGGATTTCCGGCAGTGTCCTGGTGGTTGCCCAGGGGTGGAAACCCGCTTGCCGTTGAGCTATTCCGCCGGGGTGGGGCAGGGGCGCTTCAGTATCAATCGGTTTGTCGATCTGGTCGCGACCACCCCGGCCAAACTCATGGGGCTGTATCCGCGCAAAGGAGCCCTGCAGCCGGGGGCCGATGCCGATATTGTGGTGTGGAATCCCGAGCTGGAAAAAACGCTGGCGGTGACGACCCTGCATCAGCAGTGCGACTATACGCCGTTTGCCGGGATGCAGGTCAAAGGCTGGCCTGAGCTGACCATGCTCAGAGGCCGGATCATTGTCAAAGACGGAGATTTTTTTGGGGAAAAGGGGTTTGGCGAATTTCTGGAGCGGACCCCTTTTGCCGGTTCCTGCTAAGGTTGGAGGCTTGCTAGTTATGCGCAGTGACGAGTTTGTTTGCAGTTCTTTAAAGACCCTGTTCGACTGGATCGGGCAGTATGATGAAAAACAGGAGATCTTCGGGATTTCCAGCGACCTTTTTTTCATTCCGGATGCGGCTGATCCGTTCCGCATGACCCGTTACGGCCAGTTGCTGGAAACCCCGCTCGGGGTCGCCGCCGGACCGCATACCCAACTGGCGCAGAATATCATTGCCGCCTGGCTGACCGGCGCCCGTTACATGGAGCTGAAGACGATCCAGGTGCTGGACGAGCTGGAAGTCACCAAGCCCTGCATCGACATGTCGGATGAAGGCTACAACTGCGAATGGTCGCAGGAGCTGAAGCTGGATCAGTCGTTTGACGAATATCTCAACGCCTGGATCATGCTCCATGTGCTCAAAGACAAATTCGGCTGGGACATGGCCGAGCGCGGCTTTATCTTCAATATGAGCGTCGGCTACAACCTGGAAGGGATTCTCAGCCCGACGGTGCAGCGTTTCCTTGACCGCATGGAGGATTGCAGCGCGGAGCTCCAGGCGAAAATCGATGAAATCGGCGCCTTTTATCCACGCATCCGCACGCTGCGGATCGCCCCGCAGATCACCCGCAACATCACCATTTCCACCATGCACGGCTGTCCGCCGGACGAGGTGGAGAAGATCGGCCGTTATTTCATCGAAGAGCGCCGGCTGGATACCACCATCAAACTCAATCCGACCTTGCTCGGGGCGGATAAGCTGCGGGAAATCCTGAATGAAAAACTGGGCTTTGCGACCGAGGTTCCGGACCTGGCTTTCGAGCATGACCTCACGTACGCAGCCGGGGTCAAACTTATCCGTGAACTGACCGCCAGCGCGGCCAAGGCAGGGGTCAGCTTCAATCTGAAACTGACCAATACCCTGGAAACCAGCAATATCCGCCAGAAACTGCCGAAGAACGAGGCGATGGTCTACATGAGCGGCCGCGCCCTGCATCCGATCAGTATCAATCTGGCGGCCAAGCTGCAGAAAGAGTTCGGCGGCACCCTGGATATCTCTTTTTCCGCCGGGGCCGACTGCTTCAATATCGCCGACATTCTCAAATGCGGCCTGAAACCGGTGACCCTCTGTTCCGATGTGCTCAAGCCGGGCGGCTACGGCCGGATCAGTCAGTACCTGCCGGTGATCGCCGCGGCCATGAGCGCGGCCGGAGCCGACTCCCTTGATGATTACGTCCTCAAGACCGCCGGCAAAAAGAACCTGGCGGAAGCGGTGGTCGCCAACCTGGAGGCCTACGCCGCCGAAGTGACGGAAGCGACTTATTACAAGAAGATTCATTATCCTTACGAATCGATCAAGACCGCCCGGAAACTGGAATTTTTCGACTGCGCCGAAGCCCCCTGTATGGGCGAGTGTCCGGCCGGACAGGAGATTCCGCGCTACCTTGATTATGTCGCCAAGGGGGAGCTGGAAAAGGCCTATCAGACCATTCTCGCCACCAATCCGTTCCCCAATGTGCAGGGGAAGGTGTGTGATCATGCCTGCCAGTCCAAATGTACCCGGATCAATTACGAACGGCCGCTGATGATCCGTGAGATCAAGCGCTTTGTGGCCGATAAGTTTGATCGTAACATGCCGAAACCGGAGTGCAACAACGGCGTCAAGGTGGCGATTATCGGCGCCGGGCCGACCGGTCTGTCCTGTGCCCATTTTCTGGCCATGGAAGGGTTCAGCGTCGAAATCTACGAGGCCAAGGGCCTGCTCGGCGGCATGGCTGCCGACGGTATCCCGGTCTTTCGCCTTGATGACGGCAGCCTGCAGAAAGATATCGACGGGATTATCGCCTTCGGCGTCAGGGTTCATCTGAATGTCAGGATCACGGCGGATAAATTTCAGGCAATCCGCGCGGCCAATGACTATGTCTACGTGGCCGTCGGTGCCCAGGAAAGCCTGCCGCTGGATATCCCCGGCATCGAGAGCGCAGGAGTCCTTGACCAGCTGAGCTTCCTGAGCCGGGTGCGCCGTCAGCAAGACCTTCCGCAAGGCCAGCGGATTATCGTGATCGGCGCCGGCAACTCGGCCATGGATGCCGCCAGGACCGCCAAGCGCCTGGTCGGCACCGGCGGCGAAGTGACCATTGTCTATCGCCGCACCCGGCGGGAAATGCCCTGTGACCCGGAAGAGGTGAGGGGCGCGCTGGAAGAGGGGATCAAGCTGGTCGAACTGGCCGCCCCGGAAGCCGTGGTGGCTGTCGATGGCAAGGTCAGCGGCCTCAGGGTCAGCAGGATGAAGTTGGGCGCACCGGATGAAAGCGGCCGGGCCCGGCCGGAGAAGGTCGCGGCTGCGGACTATGTTATTGATGCCGATCTGATCATCCCCGCCATTGGCCAGCAGGTGGTCCTCGATTTCTATCCGCAGGACAAGCTCGAAGTGAATGAAGCCACTTACGAGACCACGCTGGACAATGTTTTTGCCGGCGGGGATGCGCTGCGCGGGGCGTCGAGCCTGATCAATGCCATCGGCGACGGCCAGAAGGTCGCTTTCCAGATCATCAAGCGGGCGCAGAAAGAACGGCAGGGGTTTTTCTCTCCCCTCGATCAGCGCCAGCCCGACCTCAAGGCGCTGCAGATCAAGCAGGCTCGGCGCGGTTTTGGCCCGGCTTTGCCAGAGGTCGACGCCGATAACCGCATCAATTTCAATCTGTTCATGGACACCCTGAGCGATGCCGCCGCCGTGGAGGAGGCTGCTCGCTGTTTGCAATGCGACCTGGTCTGTAATATCTGTACCACGGTCTGCCCGAACCGCAGCAATATCTACTACCCCATGGAGCCGGTCACGCTGCCGGTGGAAACCGCAGTCAACAATAACGGTCAAGTCGAGATTCTGCGCGAGGGGAACATCAACATCAACCAGCCGTATCAGGTCCTCAATATCGGTGATTATTGCAACGAATGCGGCAACTGTACCCTGTTCTGTCCCAGCGCCGGCGACCCCTACAAGGACAAGCCCAAGTTTCACCTGCGCAAAGAGAGCTTTGCCAATGCCGAGTTCGGTTTCCATTTCTCTGCTGCGACCATGCAGATCAAAGGGAACAAGGGCGTGTCCGTACTTGCGGAGCAGAACGGCAATTACCATTACCAGGACAGCCAGCTGGAGGTGGTTCTGAACGGCAGCTCGCTGGCCGCTGAACAGGTGACTTTCAAGGATCCGGAATGTCGCCGAATGGGGCTCGGTTTTATCGCCGAATATGTGCTACTTTATAAATCTGTCAGGCCCAATCTTCCGGTTGTCGAATAAAAACACGAGGGCTGAAAAGTTGAACGATGAGCAAATTAAAAGATTTGACGATCTGTATTAAAAGCGGCGGCGACCTTGCTACGGGGGTCGCCGTTCGGCTGTTTAAGGCCGGTTTCCGGCGCCTGGTGCTGGTGGAGACGGCGTTTCCGCTGGCGGTCCGCCGCACGGTCTGCCTGTCGGAAGCGGTTTACAACGGAACCCAGGTGGTCGAAAACGTGACGGCGCGGCGCTGTGACGACCTGCGCGAGCTGGCCGCCATCCAGGACGCTGGAGAGATCCCGGTTTTGGTGGACCCGCAATGGCTGCTGTTGCCGCAACTCAAGCCCGCAGTGGTGATCGATGCCATTCTCGCCAAGAAAAACCTGGGCACCCGGATCGATGAGGCCGATCTGGTCATCGGCCTGGGACCGGGCTTTGTCGCCGGGCAGGACGTTCATTGCGTGGTGGAAACAAACCGTGGTCATTTCCTCGGTTCCACGATATATTCAGGGGCAGCGCAGGAAAATACCGGCATTCCCGGGGTGATTGCCGGCTACAGTATCGAACGGGTCCTGTGGTCCCCGCAGGATGGGCTTTTTACCACCGACCATGACATCGGCGACAGGGTGCAGCAGGGCGAAGTCTTTGGTATGGTGGATGATACGCCGGTGTTCAGTCAGCTGGATGGGGTGATCCGCGGGCTGCTGCGGACGCAGACACCGGTGCGGAAAAGGACGAAACTGGGGGATATCGATCCACGCGGCGAGGTGGCCTATTGCCGCCTGGTTTCGGAAAAATCGCGAGCGATCGGCGGCGGCGTACTGGAAGCCATCCTGCATCGGTTCATGGCAGCGGAAAACTGAGACATCAAGAGGTTGACGATGGCAGTTGGAATTTCGACGGAGCGCAAGGATGCCCTGGCCAAAGTTTCGGGCCGGGCGAAATATACCGAAGACTTCGCGGTCAAGGGGATGAAGCATGCGGTCTATGTCCGCAGCACCATCGCCCATGGCCGGGTGGTGCGGATCAACGCCGAAAAAGCGCAGGCCCTGCCCGGAGTGCGGGCCGTTTTCACCTATGCGGATGTGCCGCAGATTAAATTTGCCACCGCCGGCCATCCCTACGCCCTTGATCGTGCGGCCCGGGATGTCGAAGACCGGCTGCTGCTGACCCGGGACGTGCGCCTGGAAGGGGATGAGGTCGCCATCGTGGTGGCCGATTCCGAGCTGATCGCCCGCCGCGCCGCCCGCCTGGTCGAGGTCGAATATGAAAGCTATCCGCCACTGGTGACCCCGGAAGCGGTTCTGGCTGCAGGTGCCCGCAACATTCACCCGGATGGGAACATTGTCGGTGCGCACGCGTATGAGGTCGGCGGTGAGGTGCAGCAGGCCGAAAAAGAAGCCACGATTGTTGTCGAAGGGCGTTATTCGACGGCCATGGTTCAGCACTGCCACCTGGAAAATCATATCGCCTATGCCTATATGGAAGACGACGGCAACATCGTTGTCGTTTCGTCGACCCAGATTCCGCATATCGCCCGGCGGATCATCAGTGAGGCGCTGGACTTTCCCCTCGGCAATATCAAGGTAATCAAACCCTACCTCGGGGGTGGTTTCGGGGCCAAGCAGGATGTGGTCGTCGAGCCGATGGTGGCGTTTTTAACCCGCAAGCTGAACGGCGCGCCGGTGCAGATCAACCTGACCCGGGAAGAAACCATGTCCTGCACCCGGACCCGCCATCCTTTTCATGGCCACATCAGGGGCGGTATCGACGACCACGGCGTGCTGCAGTTCATCGATCTGGACGTCGTTTCGGTGACCGGCGCCTACGCTTCTCATGGCCACGCCATTGCGTTGGCCGGCGGGGCCAAGACCTGCGCCATGTACCCGCGTTCGGTGATTCGCTACAACGCCCGAACGGTCTATGCCAATATGCCTTCCGCCGGGGCCATGCGCGCCTATGGCACGCCGCAGGTTGCGTTCATGGTTGAATGCCTGGTGGAAGAACTGGCCCGCAAGGCCGGGATCGACCCGCTGGAATTTCGACTGCGGAACGTTGGCCGATCCGGCGATATCAACCCCCTCAATAAGCAGGTGATCATCAATCACGGCCTTAAGGACTGCCTGGACAAGGGGCGGGAAATCTTCCAGTGGGACCGGAAGAAAATTGACTATGCCGACAAGAAGAGCGGGTCGGTTCGTTCCGGGATCGGCGTGGCCTGTTTCAGTTACGCCTCCGGAACCTATCCCGGTAATGTCGAAATTGCCGGTTGCCGACTGATCCTCAACCAGGACGGTTCGGTGCATGTCCATGTCGGTGCCACCGAAATTGGCCAGGGTTCGGACACCGCGTTTGCCCAAATGGCCGCAGAGACCACCGGTGTCCATTATGACCAAGTCAAGGTTATCTCCACTCAGGACACCGATTACACGCCCTTCGATACCGGCGCTTACGCGTCCCGGCAGACCTATGTCAACGGGCAGGCCGTGTACAAGGCCAGTCTGGAATTCCGTGACAGGATCCTGAGTTATGCCGAGGAGATCACCGGGCGGGTCAAAGAAGCGCTGACCATCGCCGGCGATCGTATCGTCTATGCTTCTCATCCGCAAACAACGGTGATCAGCTTGCGCGATCTGGCGATCGATTCCTACTACCACAAAGACCGGGGCGGGCAGATCACCAGTGAGGTGTCCTATAAAACCCGGACCAACGTCCCGGTCTTCGGTTGCACCTTTGTTGCCCTTGATGTCGATATCGAACTGTGCAAGGTCACCATCCGGGAGATTCTCAATGTTCACGATTCCGGCAAAATCATCAATCCGCTGATGGCCGCCGGCCAGGTTCACGGCGGCATGAGCATGAGTATCGGCGCTGCACTCTACGAAGAACTGCTGGTGGATGAGGTCAGCGGGCATATTTATAATAACAACCTGCTTGATTATAAGCTGCCGACCATGACCGATATGCCGGATCTTGACTGTGCTTTTGTCGAGATCGCGGAGCCCACCGCCAGCTACGGCCAGAAAGCCCTTGGCGAACCGCCGGCTATTTCGCCGGCTCCGGCCATCCGTAACGCGATTCTGGATGCAACGGGAGTTGCGCCCACGCAGCTGCCCATGTCGCCAAAGTCGCTGTTCAGATTATTTCGCGCCAACGGCCTGCTTTGATGATGCACTCACCGCTTTGCCGTTCAGGGGAAGACGATGTTTAATATCGAGACATACAATAAAGTTCAGTCGGTTAGCGAAGCCGTCACGTTATTGGCGGAAAATCCCCGGGCTCGGGTTCTGGCCGGGGGGACCGATGTCCTGATCCGGCTCCGGGAAGGGGATGACCGCTATTCCCAGCTGATCGATATTCACGACCTGGCTGAATTGCAGCAGGTCCAACAGCTCGCCAGTGGCGAAATCTGCATCGGCGCCGGGGTGACGTTTTCGCAATTAATGGACAACCGGCTGATTCAGGAGCGCCTCCCGCTGGTTGCCCAGGCCGCCGGAACCGTTGGCGGTCCTCAGGTCCGCAACGTGGCAACCATCGGCGGCAATCTCTGTAACGGTGCGATCAGTGCCGACAGCGCGGCGGCCTTATATGTGCTGGACGCAGTCCTTGAAATTGAGGGCGTCAGCGGTGTCCGCGACCTGCCGATCGGCGAGTTTTACCTGGGGCCGGGGCAGGTGGCCTTGGAGCACAGCGATGTGCTGCGGGCGATTCGGATTCCCGCGGCCAGCTACCGGGACTACGGGACCCACTATTACAAATACGCCATGCGCAATGCCATGGATATCGCAACCATCGGTTGCGCGGCGGCCTGTAAGGTCAAGGCCGGTTGTTTTGATACGTTGAAAATCGCCTTTACCGTCGCGGCTCCGAAACCGATGCGAGCCCGGAGCGCAGAACAATTTTCGGTTGGCCAGGCGGTGACCCCGGCGCTGATCAATGAGATCGCTGGCCTGGTGTTGCAGGACTTGAATCCGCGGGATTCCTGGCGAGCTTCAAAAGAGTTTCGCCTGCATATCATCAAAACCCTGGCCCGCCGGGTGATTATGGCCGCGGCCGGCGTTGCGGAGGCCTAGATGACCAGAACCATTTCCTTTGTTCTGAATAACGAACCCTATACCCTGGATGTGGATATCCGTCTGTCCTTGCTGGAGGTTCTTCGTGAGCAGGGGCTGACCAGTGTCAAACAGGGCTGCGGCGTTGGCGAATGCGGTGCCTGTACCGTGCTCATCGACAATATCCCGGTGGATTCCTGCATGTATCTGGCGCTGTGGGCGGATGGCAAAACGATCCGGACCGTGGAAGGGGAGAGCCGCGCGGGCGACATTTCTCCGGTTCAGCGCGCCTATATCGATGCCGGGGCGGTTCAGTGTGGCTACTGTACGCCCGGCTTTATCATGACCTCCACCGCGTTTGTCGAAAAATACCAGGGGCAGGCGGTGGACCGTGAACTGATCCGCCGCGAACATGCCGGCAACCTCTGCCGCTGCACCGGTTATGAAACGATCATCTGTGCGGTGGAAAGCTGCCTGCAGGAGCAAAGCTCTTAACCTCACATCTTTGATAGAATTGATAAAAACCATGCAATGTCTGCTTATTAAAAACGGCACCCTGGTGACCATGAATGGTCAACGGGATATTTTTCAAGGTGATCTGCTGATCAAGGGAGAACGGATCGAGCGGTTGGCCGCGCAGATCGACGAGCCTGCCGATCAGGTTATCGATGCCAGTGGTTGCGCCGTCATCCCCGGGTTGATTCAGAGTCACATCCATCTGACCCAGCGATTGTTTCAGGGGTTGGCCGATGACATGACCCTGCTCGACTGGCTGAAAACCCGGATTTGGCCGCTGGAAGCGGGGCATACCTGGGAGAGCAATTATCTCTCCGCCCGGCTGGGGATCGCCGAACTGATTGCCGGCGGGACCACCGCGATTATCGATATGGGGACGGTCAACCACACCGAGGCGATTTTCCAGGCCATTGACGAGACCGGTTTCCGGGCCCTGGCCGGGAAATGCATGATGGATCACGGCAGGGGGGTGCCGGGCGGTCTGCTGGAAGAGACCGGGGCATCGCTGGCCGAAGCGGAGCGCCTGGCCGAGAAGTGGCACGGTGCGGCCGGTGGCCGGCTCGAATACGCCTTTGCGCCGCGCTTTGTCGTCTCCTGTACCGAACGGCTGCTGAACCGGGTGGGCGAGATGGCCAGGAGCATGAATCTCAAGGTTCATACCCATGCCTCTGAAAACCTGCAGGAGATCGCCCTGGTCGAGGCTGAGCGCGGAATGCGCAATGTCACCTACCTGAAAAAACTGGGCCTGACCGGTGAAAACCTGATCCTCGCCCATTGTATCTGGCTGGACGGGGAGGAAAAACAGATCCTCGCGGATTCCGGGACCATGATTGCCCACTGCCCGAGCAGCAACCTGAAGCTGGCCTCAGGGATCGCCCAGATCCCCGAGCTGCTGGCGCTGGGTTGTCATGTCTCCATCGCGGCCGATGGGTCCCCCTGCAGCAACAATCTGGATATGTTCACGGAGATGCGTCATGCTGCGCTGATTCAGAAACCCCGACTGGCCGATTCGACGGCCATGCCCGCGGCGACCGTTTTTGAAATGGCGACCCTGGGTGGAGCCCGGGCGCTGGGGAAAGAAGCCGAGCTGGGCAGTCTTGAACCCGGTAAACTGGCGGATCTGGCCGTGGTCAACCTGGAGACACTGCATAACAGTCCGGGGCAGGGGCGGGATGTGGTTTCGCAACTGGTCTATTCCGTGCGCGCGGCCGATGTTCAGGCCACGGTGGTGAACGGCAAGGTCTTGATGCAGGACCGGCAACTGACCACCATCAATCAACAGGAGCTGCTCGCCGAGGCCAGACGGGTTAACGGCGCCGTTCTTGAGCAGCTCAAATCTTTAGCATAAGCAAGGTAAGGCAGGCAGAATGAAGACAGTCATATTCGACCTTGACGGGACCCTCAGCGATTCCAGTGAAGGGATCTTCCGGTCGTTGAATTACGCCCTCGGCAAGATGCACGCACCGGGAATCGAGCGTTCTGCAGTCGGGCGCTACATCGGTCCGCCGTTAAGCGCATCTTTCAGCGAGTTGCTGCAGACCAGTGAACAAGCGGTTCTGGAGCAGGCGGTCGCGCATTTTCGTGACGACTACGCGGCGGAAGGCTATAAAATCAACGCCCTGTATGACGGCATCGCCGAGGTGCTCGCCCGGCTCGATCAGGATGGCTACCGGTTGTTTATCGCGACTACGAAAAAAGCGGATATCGCCTGTGATGTCCTTCGCCATTTTCAGCTGGAAGGTTATTTTCAGGCCATTTACGGTGGGGGGTCGGAGATCCCGAAACCGGAGTTGATCCGCCAGCTGTTTGCCGAACACGGGGCCTGCCCGCAACAAACGGTCATGGTCGGCGACACCCATTACGATATCGCCGCTGCCAGGGAGAATCAGATCTTCGCAATCGGGGTCGCATGGGGATTCGGCGCTACGTATGAACTTGCCACGGCTGATGTGGTGGCCGCGACGCCGGTTGATTTGCCGGACAGTATCGCCCGGCTGTTGGCATAAGTTCTGTTCCGTTTTCTCTGACCGGGCCGCTGTTCTTTTCGGCCCGGTGCCTTTTCTGGGCTATTCAGCCCTTTTCTTGATTAATTCAGCGACAATACTGACGGCAATTTCAAAGGGTGATTCCGCGCCGATAGCGAGCCCGATCGGGCAATGCACCGCTTGCAACTGCTGGGGGGAGATCCCGGTTTCCCTGAGATTGGCGTAAATGGTCTCTTTTTTGCGGCGGCTGCCGATCATGCCGATATAGCGCGCTTCGGTTTGCAACGCCTGCTGAAGGACGTGCTGGTCGTAAACATGACCGTGGGTCAGGATGACAATATAGGAATCGTTGGTCACGGGAATTTGGCTGAAGATCCTGGCAAAATCTGCCACGACCCTGATCTCGCTGGCTTCGGGGAAGCGGGCGCTGTTGGCGAACTCCGCACGGTCATCGCAGACCACCACATCAAACCCTGCCGCATGGGCTAACCCGGCTAAGGCAAGGGCGATGTGCCCGGCTCCGGCCAATACAACCTGGCCACCGGCGGTGAAATTGTCAATGAACCAGCTTGCGCCGTCAATCTCCAGCAGGCAACTGCTTCTGGCGCCCCGCAGATGGCTGAAAATCTGCTCTTGCAATGCCGCCGGTTGAGACTGCGGATCAGCTCGGGCGACCAGGTGTCGCTGCGCTTTCCCCTCGCTCTCAACCAGACTCAGGTCAATGGCCCAGACTCCTTTGGTCGCCGTTGCCAGGAGCTCCTGAAACTCTTTAAGCAGCCTTTGGGTTGGCGGATCCGGGGTGAACAGTTCAAATAACAGCGAAACCCTGCCGCCGCAGAGCATATCGATCTTTTCACCTTCATGCCCCGGTTGCAGGTCAAAGTGAGAAATGGCGGCCCGGGTGGAACCCGGCAAGAAATCCTTGGCAACAGAGATCGCTAAATTTTCGACCCGGCCGCCGCCGATCGTTCCCCAAAAAGTTCCATCTTCGGCAACGACAATTTTAGCCCCGGGTTGTCTCGGTCCTGACCCCTGTTTGTCGATCACCGTGATCAGCACCGCACGTTGACCCTTGTCGAGAAGGGATAAGAGTTGCGTTTCCAGGTTCATAGCGCACTTCACCAGAAGAGGTTTGGGTTAAACAACAATGGCCCCAAAAGCGGGGCCATTGTCAACTGCATAAGTTGGCACGGGGAATTTCGATCAAAGGGGCAGCAATTCCCCGTGCAACCGCTTTTATACCAAAGGAAATCAGAAGGTCCAGCGGAGCATGGCCTGCGGAACGCTTTCATCCACCCCGTCACGACCCAGGCGATTTTTCCAGTACTGATACTCCATTCCGACGCCGATATTATCGGTAATGTGCCAGACGAGTTGCGGCTGGGTCAAGACGTTGCTCTTCGCGCTGCCTTCGCGGGTGGTGTAATCCATAAAACCTTCAAAAGAGAATTTCTGGTTTTTGATGGTGAAAGGCATGTTCCAGACAATGGTGAACTGCGCCGAATCTCCATCCAGGGTCGGGTCATCGCGATATTGCAGATGGGTTTTGAAGAAGGCAAAGCCGGGAACATTCCAGTCGGCACTGACCCCGCTCATGAGGGTGACCTTGTTGGTGAAACTGTTCGCGTCGATATCCGCCTGCACGATAATGTAAACATCCTTGAGCGGTCCCTGCAGCGGTTGCTTGTCAAAGGCGCGCAGCAGGCTCAGGCGGGGACCCCATTCGAGGTGAATGCCGTCGGTCTCATCGCGGTCAGCGGCATCGCCAAGGTCCATGAACGCATAGCTATCGCCGTACTTCCAGCCGGTGGCATTGGCCAGGGTGAGAATCATGCCCTCTTTATCCTTGCGTTTGTCATAGTTCCAGCCATACAGGAATTCGGCTTTGGTGCTGCTCCACTGAGCGGCACTGACCGAAAAGCCTCCGGCGAGGATAAGGACAAGAGCGATTGCCATAGCCTTAACAAATTGATAACGACCCATCTTTTGCTTCTCCTTTTCAAAGGTGTGGCAGGTTGAAAAGCCTCTCATTTAGGCACAGCAAGAGCGCTGTTTTCAGGGATATGGCCTGAGACCATTTCTTGCTATGCCAACCAAATAAGGTTGTCCGGGAGAATCGGCAACAAGCGATTGTTGCCGATTCTTATTCCTGAAGCGGGTTGTTCAATGCGCCTCGGTTTTCTTGGCGGCTTCTACGGCGCCGGCGGTGTCACCATTGGTACCGTTGAAGAACAGGTTCAGCAGAACTGCGACCACCGAGGTGAGCAGGATGCCGGAATCGAGCAGCGGATGCAGGCTGTGGGCAATGTGCTGGGTCCAGCGTGGGGCTACCAGCGGTAGCAGGCCAAAGCCGATGGACAGCGCGACGATGTAGAGGTTGTTGCGGTTGCCGTTGAAATCGACATTGGAGAGGATGCGAATCCCGGTTGCGGCGACCATGCCGAACATGACCATGCCGGCGCCACCGAGGACGAATTGCGGAATGGCTTCGACCAACGCACCCATCTTCGGCAGCAGGCCAAGGACCAGCATGATGCCGCCGCCGGCGACACAGACCCAGCGACTGCGCACGCCGGTTACACCCACCAGGCCGACATTTTGCGAGAAGCTGGTGTAGGGGAAGGTATTGAACACGCCGCCGATGATGGTTCCCAGGCCGTCCGTGCGCAGGCCGGCTGCCAGATCGGCCTGGCCGATCTTTTTGCCGGTGATGTCGGACAGGGCCAGGAACATGCCGGTCGACTCGATCATCACGACGATCATGACAATGGTCATGGTCAGGATCATGACGGGATCAAAATGTGGCATACCAAAGGCAAAGGGGGTGACGATGTCGAACCAGGGCGCTTTGCCGACTTTATCGAAATGCATCAGGCCGAAGCCCGCGGCGACCACACAACCGGCCAGGATCCCCAGCAGCACTGCGATATTGGCGAGGAACCCGCGGGTATATTTCACCAACAGCAAAATGAACACCAGGACTGCAGCCGAGATGGCCATCCGGCTGAGGGAACCGTAAGCCGGGTTGTCAATCATTGGAATTTTGCCCAGGGAGACGGGCGCTGAGGCCGCTGCCGCTGCCGCTGCCGCTTTCGCTTTGTCGACCATCTCCAGCAGTTTGGGAACATCGGTGCGCTGGGCGAGGAAGGCGGGGCCGCCCAGCATCCAGCCGACACCGACCCGCATCAGACTGATGCCGATGATGGCAATGATGCTGCCGGTCACCACCGGAGGGAAGAAGCGCAGCAGTTTACTGACGGCCGGCGCAATCAACACCGAGATGATGCCCGCGCCGATGATCGCCCCGAAGATGGCACGGGCGCCTTCAATCCCGGGCATGACGTTGGCGAAAGCCACCATCGGTCCCACCGCCGCGAAGGTGACCCCCATCATGACCGGCATGCGGATGCCGAACCAGCGCCCGAAACCGAGGGATTGGATGATCGAGACCAGCCCGCAGCAAAACAGGTCGGCGGAAATCAGCATGGCAACGTGTTCGGGGTCGAGCTTGAGCGCGCGGCCTACGATCAGCGGCACGGCAATGGCACCGGCATACATGACCAGCACATGCTGTAGTCCAAGCGCCAGCAGGCGCGGTGCCGGCAGGCGCTCATCCACAGGGTGAACCGAATTCGTCCTCATCGATCGTCTCCTCATTGTGGTTTGAAGTTGGCCGGAGCCTGCTCGCTCGGGGCGCCGGCTTGATGGGCAAATTGATATTTAATATCAATTTATGCAGCAATCATACACAATAGTTTATTGTTGTAATTTTATTTTATGTTGTCAATAAAATTGTATAGCACTGGAGCGAATAAATTACTACATATTATTCCGCCTATTTGTATATTTAATGATGGTTTGACAAATTTGCTCAGCGGGATACATTGAGGATTGACTGTGATGAGTGGCTCGAGCGGTTTTTCTTCCTGAGGTTATGCTTTGATGACGACACCATTTGTGAACGCGTTCAGAATCGCTAAAAAAGATATTGTCTGTTTGAGCGGGGCAGGCGGGAAAACCTCACTGCTGTACCGCTTGGCGCAGGAAGCAAAAGCGTTGGAGTATCGGGTGCTGGTCACGACGACCACGCATCTGCAGATGCCGACCTGCGATCAATACGATGCTCTGGACCTGACCGGCCGGCTTTTTTCTGACCGGGAAAAGCTCGCTCCCGGGATTTATGTCGGTGTGACCGGAGAACCGCAGGCAGCCAAGGTGAGCGGGGTGGCTGAGTATATCCTGGCTGATCGGGCCGAGCGTTTCGACCTGATCCTTATCGAAGCCGATGGCGCGGCGCGAAAACCGTTAAAAGGCTGGAAAACGACAGAGCCGGTTATCCCGGAGTTCACGACGGTCACCATCGGCGTATTGGATATTCAGACCATCGGCAAGACCATTGGCGAAGACTTGGTGCATCGACCGGAGTTGTTCTGCCGCATTACCGGAGCGCACCGCGGTGAGCGGGTCAGTCAAGACCACCTGGGCAGACTGGTGTGTCATCAACAGGGACTCTTTCAATATGCGCAGGGACGGCGTTTTCTGTTTATCAATAAAGCCGAGAACGAAGCTCTGTTGAGCGCGGCCAGAGCCCTGGCCGGTTCAGTGCCGATAGCGACGGTCATCGGCAGTCTTTTCCAGGGGGAAATTTATGCTGCACCTTAATGCGGTGATCATGGCTGCGGGGCTTTCACGCCGCTTTGGTGAAAATAAATTGCTCCTTCCGCTGGGAGGAAAGCCGGTCATGACCCATATTCTGGAACATTTTCCCTTTCCCCTGTTTCACCAGGTTGTCGTCGTTTATGCCCATCAGGAAGTCAAGGAGATCGCCGCCCGCTATCCCGTCATTCTGGCTTACAACAGTTGCCCTGAAGACGGGCAGGGCGGGTCAATCCGACTTGGGCTCGCGGCTTGTGAGGACGCGGACTGCACCATGTTTTTAGTTGCCGATCAGCCGCTGCTCAAGACCGCCACCATCGTCAAGCTGGTTGAAACCTGCCGCGCCGCGCCGGATGCCATTGTCATGCCGCAGGTCAACGGCGCGGCGCGGAATCCGGTTTTTTTCCCCCGATTCTGTTTGCCCCAGCTGAAAAGCCTGCAGGGGGACATCGGCGGTCGCGTCGTGGTGAAAGAACATCCCGAGCGGCTGTTGCCGGTCCCCTTTGCCGATCCGGAAGAATTTATCGATATTGACACCCCGGAGGTGTATGACCGCCTGACCCGTAATTGGGTTTGAGGGCCTGTTACACAGAATGTTCTTTTGCCGATGCTGCTCCTGGAAGCAAGTTCCGGTCTGAAAAAACTCGTGTTTTTAGTACCTAACCTGGCGAACTCAAAGCATTGTTGCCTTCCCCGGTAGAACTGTCTTCCGCCGCCATCCTCTATCCATTTATGAAAATCAGGTTGCCTGGAATTCCGGGACCGGCTGTATTCAGGGGCGCAGATTCGCTTGCTTCCCAGGTAATAATTCCGACTTCTGGAAGAGGGGAAAATCTCGCCTGATTCTTCACCTTTTTTCAGTATTTGCATTTAAAGAGGACATGAGAACCGACCTCTGCTATAAAGTCGTGCGTAGAGTTCCGCTTGCTCACAAAATACACTTTCATTTTTACCTCAGCGGTTATGGAGTAGAAAAAATGGGTCTTGATTTTTTAGTCATTGCCGTCGGCATTCTGATCTTTTTGGCCTCAATGGGCTTGATTGTCGGGGTCAGTAATGATGCCGTCAACTTTCTCAATTCACCAATTGGTGCCAAGGTGGCGTCGCGCAAAGTGATCCTGGGGGTTGCTGCCCTCGGGCTGCTCTGCGGGGTGCTTTTCTCCAGCGGCATGATGGAGGTTGCCCGCAAAGGGATTTTCCACCCCGAAGTGTTCACCATGCCGGAGTTGTTGACCATCTTCCTTGCCGTGATGATCAGTGACATCATCCTGCTTGATCTGTTCAACACCTACGGTTTACCGACCTCGACCACCGTATCCATCGTCTTCGAACTGCTCGGCGCCGCGGTGATTGTCTCGCTCCTCAAAATCGTCGCCGCCGGTGACAGTCTGGCGACCCTCGGCGACTACATCAATACGGCCAAGGCCATCGCCATCATCATGGGCATTCTCTTCTCGGTTGCGGTGGCGTTTATCTGCGGCGCGGTTGTCCAGTTCCTGACCCGGCTGTTGTTCACCTTTGAATATCAGAAGCGGATGAAGCGTTACGGTGCCATCTGGGGCGGCATGTGCCTGGCTTCCATTGCCTACTTCATCCTCATCAAGGGGGCTAAAAGCGCCTCCTTCATGACCAAAGAGAACATTGCCTGGATTATGGACCACGGTCCCCTGATCATGGGGGGGACCCTGGTGGTCGCGGCGATTGTCCTGCAGATCCTGCAGCTGATGAAGGTGAATATCCTCAAACCGATCATTCTTGTCGGCACCTTTGCCCTGGCCCTGGCGTTTGCCGCCAACGACCTGGTCAACTTCATCGGGGTGCCGATGGCCGGACTGCATGCCTACAAGGCGGCCATGGCGACTGCCGACCCTCTGCATTCCACGATGGGTGCATTGGGGCATCAGGTGCCGTCTGAGACCTTCTATCTGCTACTGGCCGGTATCATCATGGTGGCAACACTCTGCCTCTCGCGCAAAGCCCGTAGCGTGACCGAGACCACGATTCAACTCAGTCAACAGGAAGAAGGGGTCGAGCGCTTTGAATCGATTGGCCTGTCCCGCGCCATTGTGCGGCTGGTGCTCGCCTTCTTCGATGCCTTGAGAGTGATGGTTCCAGCTCCGTTGCGGCGCTGGATTGCCGAACGTTTTGATGTCGAGAAGGTTGCGCTGGAACAGAGCAAAGGGGAACGGCCTTCTTTCGACCTGCTGCGGGCCGCGGTCAACCTGATGGTGGCCAGCGCGGTGATCTCCTATGCCACATCCAACAAGCTTCCCCTGTCGACCACTTACGTGACCTTCATGGTTGCCATGGGCACGACCTTCGCCGACCGGGCCTGGGGCCGGGAGAGCGCGGTCTACCGGGTGACCGGGGTGTTGACCGTGGTTGGCGGCTGGTTCATGACCGCCGTTATCGCTTTCACCTTCGCGGGAATTTTTGCCGCGGTCATCTTTTTCGGCAAAGGCTTCGGGGTGCTGTTCCTACTGGCCGCTGCCGGGCTGCTGATCTACAACGGCCATCACAAACACCGGCAGTTTGAAGCCCAGTCGCAGAAGCAGCTGATTTTCAACCTCAAGTCGGTCGCGGATGCCAAGACCGCCATTGGCACCACCTTCGAACACATGAGCCTGCTGTTGCGGGAGTTGGCAGACTCGGTCGACAGGACGCTGGAAGCGACTTTCGAAGGGAGCTTCGACCGGATCGGGGTCGAGCGCAAGAGGCTGCGGCAGTTCCAGCAATGGTCGAACATTATCAGCGCCAATATTTTTAAGGCGATGCGCCTGCTATCCCAAAAGGGGGGACGGGTCGGTCACAAGTATGCCCAGACCGTACGCCGTCTGCAGAAGCTCTCGGATGGCCATCGGGATATCGTCCTGAGGGTCTATACCCACGTTGGCAATCACCACAAGGGGCTGCTCCCGGAGCAGATAGCTGAGCTGCAAATCGTGCGTCAGAAACTGAGGGTCATGCTGTTTGATGCTGCCGAAATCCTCAGTCGTGGCGAGATCGCCAACATCCGTGAGATTGAAGAGCAGGATAAACAGTTACGCCAGCTGGCTGCCGAGCTCAATCTGAAGCAGGCCGAACGCATCACTGCCAATATCTCGAAAACACGGTTGAGCATTCTTTATTATGGCATCATTGGCAACGCCATGATGATCTCCAAGCAAAACCTGGAACTGCTCGAAATTTTCAATGAGTCCTTTTCCGGGCTTGAAGAGTTTAAATAGTTTTCATCCGGAAACGGCCCTTTTTCGTTGTGGCGGTGTCAATCTGCGGGTTTTCTTGCCACAACGAAAAATTGCTCGTTTCCAATCTGAAAACTTAGCCGTTGCCCTGCGGAGTTTCCGGATGGTAACTAAATAACTTAGATGCCCAGGTGGCGGACTATTCAGGGACGCCGACAGGGTTATTGTCCCCTGTCGGTGCAATGAAGAAACCGATCGTACCGGCACAAACTCTCGTTCATTATTCGAGAGTTTGTGCCGATACCAGTTCGCGCGCTTCCGGAATCGTTTTTCCCTGATAACCAGAAATAAGACAAGATGAACAACAAATTCTCTACCTACCTTAAAGAAATGGGACCGGCCTGGATTATCAGTGCTGTGGCCTGTGGTCCGGCAACCCTGGCCAGTGTGTCCATTGCCGGTGCGACCTATGGCTACCGTCTGCTCTGGGTGGTCATTCTCAGCGCTGTTTTTGGGACGACAGTCCAGTATCTGGCCGCCAGAGTCGGTATTTTGGAAGGGCAGGGGATTATCGCCGCAACCGAGCAACGGCTGGGGAAATTCTGGGCCTGGCTGCTCACAATTGACGCTCTTCTGGCGACTTGGCTGGCGGCCATCGTGCTGATGAGTGCCCTGTCAGGCATTACCTCGCTGATTATCGGTATCGACAGTCCGTATTGGGGCATCCTCTATGGCATCACCATCGGGCTGTTTCTGGTGCGCAAAGGGTACCGAAAATTCGAGACGCTGTGCAAGGTCCTGGTGATCCTTGTGGTTCTCTGTTTTATCGTGACCCTGTTTATGGCGGACCTTTCCGTGGTGGGGATCGCCAACGGGGTGCTCCCCAATCTGCCGGGAGGGATCGATGCTGCGTTGATGATGGCTGCGATCATGGGCGGTGCTGTGCATATCACTATTATCGGCATGCATACCTATAACACCAATGCCAGGAACTGGCAGCTCCGTGATCTGCCCCTGGCCCGTTTCGACACCATCTCGTCCATGGGGTTTGCTTTTGGCATCTACAGTGTCGCGATTTTCCTGGTGGCGGCGGCGGTCCTGCATCCCAACGGGATCGCCATCAAAAAAGCGACCGATGCCGCTTTCGCACTGCAACCCCTGCTGGGCGACAATGCCATGCGGATTTTCATGGCAGGCCTCTGGGGTGCAACCCTGTCCACTCTGTCACCGACCTTCATGGCCGGCGCTTATTTTATTTCCGACAAGATGGGCTGGGAACTCAATGTCCGCAATAAGGGGTTTGCTGCAGCGGTTTTTGCTGGCTGTCTGGTCAGCATGCTGGGGCCGTTTATCAAGGGCAGTTTTTTCCTGCTCTTGCCGCTGATGCTGGCCCTGGGGCTGACCGGCACCCCGTTGATCATCGCCATCATTCTTTATCTGTTGAACCGGTCGGAATGCCGGGAGCGAAACTCCTTTTTCCTGAACTGCATGGGCGGACTCACCTTTCTGGTCACCACCTTCCTGGCGGTGCGCTTTTTGCTGACCAAATTCGGCATCCTCTAATGGCAAACGCGGAACTTACCCAATATCTGGGGCGCCAAACCCTTTTGGCCGGCGCTGTCAATTCGGGTAAAACCACCGGCACCACCGCAATTCTCGAACAATTTCTGGCGGCTGGGTACGCCTGGGAGATCGCGGTGCTGGACCTGGCGCCTGACCCGGTGCGGGGTATTGGCGGGAAACTGTCCTTTGTAAAGCCGCCGGGCCTGCTCTATTTAACGGCGCAGATTGCCGCTCCCCGGCTGATGGGCAGGGATGCGGCAGAGATCCAGGAACTGGCCAGCGCCAACGCCCGCAACATCGAAAACCTGTTTGTCGAACTGGAGCGGCAGCCGCGCAACATCCTGTTTCTCAACGATGTCACTCTCTATCTGCAGGCCGGCAGTCTGCAGCGTTTGCTCAGCGTCCTGCAAAACAGTTCGACCAGGATCATCAATGCTTATTACGGCGATTCCTTTGCCGATTCTGACCTGTCCCGGCGGGAAAGACGATTGACCGAAGATCTCATGGCGCACAGCGACACCGTCACCCTGCTGTAATCCGGCCCTTTTGTGCTGTGATCAATGTTCTGCGATGAATCACAATTGCCCTGCCCTGTTTGCCAATAAACTTAACAATACCTGAGGTCGGCAGTTGCCTTTTTGCTGGCAATTAGGAGTAAGATAAGATTTGCAGATGCTCTCGTTAATCTTTTCTGAAAGGATATATCTTCATGTACACGCTTTACACCCTGCCGGGGAGCTGTTCCACCGGAATCGTTGTCTTGCTTGAAAAACTTGGCGTTCCCTATCAACTGATCAAGCGTAACGATGTCGCTGATTACCAGCAGATGGTCCCGACCAATCAGGTCCCGGCCTTGAAGACGGAGAATGGCCGGGTTATCGCCGAAGGGGCGGCTATCGCCCTCTACCTGCTGGAAAAACATGACAATACCATGTTGCCGAAAGAGCTCGAGGCCAGGTCCGAGTTTTATCAGTGGCTGAATTTTGATTACTCAACCCTGCACCCGGCCTACGGCAGGATGTTCGCAATCGCTTATCGGGCCAAACTCAGCGATAAGGACAAAGCGGAAACCCTGCAACTGCTCGCCGATACTGTCTCCAGCCTGTGGGCGATTCTGGATAAGCGTCTTGAAAACAGGAAATTCATCCTGGGTGACCAACCGGCTCATGTCGACTACATGGCCGCGGTTTATTCCAGCTGGAATGCCGGTTTCGCCACGACCAAAATTGAACTGGGGAAAAACGTTAAGCGGTTTATTGCCGATGTCGCGGCTCTGCCGGAATTTAAAGCGGCTTTTGAAAAAGAGCAGATAGCATTCAAAATGCCCGCATAGCAGACTGTTGGAAAAGTAGCCTGGCGAGCCATGGCTGGATTTTTTAAATAGCCTGCTCAACTTCTGAAACACTGACCCCGCTCGCAACCTGTCTGGTTGGACGGGGTCGGTGTTTTTTTGCGTCAAGCCATGCTTGGGCATGCAACGCATCCTGTTGCTGGACGGCCAGCACAGCTCAGCGTTTATTTTCGATCACATTCTCGATAAGGATTTTGCAGCGTCCGCAATCGGTCCCGGCAGCGGTCTGCTCACCGACCGCTGCCACGGTATCGGCATCGCCATTGACCGCATCCAGCACCTCTTGCAGAGAGGTGCCTTTGCAGCCACAGACCAAGGCGAGGATCGCTTCAATATCAGGGATACAGCCACCGCAACCGGTTCCTGCGCCGGTAATCTCCTGGATTTCTTCGACGGTACGGGCATTCTGGTTAACCATGGCCATGCGGATGGTCAGGTAGTCGACGTCATGGCAATGACAGATTGTTTTGTTTTCGGCCATTTTTTTCCTTTCGGGTAGAGATTGTTGAAAAAGTCGTTGTCCGGCCCAGTCGCAGAATGAGCGTTTCAGTGACTGCGATAATGTGGACAATGCCTAATGGCGCTCGTTTAAGAGTTGCTGGCAGCAAAACCGGGACTGTCCCCGCACGGGGGCTGTCCCAGGTCTTTGCGGTGCGAACCGCGACAGTTTCATGGCTCGCAAACTCTTGGGACAGCCCCCGATGACCCTGGGGACAGTCCCGAGTTTACTGCAAAGTTGCTTAAACTAGCGCCATTCTTGTCTGTCCTCGCATCATTTTGATGGATTCTTTTCGTGTCGGTTATGGAGAAAACCTTTCCTTAACCATACTTCCTCATTCTGCCCTATTGGCAACCTGAAAAACTCTTCTCAAAGGGAAACATAGCTCATTAAGTTAAGATAAATTGAATATAAAGTAAAATATAATTGCTTTTAATATAGTAAAGCTGTCTGTATAGTCTTTTAAAACGCTGGTTGATGTAAGCCGATACTCATCTAAAAAGGAGAAGTGAATGAAAACATTATTTAGTGGAAGAGAGAGTCTGCCGGTCAAGATGAAAAAGAGTCTATGTGTTCCTTTGGTGTTGGCATGTGCATTTCTTCTTCCAGGGGTTTCTGCCCAGGCGGCGTTTCCTGATAAGCCGGTCCATGTCATTGTCCATACCTCGCCAGGGGGTGGCGTCGATACCATGGCAAGACTGCTGTTCAAGCATGCCGGTCGTATTTCCGGAGCCGATTTTGTGGTAGAGAACTTCGCTGGTGCCGGTGGCCAGATCGGCTATACCAAAACCATCATGTCGCCAGCAGATGGTTATACCCTCGGCACTATTTCAACTATGAGTATTGTTACTCATGAGTTAACCAGAAAAAATGTTCCGTATACATTTAAAAAGAACTTTCAGCCGGTTGCCCGGGTGACTCTTGATCCCTCTGTCCTGGCTGTTAAAGCTGACAGCCCCTTCAAAACTCTGGACGACGTGATTGCCGCTGCCAAGGAAAATCCCGGGAAACTCAGTTTTGCTGGTACCTTTATGTATAGTACTCATCATATCCAGCATATTCTTTTTAAAAAGCAGACGGGAGCAGATCTGAAATATATCCCCTTTGATGGTGGCGCCAAAGCTATTGCCGCACTACTCGGTGGCCATGTTGATGTTGCCGCTAGCGGTCTTGGTGAGTTTGCCCCACTGATCAAGTCAGGGGAAGTGCGTATCCTGGCATCTGCAGGGGACTCTCAATGGAAAGATCTTCCTGAGATCCCTCTTTACAAAGATCTTGGCTATAAAATCTCGCTTGGTTCCAACCGTGGCATTGCTTTGCCGGCAGGGTGCTCTCCTGAAATCGTAAAGTATTATGACGATTTGTTTGCCAAGGTTACTGCCGATCCTGAGTTTTTAGCAGAGGCTGAAAAGATCGGTATCGCACCGACTATTGCTCACCTTGGGGCAAAGGAATTTACCGACTATCTCAATGACCTGCAGGCAACAATGGAAGAGTCTCTGGCTGGTCAAACCAAGAAATAGTGATCTCTGCTTACCATGAAAAAATGAAATGAATTTGTTTGTTGACGTAGGTCGAATCAATGCCCCGGAACTACCGGGGTATTGATTGGTGCTCAAGTGCAGAAGGCTGAATGACATGGATTTTGTTAAAAAATACATCGTACAGGTGGGGCTTATCGGGATCAGTATCCTGGTTTATATGAGTTCTGAAGAATTATCCGACAGTGCCAGGGCGTTTCCCCGGACCATGGCTATCAGCCTGTTGGTGTTGGTTGTTTTACTGATGATCAGTAATTATATGAAGGAAAAGAAAAACACGGGGACTGGCAACGCCCAAGATGCCAACCCAGGCAGCAGCCTGAACGCGAAAACCATGACGATTCTCGTCGGTTTTATCATTTTTAATGTTCTCTTTGTCTGGTTACTACCAATCATCGGCTTCGAGATAGCAGGATTCCTGTTTATCCTGGGAGGCATGATTATGCTTGGAGGTTCAGCGGCGAAACGTTTTTGGTGGGTCGCGCTGGTGCTTCCTGTTGTATTAGGAGTCGTTTTCCGGACCTTGCTGGATTTGAGACTTCCTTTGTTTCCATTCTTGTCATAGCGAGGTTTTATCATGGAAATTGTCACTGGATTTCTTAATCTGTTAAGTCCGGCAGTTTTTCTGTCCATGTCCGCTGGTGTCGCCTGGGGAATCATCTGTGGCGCTCTGCCTGGCCTGGGGGCGACCATCGGTATCGCCTTGCTGATTCCTTTCACCTTCACCATGTCTCCGGTGGTTGCCCTTCCGATGCTGGCAGGCGTTTACGCTGGAGCGATTTATGGGGGCGGCATTACGGCTATTCTACTAGGTGTGCCAGGAACCTCGGCGGATGCGGCTACCGTTTTTGATGGCCACCCCATGGCACAAAAAGGGATGGCACGGAAGGCTTTACGGACCTCTGTATCTTCCTCTGCCATCGGCGGTATGTTTGCGGCTGTCGTTCTCTTGCTTTTAGCGCCACCTTTGGCCCGTTTGTCCCTGGCTTTTGGCCCGCATGAGTATTTTCTGATAGCGATTTTTGGTCTGACCGTTATTGCTGCTGTTTCCCCGGGATCTATCCTCAAGGGCTTGATTGCTGGTGCCCTGGGTTTGATGTTGGGAACTGTGGGGCTTGATCCGATCATGGGGGAGATGCGGTTCGGGTTTGGTTATGTTGAGTTATTTGATGGCCTGCCACTGATACCGCTGCTACTTGGTTTGTTTGCTTTCCCTCAATGTCTGAAGTTTACCGAAGATCTGGTAACCAAGGGCTTAAGTCAGATAAACATCAATACCGATAATATCGATACCTCGACCCTGACTTTATCTGATATCTGGGGAATGAGACGAACCCTGACCCGGTCGGCTGTTATTGGTACTATTATTGGAATTATTCCGGGAGCCGGAGCGGCAATTGCGGGTTTCGTGAGCTATGCTGCAGAAAAGCGTGCTGCAAAAGATCCAACAAAACTGGGTACTGGTGTGCCTGAGGGGGTCGCTGCTTCTGAAGCCGCCAATAACGGCGTCTGCTCAGGTTCTCTGGTGCCGCTGTTAACCCTGTCCATTCCGGGCAGTCCGACCGCTGCAGTTATTCTCGGTGCGCTGATGATTCATGGCATGGTTCCCGGACCAGAGCTGTTTACCAAGTATGCCGAACCGACCTATACCTTCCTGGCTGCAGGTTTCTTCTGCAATATTGTTATGCTTTTCATGGGCTGGTATGGCAGTAATATTTTTGGCAAGATTGCGAACATCCCAACCATTATTCTGGCTCCAAGTATGCTGGTTATCTGTTTTACCGGTGCCTATGCGGTGCGCCAGCAGTTTTTCGATCTTGGTCTGATGATTCTGATCGGGGTCGTTGCCTGGTTCCTGACCCGTTACGGTTACCCCATGGCTTCGGTTCTGCTCGGTGTTATCCTTGGTCCGATCTCTGAATCCGGATTCCGGCGGGCCATGCTCATAAGTGACGGTGATTATACGACATTCTTTACCCGTCCACTGTCTCTGGTCCTGATCGCTCTAACCTTTTTCTCCCTCTATGCCGGCTGGAAGCTCACTCAGCGCATGGAGGCATTTGCTGCTGATTCCCTTAGTAAAGCAGATGAGCTGGTTAAGAAAGGGAAAGAGGTGTCAGCTTGATTCCTGGTGAACCTCGTTAGCATCACTTCACCGGCATGTCATCCTTCAGTTTACTCTGAGCTACTCAGAGAGGGGTGCCCCCACAGATTAGCTGGGGGCGCTCTTCCTACTCTTTATAACAGGAACAATGCATTAGCGTAATGCATTGTTCCTCATTTCTAATTGAGGAGGTTTTAAGAATGTGTAAGGTTCTCAACAGGTCGTTTTGTGTTTGCTTGACATTAGCCCTCTCTTGTTTTGGGTTAGTGTCTGTTTCCACTGCCGGTTCTTACCCTGAAAAGCCCATTGAGTTTATTGTTGCCTATTCTCCGGGTGGCGGAACGGATGTCGGCGCACGGATTCTCACCAAAGTTGCTACCAAGTATATTCCCCAACCTCTTTCAGTCCTGAATAAGCCCGGTGCAGGTGGTGAAATCGGTTTTACTGAGTTAGCCAAGGCCAAACCGGACGGCTATCGGATTGGTTTTATCAATCAGCCGTCGACGATTTTGTTGCCCCTGTCACGTAAAACCGGTTACCAGGGGTCCGATTTTAAATATATTATCAATGTCGCCCTTGACCCAGGGCTCTTAGCTGTTCCTAGCGAAAGCCCGATCAAATCGATTGAAGATTTTATTGCCGATGCCAAAGCCCATCCTGGATATGTGACAGTTGCCAATGCCGGGGTCGGTTCCGATGCCCATATTTCCATTGTCGATTTATCTAATAAGGCCGGAATTGACATCAGCCCAGTACCGTTTAAAGGTGCCGCCGGGGCTCGGACTGCCGCTTTAGGCGGTCATGTTGATGCCGTGGTTATGAAGGTAGGAGAAGCAAAGACCTATGTGAACTCCGGTCAGGTCAGAGTGCTGGCGGTCATGTCTGAAGAGCGGGTTAAGGATTTCCCTGACGTTCCAACGTTTAAAGAAAAGGGGATCGATCTGCAGATGGCTGCCTGTCGTGCCGTTGCTGGTCCCAAGGATTTGCCTGATGACATCGTGAACTATCTGCATGACAAGCTCAAGCAGACTCTTGAAGATCCTGAGTTTATTGAATTGATGGGTAAAACAGGGATTGCGATTCACTACATGAGTCCGTCTGAATTGGAAGCCTACAGTAATTCCCTTATCGATAAATATTCTGCTTTGTGGAAACAGCTTAACCTGTGAGTTGCTTTACAGCCCCTGGGAGAGCGCCTCTCCCCGGGGGCTTTTTAGGAGTTTTTTATGTCTGATAGCACCGCCCAGAAAACAATTTTCGACATTTTCCCGGAAATCCGTCGCATTCAGGATGAGGACCTTAAGCAGGTTGTCGTCAGTGCTTGGAATGAATACCTGGAGCAATATGGATATGATGCGATCATGGCGTTACCCTTCAGTGGTTTCGCTGCGGATGTCACATTGGTTGAGCATGTTGGTTGTGTTGCTGAAATTGCCATGAGCATGGCCGATGTGTTCGCGGCGCGAATGAATTCAAAAGTGAATAAGGACTTGCTGCTGGCCGCGGTTTTACTGCATGACCTTGGCAAGGCCTACGAATATGAATTTGTTGACGGCGCATGGCGTAAGACTGATATCGGCAAAAAGTTCATGCATGGCTTCTGGGGAACTTACCGTTCTCTTAACAACGGGGCATCGGTTGATCTGGCTCACCTGATTTCAACCCATACTCCCATATCTCCTGTGCATGCCCAACTGATTGAAGGGGTGATTCTTCATTATGCCGACTTGGCTCATGCAGACATGATCTGTATGGAACGAGGGATTGAACTTTATTTGTCAAAATGATGTATCTGGTTATTTGGAGGTCATGTGGCTGGTCTGGTTTATGACTGTATTTTTTCGGTATTGCTTTTTTCTCTTGGTATCTATGTCGCTATTTCATCAAGTGATTTTATCAATAAAAAAAGTCATTACGTTGAAATTGTCTACTGGTGTTTACTGTTTATCGCCGTGGTGAATCTGATTCTTGCTATTCACAAGCTCGTCAAACAGAAATATGACAAAAACAGCAAGTTTACCTTTTCAAAAAAATTAACGGCTTTTTCCATTATCACAATTCTATTTACCATGTCGGTTAATTATTTTGGGTTTTATATTCCGGCGGTTATCTTTGTTTTTATCTGTTCGAGCCTGATCAGAAATAACAATAAAATTATCGCTTTTGTCGTTAGCATTTTGATAGTGACGCTGCTCAATGTCATTTTCAGTCATTTCTTGAATATTGAATTTCCCAAAGGGATTTTCGCAGATTTAACGCTTTTCAGGTGAGGGTGCGCGCGTGGAATATTTAATGGTTTTTATGGATATTCAACTGTGGCTGGCCATGATCCTGGCTATGGCTGCAGGGATTGTTATCGGGGCTTTGCCCGGTCTGACTCCGGCGGTCGGTGTTGGTCTGCTGGTGCCGGTCACCTTTGGCATGAGTCCGGTAACTGGACTTGTTATTCTGGGGAGTATTTATGTTGGTGCGGTATATGGTGGCGCAATCACCGCTATTCTGCTTAACATTCCCGGAGAACCGGGGAATATCGTCACTACTTTTGATGGGTACCCCATGGCAAGGGGCGGTGATCCGGCAAGGGCCTTGGGCTTAGCTGGAATTTCATCGACCATTGGTGGGATTTTCAGTGTCCTGGTACTCATCTTGCTGGCCCCTCCGTTAGCAAAAGTTGCGCTTAGGTTTGGACCCGGTGAGTATTTTTGCGTCGCAATTTTCGGTTTGACGGTTATCGTCAGTTTTTCCAGCGGAGCGATGATCAAAGGCATCGTTTCTGCTGTATTGGGACTTGCTATTGGCTTGATTGGCCAGGACCCGATCATGGGGTATCCCCGGTTTGCTTTTATTCCTGAACTTATCGGCGGGGTGGATCTCATCCCCTGTGTTATCGGTCTGTTCTGTTTCTCCGAAGGATTGACCCTGGTCCTTGAAAAGCAGATGTCGCTGGCCGATGGCGGTATCAGCAAGCTCAGTTATGCCAGTGCGTTCAGAGATATTTTGTCAAATAAGTTCAATTTGTTCAGATCATCCGTTATCGGAACCATAATCGGGATAATTCCTGGTGCCGGGTTGGCCATGGGAGCGCTTATTTCCTACAATGAAGCACGACGCTTCTCCAAGAATAAGCAACTGTACGGTAAAGGCAGCCCCGAAGGGTTGATCGCCTCAGAAGCCTCCAATAACGCTGTTGTCGGTGGTTCCCTGGTGCCTCTGATTACCCTCGGTGTTCCGGGGAATGCGGTCAGTGCAATTTTTCTTGGCGGGATTATTATTCAAGGGCTGCCCATTGGCCCGGAACTGTTTACCAAACATTCCCTGGTTATCTATCCATTTTTGATTGGGTTGGTTATCGCACATTTTATCTTGCTGGCACTCAGTTTGCTTGGTGTTCGTTACTTTGCCAAAACCTTGCAACTACCGATGAAGTTCATTGCGCCGACAGTTTGTCTGCTGAGTGTTATCGGCTCCTATTCAGTAAATAATAATTTTACCGATGTCTTTATCATGATGGCCTTCGGGTTTCTTGGTTTCTTCATGAAAAAGAACGGTTACTCCGGTGTGTCCCTGATTCTGGGCCTGATCCTCGGCCCTATGGCAGAAAACAGCCTGCAGCAGGCGTTGATTATTTCACGCGGTAGTTTTTCTTTTATTTTGAGCCCGATCTGTTTGTTTATACTGGCCCTCAGTGTCGGTTCTCTGCTGATGTCTCTGTATTTTGACCGGAATAATCCGTGCAACGAGGATTAAGAAAAGTTGGACTGTTTGTGTTCACTTTTTGAGCATAAATGAGTGTCTGAACGTTACGTAAACGGTAGCTGGAAATAACTATATCCGGGGATGGTAATATCCTTGTGTCACTGGTTTCAATTTGCCTTTTTAAGCTCAGATGCTGGATAACTGATTAAAAAACCGTATCACACCATGCAAGATGGCCAGCTGTTGACACGGGTGTATGCCCGTGTCATTCAATTGTCCACAAGGAAGCAGAAAGAGAAATTCAATGATTCCAAAATTGACCCAGCAAGATTCTGTAAAACCTGAATATCTGGCCTTCATCAATGCGCTGGCGAAAGCAGGCTTCGCCGGTGATATCGAAAGCTCTTATGGCAGTCGTCTGGTTGTAGCGACAGATAACAGCGTCTATCAATGGTTGCCGCAAGCGGTGATATTTCCCCGGCATACCGCCGATATCTCATTAATGACCAGGTTGTCATGTCAGGAGGAATTCCTGGGCATCCGTTTTTCGCCACGCGGAGGAGGCACCGGAACCAACGGTCAATCGTTAAGCGACGGGATTGTTGTCGATCTGTCCCGTTACATGACCCGGGTGCTGGAAGTTAATGTGGAAGAAAAGTGGGTGAGAGCTGAGGCTGGTCTGGTCAAAGACCAACTGAACGATGCCTTAAAGCCTTACGGCTTATTCTTTTCTCCTGAACTGTCAACCAGCAACCGCGCCACCATCGGTGGCATGGTCAATACTGACGCTTCAGGACAGGGTTCGCTGGTCTACGGCAAAACCTCTGACCGTGTGATGGGTTTGACTGCTGTGCTGGAAGATGGCAGTTGCCTCGACTGTCAGCCGCTCAGTGGCGAAGCTTTGCAAAACAAGCTTGCGCAGCAGGATCGTGAAGGTGACATTTACCGCCAGGTGTGGGCCACCGCTCACGGCAAGCGCACAGAAATTGAAGAAAAATTCCCTAAACTTAATCGCTTTTTAACCGGTTACGACCTGAAGCATGTCTATGATCCGGACACCGAAGCCATCGATCTGGCGCGTATCCTGTGTGGTTCGGAAGGAACCCTGGGCTTTATCACCGAAGCTAAACTGAGTCTCGATCCGATCCCGGCCAGCCGGATCCTGGTTAACATCAAATACGACAGTTTTGAAGCGGCGTTGCGTTCCGCCCCCTTTATGCTCAAGGCCAAAGCTCTGTCGGTTGAAACCGTCGATTCCACGGTTCTGAATCTCGCCCGTGAAGATATCGTCTGGCATTCCGTGCGTGAGCTGATTACCGATGTTCCTGACAAAGAACTGCTCGGTCTGAATATCGTTGAATTTGCCGACCAGACACTTGCTGAAGGGCAGCAGAAGGTCAAAGCTCTGTGTCAGATGCTTGATAAGCTCATGGCCAAAGGGGAGGCCGGGATTATCGGTTATCAGACCTGTGAGGACCTGGACAGCGTCAAGGCGATTTATGCCATGCGCAAAAAGGCGGTCGGGCTCTTGGGTAATACCTCAGGACGCAAAAAACCGGTGGCGTTTACCGAAGATACCGCCGTTCCGCCAGAGCACCTGGCTGATTATATTATGGAGTTTCGCGATCTGCTCGATGCCAATAACCTTGCCTACGGGATGTTCGGACATGTCGATAGCGGTGTTCTGCATGTGCGCCCAGCCCTTGATCTGTGTGACCCGGAGCAGGAAGTGCTGATGCGCAGCATCTCCGATCAGGTGGTGGCCTTGACCAGCAAGTATGGTGGCCTGATGTGGGGTGAGCATGGCCGGGGTTTTCGTTCTGAATACGGCCCGGAGTTTTTTGGTCCTGAGCTGTTCGCTGAACTGCGTAAGGTCAAGGGAGCGTTTGATCCATTAAACCGGATGAACCCCGGTAAAATCTGTACCCCCATTGAATCGAATGACCAGCTGGTGTCGGTCGACGCCATCAAACGGGGAACTTTCGATCGCCAGATTCCAGAAGTCGTGCGTGACAGCTTTAAAGATGCTCTCGACTGTAATGGTAATGGCTTGTGCTTCTCCTACGATACCACTTCCCCCATGTGTCCCTCATTCAAGCAGACCGGTGACCGACGCCACTCCCCCAAAGGGCGCGCCGGGCTGAT
This sequence comes from Pelobacter seleniigenes DSM 18267, assembly GCF_000711225.1. Taxonomy (NCBI): domain Bacteria; kingdom Pseudomonadati; phylum Thermodesulfobacteriota; class Desulfuromonadia; order Desulfuromonadales; family Desulfuromonadaceae; genus Pelobacter; species Pelobacter seleniigenes. The sequence continues at coordinate 2,902,251 of NZ_JOMG01000002.1, forward strand.
GCGTGAATGGCTGCGCCAGCTGGAGCATGCCGGTGTGAATATCCTTGCGGAAGAGACTTTGTTACGTCAGGAAGGGTTGCGGCTCAAAGACCTGGTCGGGCAGATTTTTAACACCCTGGGCAAAAAGAAGGGCGATTACGATTTCTCTCATGAGGTCATGGAGGCCATGCAGGGGTGTCTGGCTTGTAAAGCCTGCTCCAGTCAGTGCCCGGTCAAGGTCGATGTGCCTGACTTCCGGGCCCGCTTTATGAACCTCTATTATCAGCGTTATCTGCGCCACCCGCAGGATTACCTGGTGGGCACCGTTGAAAGCTATGCGCCACTCATGGCTAAAGCGCCCGGGTTTTTCAATTTTTTCATAAAGCAGGGGATCACCCAGAAACTGACCGAGAAAACCATTGGCATGGTTGATGTGCCACTGCTGACTCAGCCGAACTTGAAAAAACGTCTGGCCGGGCATCGTGCCAACGACTATGACTATGCCGCCCTGGAAAAACTCAGCCCCGAAGAGCGGGCAAAAAAGGTGCTGGTGGTGCAGGACCCCTTTACCTCCTACTATGACGCAGCCGTGGTTGAGGATCTGGTGCTGGTCATTGAAAAACTCGGCTTTGAACCGATTCTGCTCCCCTTTACCCCCAATGGTAAAGCCCAGCATATCAAAGGCTTCCTGGGCAGTTTTGAGCGGACCGCGCAGCGCGGTGCTCAATTCCTCAATCATGTGGCTAAGTTGGATATTCCTATTGTTGGCCCTGATCCGGCAATGGTGCTGTGCTATCGCGACGAGTACGCCAAGGCTCTGAAAGAGTCACGGGGGGATTTCAAGGTCTTTTTGTTCCAGGAATGGCTGCTTTCGGTCCTTGATAAGATGCCAGAGAAAGCTGCTGTGGAAGGAGAATTCTACCTGTTTGGGCATTGCACTGAAAAAACAGCCAAGCCCTCCACGCATGATGACTGGGCCAAAATCTTCAAACACTTTGGCGGCACCCTTAAAGCGGTTTCCGTCGGCTGCTGTGGCATGGCCGGCACCTATGGTCATGCGGCGAAGAACCTGGAAGCCTCTAAAGAGATTTACTCCATGAGCTGGCAGCCGACGCTTGCCAAATTGCCCGCTGAGCGGTGTCTGGTGTCCGGCTATTCCTGTCGAAGTCAGGTGAAACGGATTGATAGGAAGAAATTACGCCATCCGCTGCAGGGGCTGCTCGAGTTGTTAAGCAGGTAATCTCTCATAATTTCTAAGATCAGAATAAAACATAACTCCTAGCCAGAATTGCAAGGCCATAACTTAATCTGTTGATATTTCGGAGGTCCTCTATTCTCTTAATAAATATTAGTATGACGATGAATATAATAGCATTCTAAGCTATGTTTAGGCGAATGTTGTGGCGGTTGAGATATCCCCACGTTAAAAACCCAAATCTTGAACTACCCAGCGGCGCTCTATGCGCCGCAGTAGAAAGAACGACCGGCATCCCCCTGCTGTCAATAAAGATGGTGCAGGCAAGCCTGATGGACTGAGCAGCAGCCTAGGTATAGGGTTTTTATCGCTATTTAATATTTGAATTGTGTCGGAATTTTCCATAAGGGCTGCTTAGTTGGGCTAATTTGTCGTGAAGTGTATCGATTAAGAGACTTTTTGGAGAGGGTTCCACCTGCACAATTCCTATACGACGAATAATTGGTGGTTCCCCAAATGGTAGCGAACAGACATTTACCGAAAATGGTTGAGTGATAGATGTATAGGGGACCACTGAGACTCCCAATCCATTGATGACACACTGTATAATTCCAAAAATACTATCTATCCGAATAGTCGATTTGATAGTGATATTGCGTTTTCTCAATTCTGAGTCAATTTGTCGGGCGAGAGGGACGTTACTGAAAAAGTGAATGTATTCTTGTGTAGCCAGGAGTTCAATTGGGTCCGTACTAACAGGAGAAGGCTGGGTGATAACTAATAGAGGATCTTCTATATATGGTGTAAAAATCAATTTTGGAGGAAGCACTTGAGGCTCTGCTACAATAGCTGCATCAAGGCGTCCAGCTCCAACATCAAAAATGAGATCATCTGTTTTTCCCATTCGCAGATTGATTTTTAGCATCGGGTATTCCTGTTTCAGTTGGGCTATCGCTTTCGGCAGGCTTCCGAAAGCGCTGCTCCGTACTGCTCCAATGCTAAAGGCTCCAGCCATGTTTTTCCCCCGAATTGCACTTAAAACGTTTTCTGCCGTTTGGTTAATGACAGTGGCTGCATCCAGCAGTTGCTGCCCTTGATACGTCAATGTAGGAGGGCGTGTTGTCCTATCAAAAAGAGCGACACCGACTTCGTCTTCGAGGGTTGTCATCTGCTGACTGACCGCTGATGGAGTCAAGGCAATTGCTTCTGCGGCTTTGGCAAGGTTGCCATGTTCAGCTACTGCGATAAGTGTTCTTAGTTGTCTTAAGTTCATAACAATCTCCTTCGGTCATCAAAAGTAGTTTAAATTTCATATTTAGGAAATCTTACTCTAAAGTCAAATTTATTTGCTTGCTGTTAAGTATATTTGTGCTTTATCGTCTCTAATAACTTTATAAAAATGTTTTAAAATACAACATCGGGAGGTCGTATGAAGCTTTTTAGGAGAATGTCAGTTTTCTTGTTAGTCATGTTAACTCTTGCCTTTGTTGCCAATCCGGTTTTCGCCAAAGATCGTTGGACCGCCTATACTTATGTGTCTGTTGCCAACTCTGCAGCAGGAACAGGACTTAATGAGATGATTTCATCCATTGAAAAGGCAACGGCAGGGAACTTCAAAATTACTCTCAATCTTGGAGGCACCCTGCACATCAAGGCGGCCAATATCACTCAGGCTGTTGCTGACGGCATTGTGGATATGGCCTCCGATTATTTCTACCTTGGCAATGTACCAATCGGTGGTGTGTTATCTCTGCCCATGTTGATCAGAACTGAAGATGAGTGGCAAAAAGCGATCAAAGTCATGGAGCCTTACCTGAAAGAGGCTTTTGAAGCTCAGGGACTGGTTTACCTGGGGCTCTATCGTTACCCGGAACAGACCATTTTTACAACATTTGACCTGAATACAGCAAAAGACCTGTTTGGGAAGAAGATGCGCGTGACATCTCCGGAACAAGCTGCCCTGATTGAACATTTCGGTGGTTCTGCAGTAACTATGGGGGGCGCAGAAGTTCCGCAGGCTTTGCAACGTGGGGTTGTTGACGGCGTTATTACCGCCAGCGCCGGTGGTGCCAAGAAGTGGAATGAATTTCTCAAGACCAACTACCGGCTGGCCATGAATTATGGCAGCTCTGTTCTGATCGCCAATCGGGACGCTTTTGAGCGGCTCTCCAAGGAAAATCAGCAGGCACTGATCAAAGCCTGTGCCGTTGCCGGTCCACAAATTACTGAAAATTTTGTTGTCGATGAGCAAGCCCAGAAAAAGATCCAAGCTGCCAAAGGGATGAAGATTATCAATGCGGATCCTGCTGACATCGCTTCGGCTGAGAAGGCGATGGTAAAAGTCTGGTCCCAGTGGGCTGAAGGGAAAGGGCCTAAGGCTGTTGAGGCTCTTGCTGCCGTGCGTGCTGCAATCGGTAAATAACGATTTTACCCAGGTCCATTCTTGCGCCTCTTGAATGGACCCGGTTTTTAAGAGATTGGTTCAGCGCTAGAATTTGTACCCAAGGAATGAAAATATGTCAGCACCTAAAATGCCGCCTCAGTCAGATAGAGGGGCAGTTCAAACACTCTATAATATTGTCGAAATGGTTGCTTCCGTGGCGGTCGTGGTTATGGTCTGCCTGGTTGTTCTTGAAGTTTTGTTACGCTCGACCATCGGTTTTTCTTTCGGTTTTGTTGACGAGTTGGTGTCCTATCTGGTTGTCCTTATAACTTTTTTCGGGGTCTGTGTCACGTTCAGGAATAAGGCTCTGTTCAAAGTGGAAATGTTTTATGCAAAGCTATCCGGGACAAGTCGTAAGCTCTTGGACATTTTACACGCCGTTTTGTCTTTGGCATTATGTGGCGTTCTCATCTATTACGCATTTTTCCTGATTTCGAGCTCCTTCGTACGGGGTACCATCTCGCAGAGTAAACTGGAAACCCCCCTGTATATTCCCCAACTGATTATTCCCGCAGGGTTGATCATTCTGGCTGTTTTTATTCTTGATTTTGCGCGGCTTCGTTTATGCGCAGCCAAATCACAGAACATTGCCACTGAGGTCGAGGAGTAGCTCATCATGGAAATCGCAATTGTTATGGGACTCCTCATTGCTCTTATCTTCAGTGGCCTGTGGATTCAGATGGCCGTAGGGGTTTCCGCTGTCATTTATATCTACCTGATCCAGGGGGTGGGTGGTCTGAAGGCGCTGGGGATTGTCAGCTGGGGGTCCGCTGAAAGTTATACTCTGTCGGCTATCCCATTATTCGTCTTTATGGCCGAGATCTTATTGGGCAGTGGTCTGAGCACCAGGCTTTACAGCGGGATATCGCCACTGATCAGAAAACTGCCTGGCGGGTTGCTCCATACCAACGTTGTTGGTTGTGGATTGTTTGCCGCCGTTTCAGGAGGAAGTGCCCCAACTGCTGCGGCCATGGGGACCGTGGCGCTGCCGGAATTAGGGAAGAAAGGCTATAATCGTAAACTTGCAGCCGGATCTCTGGCGGCAGGGGGAACCCTGGGGATTCTCATTCCTCCGAGCATCACCTTTATCGTTTACTCGATGTTTACCGATACGTCCATTGCCCAGTTGTTCATGGCCGGCGTTGTTCCCGGTATCGTCTTGATGCTGCTGTACATGGCTTACATTGCTATCAGGGCTTTTCTGCAGCCCGAACTGGCACCTGCTCATATGAGCGTCTCTGACGAGAAGGTCAATTATCGTCAGTGCTTATTCGATATTCTTCCGCTACTGATTCTTATCATTATTGTTCTCGGTAGTATTTATGGGGGTATTGCTACGCCCACAGAGGCGGGTGCCATTGGAACCTTTGGTGCGATTATCATCGCCCGGATGTACAAAAGCTTTACTTTTGAAATCATGAAAACCGCTTTAAGGCGGACTCTTGTGCTGAGTGGGAACGTTCTGTTTATTGTCTTTGTATCGATGATTTTTGCTTATGCGACAGCACGTTCCGGTGTCGGAGAAGATCTGGTTGACTGGTTTCAGGCTCTGGGCCTCTCTCAGTATCAGTTTTTGTTCGGCGCCTTGGTTTTTTACGGGGTTCTTGGCTGTTTTATGGAAGGGCTGGGGATGATTGCCATCACCGTTCCGATCCTGTACCCGACCCTGGTAGCTTACGGTATTGATCCTATCTGGTTCGGTGTCTACATCGTGATTCTTGTGGAACTTGGACAACTGACACCGCCTTTGGGAGTCATTCTGTTTGTTGTTGCCAGTACCTGGGAAGAGATATCCATCGAAGAAGTTGTGCTGGGTGTTTTACCGTTCTACCTGATCATTGTTGCCTTCGTTTTCCTGTTGATCTTCTTTCCTGATCTGGCCCTCTGGTTCCCGCGCCTGATGATAAATTGAGGTATTTATTATGTCACTTTACCCACCACCAGAAATGTGCACAGCCGAAGTCTTCTGCCGGCTTCCTGACGAATTCAGACGGCCCGGTCTTGATAACGAATGGTCTCGTTACAACCGGGCCGGTGTTGACTGCTTTCTCGAAGGCCCCTCCTTTGATAAACAGGGTAACCTTTATGTTGTTGATATCCCTTTTGGCCGTATTTTTAAAATTGATCCAACGGGCAAGTTCACCCTGATCTGTGAGTATGATGGTTGGCCAAATGGCCTGAAAATTCATGAAGATGGCCGCATTTTTGTTGCTGACTACAAGAATGGGATCATGCTTGTGGATCCTGAAAAGGGGACGGTTCAACCGGTTTTAAAGGGCTATAACTCAGAAGGCTTTAAGGGGTGTAATGACCTGCATTTCGCCGCTGATGGCTGCCTTTATTTTACCGATCAGGGGCAGACGGGTTTATCCGACCCTTCCGGACGCGTATTCCGCTGGAATGAAAAAAATGACCAGCTGGATTGTCTCATCGATTGTGCCCCAAGTCCTAATGGTCTGGTTCTTGATGTTGAAGAGAAAAACCTGCTCCTCGCCGTCACCAGGGCGAATGCAATCTGGCGGATACCAATACGCAAATCGGGGACCAGCAAGGTCGGTCTGTTTGTCCAGTTATCTGGTGGTCGGTCGGGTCCGGATGGTTTAGCGATCGACGCATCCGGCCGTTTGTTTGTCTGTCATGCCGGTCTTGGTACCGTCTGGGTATTCGATGTTCTGGGCCGGCCCATTTATGGCATCAGGGCGCCGGAAGGGCTTGGGACAACCAACTGCGCATTTGGTGGCAAGAATAATCAAACCTTGTACATCACCGAATCTGACACAGGATCGATTCTTAGGTATCACATGGATTATCCAGGTAAGACCATGTATTCCGGCGCCATTGGAGAATAACCCAGTATGGATTCATTAGATCAGAAGGAAATGGAGTATGTCGATCGAACTCTTCTGAAGCAGCAGATCGTCTCGATCATGAGCGCCTGGGGCATGTCTGCTGAGCAGGTAGCGGCCTCTGCAGAGGTCATGATTGAAACGGATACCTACGGGATCGATTCCCATGGTGTTTCAATGCTGATGCTTTACGAAAAAATGCTTAGCAGTGGAACCGTCAATCCGGTTGCCAAGCCTCATGTGGTTAAGGAGTCAGCGGTTACTGCGTTGTTGGATGGTGATGCTGGTCTTGGTCATCTGGCGGCCCAGAAGGGGATGTCTTTAGCCATCCAAAAGTGCCGGGAAGCCGGGCTTGCTGCTGTTTCTGTGTTTAATTCCCATCATTTCGGCGCTGCCGGAATCTACGCAAAAATGGCGGCTGATGCCGGTCTGATCGGTTTGGTCACCAGCTCTGCTCGTGGTGTTTTCGTGACCCCGACGTTTTCCCGCAAGCCGGTACTGGGGACCAATCCGATTGCTTTTGCCGCTCCGGCTAGCACTGGCAGACCTTTTTTGCTGGATATGTCAACCAGTGTCGTTGCCTCCAATAAGGTGAAAGTTTTTGACCTGTGTAACCGGACGTTACCCTCTGGCTGGGTGTGTGATGATACCGGGCGCTTTGTGACCGATGCCCATGAGGCGCGGGACATGCTGCTGAACAAGGAGAAAAGAGCCGGCCTCGCTCCTCTTGGTGGTGACCGCCAACACGGCGGGCACAAGGGATATGGACTGGCGATGATGGTTCAGATTTTAAGTTCAACCTTAAGCGGCGGTGGTTTCTCGCCGTTTCAGGATCGCTCGCTTAGCAAGGGTGAACCAGACAATATTGGCCATTTTTTTCTTGCGATCAATCCAGAATGTTTTCGCCTGGATGGGCGGTTTGAGGATCAGGTGGGCTGCCTTTTGGACTATTTGCATGGTGTCGACCCTGTTGATCCGGCTCAGCCGGTTCTTGTTGCAGGGGACCCCGAGTTTGATACCTATGAACAGCGCCTCAAAACAGGAATTCCCTTGCCCGGTTCACTGGTTGCGCTGTTGCGGGAAATTGCGATGCGCGCTTCTGTACCGTTCCTTATTGATTAATCATATTTAAATAGTATGCGTTCGAGAGAATTGGGAAAACCTCCATCATGGCAGATAGAATAAGTAACAACATAAGAAAAACTAAAGTTAATATTAATTTATATCGCTTTTAAATAAGTATAATTGTTTGTATATTTTTCATACAATTTAAAATTATTCAAAAAGACGACGAACGTTTCAAACCATCGTAAAGGGTTTATCACCCTTCGGGTAACAGGGAGCATGAAATATGGGAGCAAAGATTTACGGAAAACCAGGGTTTTGCCTGGTCAAAGATATTGAGCGTGGCAATCTTGATGATTTAAAAAAGCTCGCAGAGTACCCGGTCGCCCTTATCGGTGACGGTTACGGACGACGGGCGATTATGGATGCCGGGATCAAACCGTTGAATTCCAGATTGAAGATGTTCGGTTCCGCCATCACAGTAGAAACTCATCCGGCCGATAACCTGATGATTCATGCGGCCATACGGATTGCCCAGGAAGGTGATGTTCTGGTTGTCAATGCACAAGGCTGCCTGAGTAATGGTGTCTTTGGCGACCTTCTGTGCAGTACCGCGGTTAGAAAAAAACTGGGTGGAATCATTATAGATGGTGCCGTCAGAGACAGCATTGAACTGATGGAATCAGGTCTGCCGATTTACGCTCGTGGCATTAACCCCATGGGGGGCGGAAAAGAAGGACCGGGACAAGTCAATATGCCAACCTGTTGCGGTGGCGTTGCTGTAAATCCCGGCGATATGGTCATTGGTGATGCTGATGGGGTTATTATCATCCCGGCTGCAGATGTACAGGTTGCTATTCAGGGAGCGCAGGCAAAAGTGGATGCCGAAAACATCCGCATGCAGGCCATTAAGGACGCGCCACTGGACGGGATCTCGGCTCCCTGGTTGATTCCTACACTTATTAAATATGGTGTTTTAAATGAAGGAGACGAAATATGAGCAGTAACAAGATTCTGATCACGAGCCATAAGCTCAATCCCAAAGCCATTGAGGTGCTTGAGCAGCGTGGCTATGAGGCCGTTTTTACTCCCCCCTATACGGCACCGGAAGATCTGGTCAAACTGGTAGAAGAAACCGATCCGGTCGGTATCCTGGTGCGTCTTGGGCAGATTAACGATGCCGTTATAAATGCCGGTAAATCGTTAAAGGTCTTGTCAAAATTCGGAGCTGGTGTTGACAATATCGATATCGATGCCGCTACTAAGCGCGGCCTGCCGGTATTGAATGCTCTTGGTGCCAACGCAAAATCGGTTGCGGAGCATGCGATTACCCTGATGATGGCAACCATCAAAAAGACTTTGATGCTTGATACCTCTCTGCGTGGTGGTCAATGGGTCAAGCCTCAGCACCTGAGTACTGAAGTCTCCGGCAAGGTCCTCTGTATTGTTGGCTTGGGGCAGATCGGTCGTGCTGTATCAAAAATCGCCAAAGGTCTTGAGCTTGAAGTGCATGCCTATGACCCTTATCTTGACGACTCTATTTTTGAAGAGTACGGAGTTATCCGGGAAACCTCTTTTGAAGATCTGGTCAAAAAAGCCGACATCGTCACCATGCACTGTCCTCTGACCAATGAAACCGCTAAAATGATCAACGCAGACAGTATCGCTATGATGAAGGATGGTGTGTTTATCATCAATACCGCCAGGGGTGGGGTCGTTGATGAACCAGCATTGGAAGCCGCACTGAAGTCAGGAAAAGTGACCGCTGCCGGACTTGATGTGTTTGCCGTAGAACCCCCACCGGCAGATCATCCTTTCTGGAGCCTTGATAATGTTGTTGTTTCCCCGCATGTCGGTACCAGTACCGCTGAAGCTGATGTACGTGTCTCTGTTGCAGCTGTTATGGGCATTATTCAGGTTGTTGAAGGCGAGGAAGTGGATCAAAACCGAATTGTTAACAGAGAAGGGTTGGCTGTACGAGCAGAGCAGGTAATCTAGTTCCATCAGGCCCCACCTTTAAAGTTCAGCATTGCTATATTGGTTTAGTATCTACCTGGTACTACGGTTGGTACTAAACCAATTTTAAATTTACCAAGAGACCCATTGATGGACTTCCCTCATATGAGAGCAGAAAATTTTGATTGATTGCTTGTTGCATTGGAGGTAGATATCTGCCCACACTGAATTTTCGTTCAATGTTTGCCGCCCTCAAATATCGAAATTACCGTCTCTGGTTTATTGGCCAATTAGTTTCCCTGGTCGGCACCTGGATGCAGACGGCGGCACAGGGATTTTTGGTTTTCGAACTCACCAACTCTGCAGCCTATCTAGGGTATGTGGCTTTTGCCATCGGTGTGCCCTCTTTTCTTCTCATGTTCTTCGGCGGGGTCTATGCCGATCGATTGCCACGGCGTAAACTCATCATCATTACCCAGATTGCAATGATGATCTTGGCCTTGGTACTGGCCTGCCTCACTTTTTTACATATTGTCCAGCCCTGGCACATTATTCTTCTCGCCTTAATGCTGGGCGTTGCCACTGCTTTTGATGCTCCTGCCAGATTATCCTTTGTTCTAGAACTGGTTGATCGGAAAGATATTGGCAACGCTTTGGCTTTTAATTCGATGCTGTTTAACCTTGGTGTCCTGATTGGGCCGGCAGCAGCGGGCCTGGTTTATGTGACGCTGGGACCTGCGTGGTGTTTTGCGCTAAATGGATTGAGTTTTCTTGCCGTCATCTTCGCATTAAACGCCATGCATTTGAGACCATTTGTTCCCAAAGAAAATACCTCTGATCCTCTGGATGATCTAAAGGCAGGTTTTCACTACGCCCTGTCCAATGAAATTATCCGCACACTGCTAAGTCTTGTTGCCGTTTTTTGCCTTTTTGGAACCGTTTATATGACCTTGATTCCTGCCTGGGCGGTTAGAGTCCTCGGAGGGGATGCCGTCACCAACGGCTGGTTACTTTCAGCTCGAGGGTTAGGTGCGCTGTCTGGAGCACTGATGATTGCTGCTCTTGGGCGGTTTCAACTCAAAGGTCTATTGCTGACCTGGGGAACCTTCCTCTTTCCTTTGATACTTCTGGCTTTTGCTTTTTTGCGTTATTTGCCAATGTCGTTGACCTTGATGGTTGGCATTGGTTGGGCAAACATGATTACGTTTAACCTGTTGAATACATTAATCCAGACACTGATCGCCGACGAATATCGTGGAAGAGTTATTAGTCTTTACACCTTTTGCATCTTCGGACTGACGCCGTTAGGCTCTTTGTTGATTGGTTGGGAGGCTGAGTATTGGGGAGAGCCTAGGGCACTTATTTTGAACGCAATGATAGTTTTTCTTTATGCGCTTTGGGTATATGTGAAAGTCCCGCAGGTGCGTCAACAGCATGAAAGAGGGGAGCGAGATTGACCAGAGCTTGCCTTGATTGTCATTAGCACACCTCAAATCGACAGCATTGAAGTGCTACTCAAGAATCAGCTGCTTAAGCTCGATAAGATCCTCCTCGACCAGAAAGTCATGGGTTGCCCGGACAGATGATTCCCAAATGTCCAGTAGCTGCTGATGATCTGATTTTTTTGCAGCTGCAATATTCATTGGTAGGCTCATTAAAGACAGTTTGCGGTCATGATAATGACGAGATGGTAGGGACGAAAGCTAATGGCTGTCTTGGCGATTTTCTGTTTTCATATGCTTGGCAAGCCATGACAGGAACATGCCGTAAAACAACGCGCCTAAAGAAGCCAGGTAGATGTAGTCATTGGTTTTCGCTTTTTCCAAAGCTGCTTTTACGGCCGGGCCTACGCCATCCTTGAAGAAGGGATACAGCTCATGTTGCGCGGAAGAAACGCCGGTATCATGAAAAATGGCCGCCAAGATGACGCCAATGGAGATGTAAGCGATTTTAGCCGAGAACTCTTTTTCAAATAATTCCGGATGTTGATAGGCGATGAACGTTAATCCTGAAATCGCGGCAGCGCCCACACCGATTATGAAATCTTCCATAACTACCCTCTCAAGTCGACAGTATTGATAAGGAGAAGTTCAGATCCTGTCATGTTGACGATGATCCGGAACATATTTCTTCATAATCAATTTATTCAACCATCTGATTTCAGATAGTAAAAATGAAAAAGCCCTTTGTTTCCGCATGGATTCAGGGGTGCGCTGAGTGGGGCTACTACGGTAAGCTCTGCGGTATTGTAGTTTTTTATGTTGTTCAGGACAAGTACATTGTCAGTGGTGACCTCTGGGTTTGTGACGAAAATAAGCTAGTTTTTATCCGGAAACGGCTCTTTTCCGTTGTAGTGGCGTCAATCTACGGACTTCCTTGTGCCGCGTATCGGTATACGCCACCGCGCAAGCCCTTGATTTCCTTGCCACAACGGAAAACTGCTCGTTTCCAATCTGAAAACTTAATGATTGTCATCCAGAGTTTCCGGATGACAACAAGCTAGTGTCCCGTTTGGTTAGTTATTTGAATTAATTTTGAGTCATTTTTGTTGCTGTCAAGGCGTGCCGCCGCAGGCCTAGTTTGGGCTAAGCCGAGAAGGCAGAACGTAGACAGCGGCAAAAATGATCGGAATTGGGATAGAGAACTAACCGTACGGGACACTAGGTCAACCGTCAAGCCGAGAGGTGTTCTTACTGTGTGATATTCCAAATATCCCTTCAAAACAGGCCTTGAACCTTGCTTCTTCTTTGCCGGAGTACCTGATCGATTCGTCCAATAATCGCTGGATCAGCATATCGTTGTCGATACTCTTCAGCCAACTCCAGCGCAGCATCCTCCACCTTTTTGGCAAGAGCCTTCAGTTCCCGTTTCACCACACGAAGGCCGACACCAATCTCGGCGGAAAATTTTTCCATATTGTCCGCCGCTAGATATCGCGGATCTTTTTGGCCACCCATACGCATAGCGAACTTGTTGTTGACTTGCGGCTCATACACGGCGGTGGAGAGCAGATCATAAAAAGGCGCCAACCGGACAACACCGTCCGCATATAGAAACGAAATATTCTTGCCATGGGCGTCGGCATTGCCGATCAGAAAATTGAACAAAGCCCAACGCAATAGATCGCCAACATCGACCAGCGGTTCATCCGACCAGCCGCGCAGCAGCTTGAAACAATCGGCAAATCCGGGGCCACCTTCCTTTTCGTATTTAAACGCTGACTCCACGCCGAGGGCCTGGCAGAAGTCCTCCTGGTGCAGCCGAAGTATGCCATCTTTAGCCATCTTCCGATCATAGCGCTCCACCAGATAGAACTGCCTTCCGCCTATTTCAACAACTGTCGCGCTTGGCACTCTCAGACCGGCGCGAGCTGCCAAGTTCATGAAGAAGGCCTCGTTGAGGACGCTGTTTTCTAAGTGGTCGATCGGCGTCTTTAAAATATGAGAGGACGGTGCATCTCCTGCGGGGATAAAAAAATTAATCCCATCAAAATACACCGGCAACTTATTTTGCGCCCCGGCCAGAGACAAGCGTACGCCATCTTCATCCGCCAGAAACGGGTGATTCGGTAGATTGTCCAGTTCTGCCGCCAACTCATCGACGCAGATCGGCCGATAATGCCCGGCTGTTTCCAGGTGCTCTCCTTCCGGAAGCAGTCTCACGGCCCCGGCACAGTCACCACCCAACTCGGTTAGCAGTGCGAAGACATTTTCCGCGGAAATCCCCAGCCTGCGAGCCAGCTGAATTCTAATACTTCCTTCCGGAAGCAGGTTTTCAAAGAATGCCCGGCTTGGAGCATTATCGAAAGCTTCTGCCTGCAACGGCAAATGACGCGACAGCGGCAAAGCAGCAGTATTGTGCAAATATTCGGGTTGATAAAGAAACGATAATCCTCCTCCTCCGACCTGCATCAACCAGCCAACAGGTTCCCGATTCAGATAGACAACAAGGGCGGCCATCTTATGTCAATCCTTGAACGGTTTGGCAGCGCGAGGGTAGATATACAGTTCCAAACCCATCGATTTCAGCACTTGCAACACCCTGCCGATTTCGGCAGTTTCCTTCCCGTTTTCCAACTGGGACAGAAACTTTGTTCCCACTCCGGAGAGCCCGGCGGCTTCTTCCTGTAGCACCCCAAGCTGCTTTCTTTTGGCTCGCACAAGATGACCGATATCCTCAACTGTCGAAACTTTTCCCCATGAGGAATCTGCACTTTTACTTCTTTCTGTCATAACGATCCCCGTATCCTGTGAAATTTGTCCGTACGGGAATTTTTCTCCAAAATCGCTGCTCCGTCAAGGAATTTATCCGTTCAGACATATTTTTCAAAAATACTTGATTTTGAGTCATATCTGTCTGTACGAACATTTTGTCTCTAAAATCTACGTAAGCTTTCCTGGTAGGTTGACATGCCAAAAAGTAGAACCTCCTGGCAAAATACTGCCAGGAGGCTGAAAAAGACACTTTTTACTGAGAACTAGATTGTCGCCATTCTTAAAGAGGGGAGGCTGGCGTTAAAGTCAAAGACCTCTGTCGTAAGCACGGCATCTCTGATGCCACCTCTTTCCGTAAAGTCTTTATCAACATTGTCTTTTCCTGGGGAAGATTTGCTAGTTTCCGCAAAAACCATCTTATCCATCCAGAGAAGACAATGTTCTATTTTTTACAGTCGCCAAGCCACAGATTTTGCGAGGAGGTATTTTGATAAAGATAACCAATGTTGGCAAGATACCTCAGAGACTCAGGAGGATGATGATCGGGATCCAGTAGAGTAGCGGAATCCGGAACATGCTGTGCTGCGGCGTGCGTTCCACCTGGTCATGGCTTTCCGGATCAGTATGAACTCTTCCTTTTCTTGAGAGATGGCAGGGTGTCCTGTGTTCGCCCTGAAGAACTCAACTGATTGCACCACAATCAAACCAATCAGCTATGAAGGGGCACCCAGACAAAATCTCCACCCCACAGTAGGAGCCGACTTTCCATTACCGACCTGCTGCAACGCCGCAAATTTATGAACACCGACTGGAAAGAAAGCTCATTATTCAGCAGCCAGCGGCTGTTCCAGGACAGACAAATCCCACCGGTACAACCTCCCCTCACTGCTGAGGCCGGTTAAATGGTTTCCGTGCAAAAACAGCTCAGTGATGTCGCCCCGATGCCCCTTGAAGGTATGCACGATTTTTCTGCTCTCCAGATCGTAGGCGTAGAGGAATTCGTTACGCGCATTCACTTCGCTGAAGAGCAGAAAATGGCGGTAAAAAACCATTTTGTAGATGTCCGTTTGTTTGGTGACATCAAGCTCTTCATGAAAAAGCTCGCTGTACTCCTTTTCGTGGGGGAATAACGTGGGTATCTGAGAAACAGCCCCGGTCTGGCTGTCCAGAATCAACAGGCCTGCAAGATCGATGGAAAAATAAAGATAACGCTCCTGATAAACTCCGGCCGCTTCGATGTTGCGCCCCACCACATAGTTCCATTCTTCTTCATACTTGATGGTATTGATCTGCTTGACAAAACGGCCGTCCTCAAGGGCATAGACATTGATAAAACCACGAAAATTGGTGGCATACAGGAGCCCCTTATGGATAAAGACATTATTAATCCGGTTATAGTCGTCGTAATCGTGAATCTGCTCGATGTTGTCCGGATAATGTTTTTTCTCATCAATAACATACAGAAGTTCATCGTTTTTAAAGACCGTGATCCGGTCTCCTTCGCCATAGGCAATCAGGTAATCCTGGAATCTGCTCAGTCCTGATATCCAACCATCAATTTCTTCGGGGGCAGCTCTTTTGGGCTTAAGGCTCTGTTTTTCCAGACGCAGCAACTGTGCCACCCTGTTGCCGATATAGATAGTGTCGTCATCGACGGCGATTGAATTATAGGTATCGAAGCTGTCATAAACGAAGATCGGTTGCAGCTGCTGTTCGCCGATAAAAGCCAGCGTCTTTTTGTCATAGACTTCAACATATTCCCCTTCAACCGGTTCACGCTCGCTGGGGCGATTCAGATCCTTTTCGGCACGGGTGAGCACATACAGGCAGCTCTCATCCTCGGTCATATTCCACGCCCTGTTATGCTTGAGTTTTACATCCCGAACAAGCCCTGTCTTGCGGGCCAGGAGGTCCGGTTTAAGACGCAGATCAAGAGCCTGCTGGATGGGTGGAAAGGTATGGTCCTCCGGTGGCGAAAGAGAGAGAACGATTTGTTTGACTGGTTTCTTTTCCACATCGATATAGCGGTTGAAGGAAAAGCGCTCACAAAAATAATATTCACGCTCGGCATCAACCTCTTGACGCACCACAACCTCATGATCGGCGGTGCCGTAGACGCCCCGCACCGGCAGCTTGAATGTCTGCACCTCTTTTCGAGTCACGCCGACCTGCTGCTCATCAATAAAGATGGGCAGTCCTTCTATTTCGCAACTGAGTAAGAGCGTACCGTAATGCTTCTTGCCTTGGACGATATCGTACACGTCTCTCTCTTTGCTCAGGTGAAGATAGATGCCTATGGCAACAAGCAGCAGCAAAGAGAACAAAACCGTCTGTTTAATGGTCAATTTCTTGAAATACAGAATGAACCTCACTCGTTCACACCTCCCACAGAATCGGCTTCAGTCGCAATTTGACGAGTTAACATGGAAAATTGTTTAGGAATAAACTTATAAATAATTTTCATTACATACTCATTTCGCCAGTCAGATGCCATACTCTCCTGTCTTGCCAATATAGCGCTCCCAGTGACGATGCTGCTAGTATATTTCAGAAGCCATTTCACGAGACTGGGCGACACAATACTGAGCCTTCTTCGCCGGAGACTGTAATCTCACTATCTGGAAATCCGAGTTTTCCGGATGGACACTAAGTAGTTGGGTGGCTCTAGCCGAATTGTCGTCTGAAATGGGTTTCATTCGGATGAAATATTATTTCGGACTTAGGATATTTCTACTGAACCATTTTTCGCTACATTAGAGCGAATAGTAAATCAAGGCCGATTCCAATCGTAGGAAGCGTATTCTATTGTTTAAACTCACCGCGACTCTGCTTGCCGTCGCGCCGCCAGGCTCCGACAGCAACCAAAAAAGCACCGAAAATACCAACGTAAATTATGACTTCACCAAGGTAATGATGCCAGCCGAGGATCGGTGCATCTACCAACAAGGCACCGCCGATGATCAGTGCGGCAGAAACTATGGCACCAGTTAGCCGTTCAAGATTGCGGCCGACACGTCTGCCCAAAGCTTCCATGGCCGGAGTCTGGATCCGCCCCAGATCACCGTCGGCAATGCGACGAAGCATACGGCGCGTATCCCCAGGAGCTTCACTGACCAGGCGTTCCAGATCGCGAGCCAGGGTGCCTGTTTTCTCCTTGATCCTCTCAATGGAAAATTGCTGCTCGCTCAGGCGCGTGATCTGGTCACGAAACGATTCCAGGTAATTATGTTTGGGATCAAGTTGACGAATCATCGCTTCGAGGATGACGAAGGCTCGGGTAAGCAGAAAAAACTCGCCGGGGTTGTGAACCCCGTGCTGGCTTCCTGCTCGGATCAGGGAGTCAAGAACATCGCCAACACAAACATCAGCCAATTTCCCACGGTGAAGTTCCTGTAGAACGGCCTTGATGTCTAGCAACAGCGCCCCACGGTTGACCTCTTCGCGCCCACGCGGTGCCATTTCCAAATAGGCTCGTTTGGCGCCAAGTGCGTCGTTCTTGACGATCGCCTCAAGAAGGAGTTTCAGCGATTCACGCATCGCGACATCTAGTTCTCCGACCATGCCGAAATCAAGCAGAGAGAGGTGACCATCAGGGAGGACAAAGACATTGCCGGGATGCGGGTCGGCGTGGAATAGCCCGTCTTCAAAGATCGTTTGCAGCATCAATCGAACCAAGGTGTTAATTAGGCGTGGCATTTCATCTGGGTGCTTTTGGGCATAGCAGTTCACCGGTTCCCCGTCGGAAAACTCCATGGTGAGAACTTTGGCGCTCGACCATTTCCTGAACACCTTCGGTATCCAGAGGTCTGTGACATCGGCCAGAGCAATTCGGAAAAGAGTGATGGACCGTGCTTCGCGACGAAAATCAGTTTCGCGGTTCAGGCTGGCGGAGAATTCCTGGACCAACAGCGGCAAGTCGAAGGATACTAACGAAGGATAGAATCGTTCCCCAAATGCAACCAGAGATGTGAGCGCTCTCATGTCGGTGGCGATTATTGCGTCCAGTTCAGGCCTTTGAACCTTTACCGCCACGCGCCGTCCATTCAGTAAGGTCGCTTCGTGTACCTGGGCGATTGTGGCAGCAGCAATAGGGATTTCATTGAAGGTGGCGAAGATCTCCGCCATTGGCGCACCTAGTTCGGCTTCGATAGTGACGCGTATGGCATCAATACCAAGCGCTGGCAGCTGGTCGTGAAGCAGTTCCAGTTCCTGAATGTAGGCATCCGGTAGCAGGTCACGACGCAAGGCCAGGACCTGGCCGAGCTTGAGATAGGTCAGTCCCAACTCCTGGAAGGCTTCTCTCACCTCTCTCGGAGACGGACAATATGATATGCCGCGCAATACTCCGAGGAACTTGTGCCGGGCAAGGACCTTCAATATTTGCAGCAGCCGGGGTGCTGCTCGCCAAGAGTTTCTTTTCTCCAGTTTGATCAGCCCAGCCATAGAACGCCCCCAATTGTCACTGATTTGAGAGTGTTTTGAAAGCTAAGAAAAGAGTCCACAACTTTAGCTTCTCCACTATAATTGCTGACACGGCCCATCCTTTTGCCTGTGAAACCAGCCTGAACACATATTAATAGAGCAACAAGCGTGCCTAATGTCACTTTTGGTTGCGGTGGATACAGGGGCCGTTCAGCAGGGGGGAACCCCGAGAAATTAAATAAGGACGGAGGAAAATTCCGTCAGCAGAAGCCATCATATCTAACGGCACTGTTAAATGTGGTGGGATATTTTATGGATTTCATTTTTCCTGATGGTTTTCTCTGCCGCATTTCACGCAGCTTTTCAACCCTTCACTCTCTTAGAATCCCTTGATTTCCCCCCGGCACATGAATTGCTAGGTTTAAAGTGAGGCGATCTTTTTAAGGTCAAAAACCTATGGTGAATAGCGCTAATTCAGATGAATTAGCCTGGGAAGATGGTTATCAAGATTTGCAGGAGGATATGTATGCCATCAACGCAAACGTACCAGACCCAGGAAGGAATTGCTCAAGTCAAGCTGGGGAATACTTTTCTCGGGCTCAAACTATTAAATAGTGCTGCTAACGACGATCAGTCGCCAGAGGCGAAAGCTTGGTTTGGTTACTGCCTGGCGGTTGAAAAAAAACAGTACGTGAAGGGGCTACTTCTATGCCTTGAGGCAAAACAAAGCCAGCCTGAAAACTCGGATGTTTGTCTCGCCGCGGCCCGACTCTACCTCATTGCGGGGAACCGTGCGTCAGCCGTTAAGTCACTCCAGCAGGGGTTGGCCCTGAGGCCTAACCCGGAGATATCAAGACTTCTAAACGCAATCGGCGTTCGTAAAAAAACGGTATTTCCGTTTTTGCCGAGAGCTGGTCTTGTCAACAGAGCTTCCGGGCTCCTGTTTTGCAAACTGGGGTGGCGCTAGAAGGACTCAATTGCACTGTCAATAAAACAAGAAAAACCCACGGATACAATTTCGTGGGTTTTTCCTGGAATGCCGCATTCGCAGCACATAAAATTATTCGACTACCAAATACGAAAAAAGCACTCAGCCAATGAAGGCTAAGTGCTTGATATAATGGCGGGGCTGACGGGACTTGAACCCGCGACCCGGCGTGACAGGCCGGTTTTTATGAAATCCATAACTAGACGTATAATGATAAAAACTACTGTAAAATTGAGAATAATTTGAGTATTATGGATTTTCATGATGTAATATATGGAAATAAATAGTCTTAAAATGATGGATCTTTAATGCTATGGATGGGCCGGTTTTGACCTCCGGTGTGGAGTATTGTGGTGGAGACTGGTTCGAAATACGATAACTCACCTCATTGTGCAAGGCTGATCAACTATATTGAGCAACTCAATATCCCGATCGTTCCGGAAAGCTTTAGACAGTTGCTTGAGTTTCTTGACGCTCCTCTTGGCCTGCAACATATCTTCTTTTCCCTTCAGGAATTTTCTGTAGTCTCCTCCTACGTTATTGAGGTAACTCGTGGACCTCGCTGGAGATGGATTGTTGAGGTAATTTCGTCCCCAGCTGAGACCTGCCAGGAGTTCATCAAGGTCAAGAAATCTATAACTGATCACTTAATGGATGACCTAATATTTAGGTTCACCAAGAACCCTGGAACTACCCGAAATACCAGTTTGGCTCTGCTAGTAAAAACAAAACCGTTGTTTTCAATGCTTGGCTGCCGACCTATGCTTAAGTCGAATGTCAAAGCCTACCATCGCCTTCAAGCGCAGGCACTTATTGCATATCTAAGTTTTCAGAGAGAAAAGAGGCGCGGGAGATACATTCTCGCGCACGGCAAAGTCGAGAAGGAAGGTTTGGATGCTGTTCGGAAATTGGCATCGGCTGATTTTCAAAACAATCTCGAAAATTTCCCGTCAAAGTCTTTGACGCCGGAACAGTATCTGCGGATGGTTGAAAATCTCCAAAATTTTCCAGAACTAAATAAGATCAAGACATTTATTGAACAATCAATTTCGTTTAGCAGGGGGGTGTGCAAGAAAGTTGGGCGACCGGAAATCAAGGAGATTCCATACGAGGACAATCATGTTACGGACTTTTTCAGCGATGAAAATAAAGGTCTCAAAGATGAATGGAACGCCTGGAAATATCTCAAGTGGGCACCCTTTAAGGGGGACAATGTCAATAAGGCTTATAACGTCTTATCTCTGTCTGGAGATATAACGTATGAGTATTGCAGGTCCTCTCCTCGTCAACTTGTGCAGGCGAGTAAAGCAATCGGAAAAGAAAATCAGCGACTGTCGTTTTCTTGGTCGGAGCTGTCACAATATGATTTGGTTTCACTATTCCGTGAGATAACAGCAAACCAGCATCCAGACATTGCCGGCACTCTCGCTAATGCGTACCTGCATTTAATGCTGTGGGCTGGAATGACATCAAGGGAGATAGTGAGGGTGCAAGTTAATTCTGCATCGGCAGAAAAGAATGTGTACTTTACAGATACAGGAAAATTACGCCTTACTTCGCGCGGACCTAGGCTCAGCAAAGATACATCCACGTATACCTCAGTTCATCGAATATGCAAGCAAGATTACATTGACCTCCCTTTGCCGGAATGTGCCAAGCAGGCGATCAATTCAGCTTTGTGCGCTGAACCGCGACTCTTTGCCTTGCCTGCCAGAAAGGTTGATCAGTTATGCCAGGCAAGAGTTAGCGCAATTAAACGCAAGGAAAATGCCAAGCATTTGACGTTGTCCCGAATTAGAAACTATCATTTCAGACGACTTTCCCGCTTGTCCAAATGCGATATCTCAACCGCAGCGTTGACTCTGGGTAAGGATGATTTCCTGGCCAGAACTAAAATTCACTATGCCTCTTTTGACTCCGAGTTTTTGAGCGAAACTTTCCGGGAGTCGTGTTGCCAGATGCTTCAGTTGGCAGGTGTAGATACCGCATATCAACTCGTTGAACCTGCAGGCTCAACTCTGAATATTGGGACACCATTTCGTTTGACTAAAGGCATAATAGTAAGGACTGTCCGAAAACTGCAGAAAGAAATATCTGATGCTCGTCGCAATGTTTTTTCCCCTCAAGGGTTGATCCGCTTTCACAACTTATATTCTGTCTATACGGCGTTATGTGTTTGTTTTTCAACTGGTCACCGAAGGGCAAAGACGCCCTTCATTCATTTTGATGAATGGGATCGCTTAACCGGGTTTGGATGCATTCGGGATAAAGACACTGCAGATTATCAACATAGTCGCCTAGTCTGGATCCCCAAAGTCTGTGCTAGACAGCTGATGAACTACGGTCAGCATCTTCGAAATCTCAAGCTGATATTTGATTCTCAGGAGAAAAATCTGCAAAAATTCCCCTATGGGGCTGTGGATTTTTTCTTTATAGATGGTAATCGTTTAGATATAGGCTATAAGGTGTTTGCCGATGTACTTGCAACGTTGGGATATGACTTCGAGGGGCACCCTCATCGTCATTTCCTGAAAAGTGAGCTTCAGGAAAATGGTTGTGACACGGAGGTGCTAGAAGCATTTCTTGGTCATTGGCACACTGGTGAAGAACCATGGGTTCGGACATCTTCTCTTCATCCGGTGGATTTTAGGGCGGAACTGGAGCGGTGGCTCCCGTCTCTTCTGCATCAACTTGATTTTGTGCCAATCGAGGGGTTGCAAACCCCGGTCGGCTGCGAACTCAATCTGGTTGTCCCTGACAAGCAGAAACGCGTTGCGGCTAACCATTGCCATGCGGTTGAATTCTGCAAGCCTCCTGGGAAGTTTTGGTTGGAACTTTTTTCAGGACGGAGGCAAGCAACTGAAGACTGGAGGTCTGTGTTTCGCACAGAGCAGCTTCAGACGCTGTTTCATTTGCAAAAGCATTTTCCCAAGCTGTATGACGGTGAGGCTGGTTGTCAGGTTTCAGCCTCGCAGTTAGAAGCTTTTATCAAAGATTTATGTCCCTCCCCTCTGCACCCAGAAAAGAAGCATCGGCGATTGCATTTTTTGAATTTTGCTCTGGCAAGTGGAGTTCAATGCCTTGGGTGGCAAACCTCTTTTCCCCAGGTTCCTAGGATCATTCCGACTGAAAGAAATCGAATTCGCCCAAGTGCTCTAAGACGCATGGGCGGATTCAGGAGGTTGGAAGCTGCTTTTTTAAAGGACCTTGATGGACCGTTTCCCGCTGATCCACAGATCCAGATTGGTCAGATTGCGCTCTGTGCATTCCTTTATGGGGGACTATTGCATGAAAAATGGATTAAGTCGCTGCCTAGCGCATTGTTGAACGGAAAAATTTATCAGCATCAGGGCTGGATGTGGCTGGATCTTGATTTCGGAAACGTAGAAGAAAACGAAACTTCTGAAAATCGCTTCAAGAGGCAATCGCGACCAGAATCGTACCGGCGTTGGTTTCCAGATCCGTTAACGCAATTGTTAATTTGTCGCTGGCAGGAAAAAACAAAAAACAAGGAAAGGAAACCAGTAGAATCGGTTTGGGATGCGATTTCTGCCTACCTCGGACGGATCGGTGAGAAATGCTCTCGAAGTCTAAGGGGGCTACTGTTTTCTGTGCGCCCGTACTACACATTAACACTTCCCTCGTTTCTTTGTGCGTATGCTGAAAATAATTTACCATCGGCAAGTATGCCAGATCAGATATTTTTAAGGTCATTGACTGGAGAGATCTTATCCACACCGATTCAGCGAAGGACTCTTCCCCAATGCGATCCTGAAAAAACGCCAAATGAATATGTGACTGAGCAGCAAAAGGCTTATTTCAAACAATTCAAGATGATCTTTTCTGATGAAAAGAACGGTAAAGACAAAAAAGATCCACAAAAAGTACAAGGCGATATTGATAGTTTTCTGCGTGATAATGCTGAGCAGCTTAGCCCGATCCTGCAATTACTTGCCGTTTGGGCAAGGCAACTTCTGAACAAAAGCGAGTCCGAAAAAGAAAAAAGAGAAAAGACCGAGCCTTTGGCTGTTTCGTCAGTGCACACCTATATCAACCTGATCGGTGAAAAGCTCCTCGCCATTTGTCGTGATCAGAATCCTCTTGAGTTCGATGTCTCTGAATACGTCGCCTTTTATGAGCGACTAGATCGCGAGTTTGCCGATTGTGATGAGGGTGGTGATCAAGCCCTCGACGTAAATGGGACGGATCGTGCACCGATGGGACGTGTCGAGCAGTTTCATGGGCTTCTGGAACATTTCTATGGGGAACCTGAAATCGATATTACGGCAATAAGGGCTGCAAGAAAGGCTGGAAGGAAACCGCCGGCGGGTGCCATCAGCGTGAACCTGATTACCGAGCAGCAGTATGTGACAATTTTGCAGAATCTTGGCTGGGGGAAAAAAAGTCTTACACGCCTTGAAACTATGACATTGGTGGCAACCATCCTTGCCTACAGAACTGGGCTGCGAAAGTCTGAGCTGCATGGCTTGACCCTGGCGGACGTGCATCTGGTGGAGAATTTGGAGGTTAATGTTTTCCCGAACGATTATCGAGGGCTCAAAACAAGATCATCTGTTAGGCGTGTTCCTCTTTGCTTGTTGATTCACGATATGGACGAGTTGGAGTTTGTTACGGGCTGGATTAGACGACGCCTGAAAGAATCCCCCTCGGGGATAACGAAGAGCCTGCCCCTGTTTACGATATCGCAAGTCTCTGAAAAGCTGGTAAGCGAGGTCAGTCTTTTGGGGAACGCTCGCCAGGAAATCAAGTTGGTGCTTAGTGATCAATCCGTGGTCTGGCACCACAACCGCGATAGTTTTCTCCATACACTGTATTTCATGTTGCTATTGCGGGACGATATCCCTATGTACTCTGTTCCCCATTTTCTACAAGGTGAGTGTTTTTCAGCGAAAGCAAGGCGTCAGCTTCGTGAACAATTGTTCACGAATGATGCTTCCGGGCGGAAGGTTTTGTTTGGTGCAGCGACACTTATGGGGCATGCGGATATCGAAGAAGGATTTCGGTCCTACTTTCACTTGACGGACTGGTTGCTGGGCTACTATCTGCGGCATCCAGCCCATCTTCCAAAACTTTCGAACACAGCTTTGATGAATTTAACCGATCAGCGCAAATCCAAATCCAGAGTCAGTCAATGGCAGTCTTCGGCAAGTCCGCTTTGCTCGGCATTAACAGCATATAGCGATACGGTCGATAGTCATCCTTTGATGGAGAAGGCTTTTACTCCCCGCCGCAAGCCTGGTCGTAAAATCAAAGAGAAGGGTTTGCCCGAATTTGATGTCGCCCTCGCTGTCGCACAGATCGAATGTGGGGTGACTATCCCTAAAAGTTTGAAGGATGAGCTTACCGAGGTAAAGGATCTCTACGAGGAACTCCGAAGGTTAAGCCTTGCTAGACTGAAAAAATATCAGGATATGTGTCAATATGTAAAAGATTCTTATGTAGAGTATGCACATTATCTGGAGTGTACTGATGTAAATCGCGTCGCTGTATTGCGTAGATTGTCTGAAAAAATCGGAATCACGGTCGATCTTTCGCAAGCAATCTATCATCGCTCACGCTACAATCATGATGATGTCGACTATCGTAGGTGGAGTAAATCACTCGGTGTAGAGTTGTCGCAGGGGACGGCGTGTCAGATTAAGGGAGGGATAGACTGTATTAGGTTTGGTGCGGCTGCCTTGCAGATTGGACCTAAGGGAAGTAAAGCTGATTCTTTGGTCCTTTTTGTATTTTTGTCAAATTTGATTTCTGCTATTAGGAAATGAACTCAAAGTTTGTTTCTCTGTCTTTGTAGTATCCATTGAAATTGTAGTGCCCTTTATAGAAGTATCCTTTTTCTTTCGGGAGGTAATGATCCCTAAGTTTTATTTTTGCGCCTATTTTCCCAACGAGATAGGTTCTTAAATCTTCTGTTGTATCGTTCTGGAATAATACTGAAAATTTAAAGTTTCCTACTTTGAATGTCGATGATGATCCATTTTTAAGGCCGAGAACTAAAAGATTGGCGTTAAAATTTTGAGTAAAAAAATATGATTCGCAATTTTTTTTGGGTAAATATTCTTTCTCTTTAATTTTTTTTGAAACATAGTCAGTAATATATTTACTGCAATTTTTTATAAAGAACTCGCTAAAGTAGACAGTATATTTTTCGCCTCCGATTATGACGACGGAAGGATCGCTTGAGGACATGCTGAAGGTAGAAAGCTCGTATTCGAACTCATAATTATCGAATTCTAAAGCAGATTTTTCTGAAACGATTAATCTTTCAAGTGATCGGAAGTTTTCAAGGTCGAATATTTTTTCATGCACTGCAATGCAGAAATCAATTTTGCATTTTGTTTTTTTTAGTCCACTTCCAATATTTCTTATCTTTGAAACAATTTTCATTTCCTCAGATTCAAGTAGCGGACTTTCTCGCAAGTCAGCAATTGCCGAATAGATGTTGAAACTGTTTTTGGGGGATCTAAATCCTGTACCGTACTGGATCGAAAGTTCCTGAAAATAGCTCAGGGTGATAGTCAGGTAAGAGTAAAATAATGGGTCAGGCCGGAACTTTGTCGTGATGTTGAGGTGGTTAGGGTTTCCTTGATCTTGTTCCGTCAAATCGAAACTCTGCTCTGGCTCAAAGAACGCACCGATATAATGAGCAAAATCGAGGAGTAGTTTTTTTATCTCTGTGCAGACTTTCTCCCTAGTGATGTCGGAAGAGGATTGGGGGACGATTATCTCTATTCTACCTGCCCCTAGATGCATATCTGCTCCTGGTTTTGAAACCCCTGTGGTCGTGGAGAATTTTTTATCGTGGTCCATATATTCAATCAATTTTACTCTCCTGTCTTTGTGAAAGTCTCATGGAATTAACTTTGACAATATATTTCTGTCTGAGATGAATCCGTTTCCTTTTGTCAACTCGCTTGGATTGCGCAATCCGAGCGAGAGGCTTAGTTGTCGCTAAAATGAGCAATGATCGTGAAATAATTCTATCGTAGCGTGGCCCCCTCCTCGGATGGGGAATGAAAAAAAGCTTAAAATTTAACATTTAACGATTTGGACAGTTTCGGGGCAAGGGTCGGAGGTTATTTGGGTACAATCAATTTCGATTGTGGCAGGAGGGGGCATCCATAGTTAGATTCATCCTGAAATATACATCATTGATCAATTCCAAAATTCTCGTCCGGAAGTTCTCGGTTTTCATCGAACATAATCAGACTTCTTCGATGGTCTTTTAATGCGAGTAAAGCGACTTTAAAGCAGTCTTCACATAAATCTAAATGATAGGAGGTTCCGTCTTCCTTGGAACCATAACCCCATTGTGCTTTGAGTTCTCCAGATTCCTCAAATTTTTCACCATCAATATCTATAAAGAGGCTTTTTCCACAAACGTCACAGACGCAATCGACAACCGTTTCAAGAACTTGTTTCCCAAAAATTTTCATAGAGATACTCTTGGTTAGATCTTTTTAGTTTTTATTGCAACAAGCAAGTCAATGATTCCAAAACTCTATCACTACTTTAGTATACTATTCTATATCTGAAAGCATAAGTCTGATCAATATTTCAAATGTACCTATATTTGCAAATTCCCCATTGGGGGGGGTCTCATTCCAAATCTGATGTTCTGATATCTGAACGGTTTGACATTTAGTGAGCCAGATACACAAAATCCTTTACAGGCCCCTCTCCTGGCGGCTGTCCAATACCCAGGATGCCGATTTTTGCGTTGCCGCCCTTGAAGAGGCATTGCAGCGTTATGGCAAGCCCGAGATCTTCAACACCGATCAGGGCAGCCAGTTTACCAGCTATGCGTTCACCAGCGTACTGAAGGATGCCGACATCAAAATCTCGATGGACGGCAAAGGACGCTGGATGGACAGCGTCATGATCGAGAGACTCTGGCGGTCTCTCAAATACGAATGCATCTATCTCAACGCATTCGAAACAGGAAGCGAGGCAAGGGCCGGAATCGGCCGCTGGATTGATCGTTACAACAGCCAGCGCCCCCATTCCAGTCTGGACGACAGAACACCGGATGAGGCATATTGGCAAAAACCCCGGCCCGGCTACGCCGGACCGACCATCCGACTGGCGGCATGACCATGAAGGCTTTCCACCTTATTTCTGCCGCCGACCTGTTCAGTCAACTGGGGCCACCTCTTTTGTAAGTGTCATAGAGCTAAGCCTACGACATTTACGATTTGTCTAACAAGTGAGGCTTGGCGGAACGCTTACGATGATTTCCCGTGTGCAGCTTGTCAAACTCCGGTAAACAGAAAATCGAGTGAAGCTATTATTTCGTCGCGTTGCAAAACTGCTGAGTTGATTTTATTTTTCAAAGTCGAGGCCGGAATAGCCGCCAGCAAGTGCGTCATGAGGATATAGTCAACTCCTTCAATACGAATTACAGGATTGAGAATTTTCATTCTTTTCGAAACTTCTTCAACGGCAACCAACGGCGCAACGACTCTCGTAGAAAGTATGTCTATAATTTCATCCTGAAGATCCATCAGGTATGGAACGCTGCTAGATGGTGAGCCGTAAATGTCAAATTTCGCCATCAGAATTGCCTCAGTCCCTCGCTCCAAATGCCCTTGCGATCCACATATTTATTGGCCGCCTCAATCGCTTCTTGATTGGTTTTCAGCCACTCTTCCCGATCACGGTTTTCTAGTATCTGTTCCAAACTTTGTTCCAGGGTTTTTGACAGATTAATTTTGTTTTGTTTGGCCCGTTGTAGAAGATCGCTTCTGATACTGAGATTTGCCGATTGTTTGCGGGCTGTGTTCCCCATAAATACCTCCTGCGCATTTGTATGCGCATAATAACTTTTCACTCAAAGCCTGTCAAATAATTCAATCATAAAATCTGGAAACCCTATCTTCTTACATGTCACGACCAATAGCACATCAAAAACCCACCTGGCGATCCGGGGGGGGGGGGCTGATAAGTCAGAAATTTCAAGAAAAATTTACTTCTTTCTGAACAAGGCAGTGCAGATTCGGGTTAAAAAAACAATTGTGGGCTGATATTGAACCGCTTCGACAGCTTTGCAATATGGGTCTTGGTTAAGCTTTTCGACCCGCTTAAAATCTGTGAGACAAGCGATTTGGTGCCGATCTCATCTTTGAGATCGGAATAAGTCAAACCGTACTGGTCAATCAAAACCCTCAAAGTCGATATGCCTGGATCAATTGAGTTTCCCTCTTGATCAAAACGCTGAATGCTTTCAAGGCTGTTTTCATAGTCCTCAATGGAATCAGATACGATATCCATCAAATACAGCAGCGGCTCCCCCTCTCGATCCTCGGCTTTTGTCATAAGCTGTTCCAGCAACTCGAGGGCAAATTGATAATCATCATCAGTTTTTATTTCGATGGCCCGTTGTATTCTCCCCAAAAACGACAGAAACGAGTCCTCGATTTGCGTTACAGCTTCAGAGTTCATTCTTAGATCCTTGTTCGATTATTTTGATCAAATTTGATTATCCTATTTTTGACCTGCTTACATTGCTGTCTCATAGTTTCAAATAAGAGATAACTGCTTGTTGCATAAAGGTATTTTTGGTTTTGGCGGCAAGAACAGTTCTTTGAAATCGCGTCGTTCGAACAAGTTTAGCTGTAATATTCGCAACATCTGCTGCATGGAGCGTCCGATCTTCGCTTGAAATTTCAAGAACGCCAGCACCAGATACGCACACAGGGCAATCCAGAGCTGAGTCATCACGGCATTGCGCGAGGTTCCCAGAAAGCTCTTGATGCGCAGGTTTTGCTTGATCCATTTGAAGAACAGCTCAATCTGCCAGCGTTCTTTGTACAATTCAGCGACCGTTGCCGCTGGAATATCCAGCGCATTGGTCACAAATTCGTAAGTGATGTCGGTCTCCGCATCCAGATACACGACCTTGCGGAAAGTTCCCACGATGCCTTGCAGCTGAATCTGTTGATCCAAGAGGACCCCTGGACTTTTCCGGCCCCGACGCTTCTTGCCGGGAATGGTGACCGCATTGCTTTTCAGCCGGGCGACAAAGCGGACTTCTGCTTTCGTGAGCTCCTGATACCATGTGTAGTCAGTGTAGCCCCGGTCGAAAACAACGTAGGAGCCCTTGGGAAAGCCCAGTTGCCGAGCGACCTTGATTTCATGCTCCTTGCCTTCAGTCAGATCGACAAAGGCTGGCAAATAGCCGTCTGCATCCAGACCGATATGAAGTTTAGCGGCCCCTTTCTCTTTGCGGTACTTTGCCCAGGGAAACAGGGACAGCGTCAGGTCAATCATTGATGCATCCAGGAGAAAGAGCTTCTCCTTGAACTTAAACCGCTTTCGCGGTGCGCAACTCTGGCAGCGAGCCAATAACTGCTGAAACAAGGCCTCGTACATCTGATGAGGCTGTGTTTCATTCGCTCTGGCCAAGGTTGCCCGGCTGAATGGCCTGACACCAAGGTGGTAGAGCTTGCTACCTTGAGCCGCGATATTATCGGTAATATCCCTTAGACTGTTGCGGCCGGTCAGTTGGGCTGTCAACAGGGCTATAAATTGAGTCCAACGGGAAAACGAGCGGAATTTCTGACCGGCGTGATGTTTGTTTGCCAGAGCCTGAAATTCATGTCTCGGGAAAATACGTACAATTTGAGAAAGAACAGTGCTACAATGCGCCATGGCTTGGAACTCCTTGTTTTCAATGTGATTTTGGCGAATTCATTGTAACACAAGTGGGCTCCAGGCCATTGTTTTTATTGATCAATCTATGAGACAGCAGTGACCTGCTTAAGATAAAGTAATTGGCCGTCTGAATGATTGGCAAAAATACTATTCTCAGTTTGAAAAAAGAGAGAATTTTATTCAGTGACTTAAACTTTATTTGCAAAACCCGTCTAGGCCTCTAGGACTTCCATAAGCTATCAACTCTTAAGAGTAGGTAATTGAGGATCAATGTTTTCTTGCTCTAAAACCATTTTTCTCCCCTAGAAGCCTCAGCAAGATCAGAAATAAGGGCATTTTCAAAAACTGATTGAGAAAGAGTTCGAAAGGAAGCAGTTTCATCAGACCTACCAAATCTTCTTAATTTTTGTTTGTCCATCAAGTGAGGATAAACTTCTCGATCAACAGAATCGAAAATATGCTGATAAATACTCAAACCGCCGGCATCAATATCCCCCCAATGAAAAAACTTGACCGTTTCAGGCAGCTTCGCATCTAGCATCCTGAGCACAGTAGCTGCATTAGGGTTAAGAAAGCCGGATGAGAAAATCGTAATGCCTGCACCATGATCGTCTGTTTCACGGCAATGACGATTGAATGAAGCAAGGTTTTCTACAGTCAGGACGTAATTCAAATCTTCTGGAGACCTAGTAAATGAAAGAGCCTCAATCAAATCGGGGGGAACACCAACGAACGCGGGTATCCGACTGATATCCAGGAGAGAATCGCTGAAATGAATTCCCAAGGGTCCCTTAAAAAGCATCGCAGACGGATGCTTTGTTAAGCCTAAAGATTCATAGAGATCTCTAGAATTTTTATGGGGACTGCTATTGAATCGGTTCCAGACAGCAGCAAATCGATCCCTCAAGTTCTCCATAATTTTGGAATCACCTAGCATTTTTGCACTGAATGTTCTCAAATCCATATCTCTATGCTTTCCGGCCAGAACGGAAGCAAGAGCCAAGAACAGGGTGTTGACCGGGCATTGTCAAGTTAACCAGTCTCCCCGAGAATACACTGATGGACACATTAAAGAACGCTTACAAGGGACATTGTTACCCTTGATCAGTCATCAGTCACGCCGTATGGCTCTACCATCGATTCTCCCTCAGCTACCGGGAAGTCGAAGAGCTGCTCGCTGCCCGAGGAGTTGAGGTCAGCTACGAAGCTATCAGGATGTGGTGTCTGAAATTCCCCTCCTCTTATGCGAGGAGACTTCACAAGTCGACCGGAGGACCCGGCGATATCTGGCATCTCGACGAGATATTTATCAAAATTTGCGGGAAGAGACACTATCTGTGGAGAGCCGTTGATCAGGATGGGGATGAGATCGACATTCTGGTTCAAAAGAAGCGGGACAGGAAAGCTGCTCTGCGATTCTTCCGCAATCTGCTGAGGAAATCCGGGGTTCAACCCCCTTAAGATCGTAACCGACAAACTTCCTAGTTACCATGCTGCGTTAAGAGAATTAGCCCCCAATACACCTCACGAAACGAGTCAGTATCAGAACAATCGTGCCGAGGTTTCTCACCAACCAACTCGGCAGCAAGAGCGCAAGATGCGGCGATTCAAATCGCAGAGGCAAGCTCAGCAGTTTCTTTCATTCCATGGATTGGTCAACAACATCTTCCGTCAGCAGCGTCACCTGCTCAGCGCTAAGAGTTATCGTGTCCTTCGGGACCGGGCATTCAACATTTGGCAACAGCATACGTGTATCCAGCAGACAGAGGGGAATGGGGTGATTTGATCGAGGCGGCATTGGAGAGAAATTGCCTCGGGCGATTAACTTGACAATGTCATCCAAATATCCAAACTTTGCTGATAGACATCGT
The DNA here is from genome assembly GCF_000711225.1 of Pelobacter seleniigenes DSM 18267. NCBI lineage: Bacteria > Pseudomonadati > Thermodesulfobacteriota > Desulfuromonadia > Desulfuromonadales > Desulfuromonadaceae > Pelobacter > Pelobacter seleniigenes. Next base: position 2,933,904 of record NZ_JOMG01000002.1, read on the forward strand.
CATCACACCTTTCTGTTTACACCTTGCTGCTGCGAAAAATCATCCTGGAAACTTAATAATAACAATTATTTCTTGGGTTTCATGTGAAAACTTGAGCAGGGAGAGATGAAATAGTTCTTCTATCTGTTACCTTTTTTGTCTTTTTTTGATCTGAATCAATTTCTTCATTCCCTCCTTCAGGTATTGTCTGCACATCACACGGACAACAAGGAGCAATCCAATGAACCTGCAAAACAATATCGGTGAGCAACCAATCAATAAAACCATAGAAGCCCATCCTGTCATCGGCGAGATTCTGCAGAAATACGACATCGGCTGTGTCACCTGCGGAGTCGGCATTTGTCTCGTCAAGGACGTGGTGACGATTCACGCCTTGGGGGCAGAGGCCGAAGCAAAGATCGAGCAGGAAATAAACGATTACCTGAACGATAAAGGAGAATAAACCATGGCAAACCTGGCATGCGGATGTCCCGGCTCACAGGTCCGGACAATAAATAAGGCTGAAAACAATAACGAATCAACAGGGCGCCTTTCTTCTGAACTGCGCCAGTGGCCGACCCAGTTACATCTGGTCCCGCCAACCGCACCCTATTTGCAGAATGCTCACCTGTTGATCGCTGCAGACTGCACCCCATTTGCCTACGCAGACTTTCACCGTGATTTCATCAAAGGCCGGGTTCTGGTCAACGCCTGCCCGAAACTGGATGACAGCAGTCCTTATGTTGAGAAGTTAGCAGCGATGATTGCCCAGAACGATATTCAGTCGGTGACCGTCACCATTATGGAAGTTCCTTGTTGCCGCGGATTGGCCATGTTCGCCCAGCAGGCAATTGCCCAGTCCGGCAAGGATGTTCCTTTGGATATCGTCATCATTGGCGTGGATGGTCAAAGGAGAAACTAACGATGAAGACTGATGTCACCCAGGTAATGGTTAAAGAGCACCAACTGATTCTGCGAATGATTGCCCTGGTTGAACACAATACTGCCCTGGTGGAAAAAGGAACGTTCAGTAACTGGACCTTTTTCCTTGATGCTGTAGACTTTATTCGTAACTTTGCAGACCGCTTTCATCATGCCAAGGAAGAAGATGTTTTGTTCATCGAATTAGTTAAAAATGGCATGCCAGAGAAACAATCCCCCATAGAAGCCATGCACATCGAACACGATCAGGGCCGTGCTTTTGTCCGCAATCTTGAAACCGCAGCTCAAAAGGTTATCGCAGGTGAAACGGAGCAGATCTCAGCCATCATTTCTAATGCCAGGGGCTACGCAGCACTGCTCCGAGGCCATATTGAAAAAGAGGATACTGTTCTTTACCCCCTTGCCGAAAGGGTTCTGCCCGAGGAGGTTCGATCAGGCATGTTGCAAGCCTACAATGACGCTGAGCTAAAAACACCAGATCTGGAGAACAGGTATCGGGACATGGTTGAAACGTACGAGGCCGGCAACTAGTAACGAGCCACAAGCAAGAATAATTTTTCATATCACAAGGGAGTGAGACGAAATGGGATGGTTAGATTTCTTATTTGGCAAAAAAGAGCCGGAAAAAACACCTAAACCAAAGGAGGATAACAGCATGTCGATGTTCTGTTACCAATGTGAGCAAGCCTCAAAAGGTACCGGATGCACCGCGATCGGTGTTTGTGGCAAACAGCCTGATGTTGCCGCCCTGCAGGATTTACTGGTTTACACGTTGAAAGGCATTGCGTTCTGGGCCAATAAGGCCCGGGAAAACGGCACTAAGGATAACGAAATTGATCGTTTTATGATCGACGGTCTGTTTACGACTGTCACCAATGTTGATTTTTCTGCCGAGGCGGTTTCCAGCTTTATTGTTGAAGGAGTTCGTTTGCGCGATAAGGCCAAAACAATGGCCGGCCCTGTCACAGGAACAATCCCCGCAGCGGCTCAGGGCTGGAATCTTCCGGAGAGTATTGCCGAACAAGTCAAGCTTGGTGAACTGCACGGGGTCAAGGATTATACCGTTGATGACGATATTCATTCAGTTCGCGAACTGATCACCTACGGCATCAAAGGCTACGCAGCCTATGCGGATCACGCCCGTATTCTGGGGAAGGAAGCGGATGAAATCTACGCCTTCACCCATAAGGCTCTGGCCGCGCAACTTGACGACAGCCTTGATCTGATGGCCAATGTCAACCTGGCCCTGGAAGCAGGAAAAATCAACTATCTGACCATGGAACTGCTCAACCAGGCTCACGTTGCTGCCTATGGTCATCCGGTTCCTACACCGGTCCAACTCGGCACCAAGGCTGGCAAAGCCATTCTGGTATCCGGTCACGACCTCAAGTTCCTCGAAGAACTGCTCAAACAGACCGAGGGGACCGGTATCAATATCTACACTCATGGTGAGATGTTGCCTGCCCATGGCTATCCGGGACTGAAGAAATATGCACACCTGGCCGGCAACTTCGGCGGGGCCTGGCAGGATCAGTACAAGGAATTCCAGGATTTTCCGGGCGCGATTATCTTCAACACCAACTGCATCCAGAAGCCTGCCGACAATTACAAGGGTCGGCTGTTCACCTGGGGCCTGGTGCAGTGGCCTGACGTCAAACATATCGACGGCTTTGATTTCTCGGAAGTCATCAAGAAAGCCCAGGAGTGCGATGGTTTTGAAGAGAATCCGGGGCAGGAAATCCTCACTGGCTTTGGCCATAACGCTATCCTCGGTGTGGCCGATAAAGTTATCGAAGGAGTCAAGGCCGGTGCCATCAAGCACTTTTTCCTGGTCGGCGGCTGCGATGGCGCCAAGAGCGGCCGGAACTACTACACTGAGTTTGCTGAAAAAGCTCCAAAGGATACCGTGATCCTGACCCTGGCCTGTGGCAAATTCCGCTTTAACAAAATGGACCTGGGTGATATCGGTGGAATCCCGCGTCTACTCGACGTCGGCCAGTGCAACGACGCCTACAGTGCTATTCAGGTCGCTTTGGCATTATCCGAAGCCTTTGAATGCGGCGTCAATGAACTGCCATTGTCGCTGGTCCTGTCCTGGTACGAGCAAAAAGCGGTTGCTATCCTGCTGACTCTGCTCCACCTGGGGATCAAGAACATTAAGTTGGGACCGACATTGCCTGCTTTTGTGACTCCGAACGTCCTTAACTTCCTGGTCGAAAATTACAATATCGGACCGATTACCACGGCAGAAGAGGACCTCAAACAGATTCTTGGATGATCATATATTAAAAAAAGCGCTACCCGGTTCAGCCGGGTAGCGTGGGATAAAACCATGGTTATTCCTACAGACACTCCGGATGTTGTTTTGTTTGCGGATCAAGAAGGAATGATTCGTTTCTGGAATAAAGGAGCCGAACGGATTTTGAGTTTTTCTGAGGAAGAAGTGCTGGGCAACTCTCCTGACCTTATTATGCCGGAGAAGTAACGCGGTCGTCATTGGCAAGGATACCTCCAGGTTTTACAAACCGGTATCAGTCGCCACAGCACTGACCTTCTAGCTGCTCCTGCTCTCCATAAAGAGGGAAAGCGGCTCTCCTGCGAGTTTTCTATTGTCACGATTCACGATGAAACAGCCAGATCATCGGCTTTGCGGCTATTATGCGTGATGTCACATCCCGATGGGAAACAAAGCAAGCACTGAAGAAGGAAATCGCTCCGTTAAAAGGCTGAAGATACTTCTAAAAAACCATCCTCTCAGGTAACCCTTCTCTTCTGTAGCATGAAAGCAAAGTCGTCCCCCCAACAGGCATAACTTTGCTTGTTTTGTCTCGTCAAATTGATTCTGCACTTTACAGTGATAAGATTAAACTCACGTAAACTCTCGTAATATTCTCTACATTAGAAATACTTCAAAACACCGACTCGGTCGAAAGTGAGGACAGGCAAGCTTAATACATTGCAGAGAGAAAGGAGGTGACCCAATGAAAGGATGGATTAAAGCCAGTCTGCTCGTGATTGCCGGTGTCATACTGGGTGTCCCTTTGATGAGTATGGGATATTACACGATGGTACGAACCTCTACCCCCCAGTTCTGTGCTCTTTGCCACGAAATTCAACCTGCTTATCACGATTGGAAAACATCAAGTCACGGGTTTAACGAGCAGGGAGTTGTGGCTGACTGTATGGACTGCCACTTGCCCGCCCCCCATAATACCTTCAATTTTTTTTATAAAAAAGCCTACCACGGTATCAAGGATGTCGTCGCTCACATCTTTCTGGAGAAGTATGACCGTGCGGAAAACCGTGAGCGTGCCTATCACGATATCGAGAATGATCAGTGCATGAAATGTCATCGCAACCTACTTTATCTACCCGACAAACGCGGGGCAATGCTGGCTCACCGCACTGTCATTTATCCTCGCGAAGGCTTCGTGAAAAGATGTACGGACTGCCACCGTCATCTCGTTCATTTCCCAAAATCCCAGTATGCTTATGCCAAAGAACATTGATCCTTTTTAAAAACTGTTATTTTTCGATTGAGGAAGGAGTGGCTTATGAAAAGATATCTTTGTTTAGCAGGCCTTATGATATTGAGTGGCATTTTTGCTGCGTCGGTTTTCGGCGCCAACCAAATCAAACTCAGAGACTTTCGCCTGGAAAGAAGCATGTCGGAAGCCGCACGGGCATGCTTAGAATGTCATAAGCAAGAACATCCGGGGATTTTTACCGATTGGGCTGAAAGTCGTCATGCCAATGCCAATATTACCTGTATCGACTGTCACCTCGCAGATGAGACCGATCCGGATATCAGTGAAACCCATTATAAACAATATCAACGTGATGATACTCCTTGGGGACGAGCGGAATATCGTGTACCCATCGCTGAGGTGGTCACCCCAAAAGACTGTTCGCGCTGCCACCCGGATGAAGTGACCGAGTACAGTCGCAGTAAGCATGCTCATACAGTTGAAATTATGTGGAAAATAGACCCCTGGCTGAACAAGGGGATGAATTCCGATACCGAGCGTCAAGCAGGCTGTTATTACTGTCATGGCACAGTGCTCGAAAAGGATGAAACGGGTCGCCTCTCCTCCGAAACTTGGCCCAACGTCGGTGTTGGTCGCATTAACTTGGATGGCAGCAAAGGGAGTTGCACAAGTTGCCATACCCGCCATAGATTTTCTGTTGCAGAAGCCCGCAAACCCGAAGCCTGTGGTCAGTGTCATTTGGGACCCGATCACCCGCAAATTGAGATTTATACCGAGTCGAAACACGGTGATATCTACGATGGGTTCGGAGATACCTACAATTGGGATGCTGCACCCGGAACCTGGACCGCTGGAGTAGATTATCGTGCTCCGACCTGCGCATCGTGTCACATGAGTGGTGCTGGTGATCAGGTAACCACACATGATGTCACTGAGCGGCTTAGTTGGGAGTTACAAGCACCTCTCACCGTTCGCCCCGAAGAGTTTAAACCGCTGCCTGCTCAGAGCAATTGGAAAGTTGAGCGGGATAAGATGAAAAACATCTGTAAACAGTGTCATGCCAGCAACTGGATTGAAGATCACTACACCAAGCTTGATAAAGTGGTGCAGGAGTATAATGACGTCTATTTTAAACCGGCAAAAGCGATGCTGGATGACCTGTACAGTAAAGGACTACTCGATAATTCCAAATTTTTTGACGAACACCTTGAGGTGGAATTCTACGAACTCTGGCACCATGAAGGTCGACGGGCTCGTATGGGGACAGCCATGATGGCTCCAGATTATGCATGGTGGCATGGATTCTATGAGTGCAAACATCGCTACAACGGATTTATGGAAGAGGCGAGACATCTGCTAGATACGGGTGAAAAAGCCTATATATATAAAGATTTCCCTAATGCGACAGGAGATACTACTCGACCTCCTGTCCTCTTTGGGAAATGAAATAGGCAAAATCTTTAATATTCAGTTAGTTCCCCAATATCCTCCCAATGCCCGGGAGATGTTGGAAATGTTGAGCAATAAGGAAACTATTTTCGTTACTCTCTGGAAATTAGACACAGAGGTTTCCCGGGATGACTCTATCGGTGAATTGCTCTAGATCTCGACCAGAACCGATAACTTAAACACATCTACGGAAAGGGGAGAAAAATGGGAACTCATTGGATCGACGAAGGCTGTATCAACTGTGGTGCTTGCGCTGAAGTTTGTCCGGTTGATGCGATCAGTGAACAGGGGGATGTGCATGTTATCGATAAAGAAACATGCACCGATTGCGGAAGCTGCGACAGCGTCTGTCCCGTCGATGTCATCAACTGGGAGACGACAGTCTGACCGTCCGCAGAAGTCAAATAAGCACTGTTTCGGCCTCAGATCCGAAACAGTGCTGTTCAATTGGAACAAATGTATTTTCCCCGGGATGATGTGGCCCTCCATTCAGGCTTCTTTTATCTGGTTTCTAACGAAATTCAAGACTCCACCGGCCAATAGATGCTGACGCTGTCGATCCGAAACCTCAAGTCGTGTGATAATTTCCTGCTGATCGATCAAAACTGGGATTTCAACTCCACCGCGTTCGATGATTTTCCGCAAATCCGGCAATTCGACCCGGGCTCCTTGTGATGCTCGTTCAAAATCCCCAGGTTTTTTTGAAGGTCAGGGGGAGGATCCCGAAATTACATAGGTTGGCTTTATGAATACGGGCGAAACTTTTGACAATCTTGGCCCGTACTCCAAGATAGCGCGGGGCCAGCGCAGCATGTTCTCGACTGGACCCCTGTCCGTAGTTCTCTCCGCCAATGATAATTGCATTCCGGTATTCCCGACAGCTTGTGGAAATCTGGATCAATCTGGTAGTAGACATACTCGCTGATGGCCTTAATGTTGGAGCGTAATGGCAAAACCTTGCTTCCTGGGGGCATGATCGTATCCGTTGAGATGTTGTCTTCGACAATCAGCACAATTTTAGCGTCCAGGGTTTCGGGTAAGGCGTCCAACTCCGGAAACGGCATGATGGTTGGACCCATAAGAATTTCGGTCTGCATCGATTCCGGACTCGGGAAAACAATGGAACTCATATCGACAAGGTAATTATCTGACCAACCGGAGTGAAAAGAGCATGAAGCCGAGTGGGTGGCGCTGGTTTAAGCGACGAAACGCTATTGAGCCAGTGATTGGCCACATGAAGACCGATAACCGGATGGATCGCAACTATCTCAGTGGAGCCGATGGCGACAAGATCAATGCCATCCCGGCGGTTTGCGGATTCAATTTAAGAAAGCTCTTGAGACTATCTTTCGGCTAATTTTCAAAGATCTCATACGCTGCAAGCTTTTGCAGCAGGAGCAGAAAGCCCGTGCAGGGCTTCTCCTTCAGCCATTAAAAAAACTAACACCGAGCAGCCTACCTGATTTGTGTTCACTGACAGGCTGATTTCGATTTTTTCGGGACCGACTATGCAGCTTTAGGTACCACAACGGCCTTGTCCAGTGACGGTTGGAGTCAGTAATGCTTTACTGGCGGCTGTCAGTATCGTTGTCGATTCTGTGCTAAATGTTATGTCACCTCATACTCTTATTACGGGTTTTGAATGTAGGCATTCTTCCGGGTATAGAACCACCAGTTTAAGGCCAGGCAAATAAAGTAGAAAATGGCGAATCCATAGAGTGCATATTCCGGCGTCGTTGCTTTGATCTGCTCACCGAATACCTGGGGAATGATGAAAGCGCCGTAAGCCGCCACGGCCGAGGTCCAGCCGAGAACCGGCCCGGCCTGCTCCTTGTTAAAAATTATCGCGATCGATCTGAAGGTTGATCCGTTGCCTACGCCGGTCGCCGCAAACAGGACGATGAACAGCAGCAGGAACGGGTAGAAGTAGTCCTCCGGGGTAGCAGAAGCATAGGCCGCTTTCATGAAATATGCACACCCCAGGGCAGAAATAATCATAACGATAGAGACCCACTGCGTGACGATGGCGCCTCCCAATTTGTCTGCAATTTTACCCCCGACCGGCCGGATCAGCGCGCCGATAAAAGGTCCCATCCAGGCAAACATCAAGGCACTGGGACCATTGACATTGGCTGTATTGTGGGTTAGTACGCCGTCGACCATGAGGTGCGAGAAACCGAATATGACCTTGATCGACAGGGCAAAAGCGGCTGAATAGCCGATAAAAGAACCAAAGGTCATGGTATAGATGATGGTCATTGCCCAGGTATGTTTATTATTGAAAATCCGGTACTGCCTCTCCAGGTTAGCCCGTAGTTCGCCTCGAGTCAGGTACTTCATGCCGAACACCGTAGCGGCAATAATTAGTGGCAGGACAAGCCACTTACTCAATAGCCCCAGTCCGATTGGCGCTGGCAATAGGAGGTAAAGGCCGATGCTGGCGGTGACAAAGGCGATCATCAGCAGACCGGTGATTTTAGCAAACGCATGGACTGTCGAATTGACATCAGGTGAGACGGCCTCGGTTCTGATGTTGTGCATGCCGAAGTACCCAACGACGGCAAGCGGGATTAGCAGGATCAGCCAGATGTAACCGGCATTTTGGATGTATGTTTCGGTGCCGGCCGGAATCTTGCCGATCAGTGTGCCGCTTGTGTTGATCAGGGTCTGAGGCTTGCCGCCGAACAAGCCGAAGGTCATCACCAGCGGAATCAGAATCTGCATGGTCGTGACGCCGAAATTGCCCAGCCCGGCGTTCAGACCGAGGGACGTGCCTTGCATCCTTTTTGGAAAGAAGAAACTGATATTGGACATCGACGAAGCAAAGTTGCCACCGCCGATTCCCGAGAGCAGCGCCAGCAGGTAGTAGATTTCAATCGGCGTGGTTTTATTCTGCAGGGCGATACCGGTGCCGAATGCCGGAATGATCAGCAGCGCGGTGGTAAAGAAGATGGTGTTACGGCCACCGGCGATGCGAATCAAGAACGAACTGGGAATGCGCAGGGTTGCACCGGCCAGTCCGGCGATCGCCGACAGGGTGAATAGCTGTGACTGGCTGAAAGGGTAGCCGAGGTTGATCATCTGGACGGTAATGATGCTCCAGTAGAGCCAGACGGCAAAGCCGCAAAGCAGTTTGGGAATCGAGATCCACAGGTTGCGAGTGGCGATTTTCTTTCCGGTGGAATTCCAAAACTGCTCATCTTCCACATCCCATTTATCCAGGTTGATGGACATACTGTATCTCCTCGGTCAAGTTAAGCGGGCTAGCTGCCGGCTTCGAATTTTTGCATATCTGCAGGGTGCTTGTTTTTCATCATTTTTGTCGCGACAAGATGCATCCAGATTAGACAGATCAGCGACAAGGCGAACATAAACATCCAGCAACTGGTCCAGAGCCCGGTCCCTTCGAGTAGATATCCGAATATAATTGGGCAGAAGAAGCCTCCCAGACCTCCAAGGACACCGACCATGCCCCCGACCACCCCGACTTCCTCAGGAAAGTAATCGGGAATCAGTTTGTAGACGGCCGCTTTGCCGATTCCCCAGATGCTGCCGAGCATCACGACAATCACGGCGAAAATCCAGACATTGGCCTGAAAAAATATCCGCGTAACCCCCTTGGCCAGCAGTTCCTTTTTCTTAACTTGCTGGCCGACCTCGACAGTCGGTTCTTGCCAGGTCTGTTTGGTCGGAAGAACTAGAATTTGGCTGTCAAAATTGTAAAGCGATTCCGGTTTCTGTTTGAGACCGTAACTATTTTCACCGATATTGATCGAGGTTGCCGTAACCTCGGTAACGGTCCCAGAACGTTTGGCCATAACTCCGCGTCCCGGCGAATAGATCTCCATCTTCGGGATGATGACCATAAAACTGAGCAGCACCGAAGCGCTCAATACCCAGTACATGACCGTTCGGCCGCCGAACAGGTCGGATAGCCAGCCGCCCAGCGCACGGATGACGCCGGAAGGCAGGCTGAATGCTGCGGCGAAAATTCCAGCAGTCACCAGGGGCAGGTAATAAACATTGACGAAATAGGGGACCAGCCATTGGGAGAAGGCAACGAAACAGCCAAAGACCAGGAAATAGTAGAGACCGAATCGCCAGACCCGGATATCCGAAAGTGGCCTGAGCATCTGGCGGAAGCTTTTGGTTGAAGATGCTGGTTTCTTGTTCTCGGCAAAGATGAAGAACAGAACACCCATTGATGCCAGCATAATCGCATAATACACCGGCAGCTGACGCCAACCTTCGATATCGGTGCCGTAATCTGTCAAGTGATTCAACAGGGTAGGTGCAAACAGTGTGGTCAGCGCTGCTCCGGCATTTCCGGCACCGAAAACTCCCAGTGCGGTCCCTTGCCGCTCACGAGGATACCAGACAGAGGTGAAGGCAATGCCGATGGAAAAACTGACCCCGGCCAGCCCGAAACCGAAACTGCAGAGAGCAAATGTGGTGAGGCTGTCTGCCTTGGAGAGTAAATACATCGGAATTGCACAGATGAGCAGCAAGGTACCGTAAATTGGTTTGCCGCCGAATTTGTCGGTCAGCATCCCGGCCGGCAACCTGAATATCGATCCGGTCAGGACCGGAATCCCCATCAGCCAGCCAATCTGCACCGGCCCCCAGTTGAAAACCTGATTATCCACCAGAAAAGTCACCAGCACGCCATTGAACATCCAGGCGGCGAAACAGATCGTGAATGCCAGGGTGTTAAGGAAGAGCATCTTGTGTGATTTTACGGTGGCAACTTCTTGCATGATCACACCCTTCAGGGATGGGTTCAGTTCAACATGGGAACAACGGCAGATAAATTCAGATCAATCACCCCTTCAACTTTGGTTGTTGCGCTGCCGATACCAGACCACCACCTGATAGGGACGGCTGATATAGCCTAGAGGGATACTAGCAACGTGAACCAACCGGGAAAAAGGAAACAGCGAAACCATGAAAAAGGCATTGACCGCATGCAGCTTGACGACGACAGGCATGTTTGCCAGATATTCAATTTTCGGGCTGAAGGAAACCAGTGACCAGAGCCAGGGAGAGACGGTATGTATGTACCAGAACCCGCCCCAGCGCATGGTGACGGCGATAAAAACGCCGGTCACAACCTGGAACAACAGGGAAACCAAAAGAACCCAGTCGATGATTGTCGTCACTGCGGTGACCCGGGCGTTTCCGGTACGCCGGATAATTAAAATCAGCATGGCAATTATTGTGATCATCCCGAGAATTATTCCCGTGACTTCCAGTAGGTACAAACGTCCCGGCGCCCCGAGCAAAGTTCCCCAGAAGGGCGGAAAAAGAAACGCCAGCAGGTGGGCCGACAAGATCAGGAGTATGGCATAGTGCCAGGGAACCGAGCCCCAGAACAGGGCGCGACTCTCAAGAAACTGTGATGATTGTGACGAATAGGAATAGCGATCGAAACAATAGCGATAGGTACCAACGGCAACAGCGAGTGCGATTGCCACGTAGGGAAACACGCCGAATAAAATCAAATCCATCATGATAATGCTCCATTTTCTGCGTTGCTTTTATTGAGAAAGCTTTGCAGGGCTTTGAGAAGCTCTTTATAGGGATGATCATCGTTTTCAATGGCTTGAATGATCTTTTCAAGTGCTGGCAAAACTCCATCGTCTATCAATTCCCGACAACACTCCGGGTCGTTTACGGTGCCGATGAAACGAAGAACCTCGCTTAAATGATCCGGCAACTCATTTCCAGGAATAAAACCCTGTGCACGATAGATCTGCTGCATCTTCATCAGGAATAGGGCGCGCTTTTGGCTTTCTCCGCAGAGTTGATAGCCGATATAGGGATGGCAAACCGGCTGTAGATCAAAGGTTGATGTGTACATCTCTTCAATCCGGGCCGGATCGGCCAACTCCACGAGAGCAATGAATTCATTTAACTTTCCGGCGGCTTCCGGACATGTTTTGAATAACGCATCCTTACAGGCAACAGCTGTTTGCTTTACACCTGAGTCTGGATAGCTCAGCAACGCGGAGAATTGACGACATATGTTTTTACTGATTTGACAATTCATCATAATTACCAGCGTCTCTTGGGTGGCTGTCGTTTGCCGAAACCCATGCCCTGTTTATATTTTTCGGGGTCCATTCCGGCTTCAATAGCCTGTTCGCGCAGCATTGGCGGAATCACCATCCGTTGCTTGATGCTGGTCAGTGCGGTCATGCGGAAAATGGCCTCGATCATTGCACTGTCGATACCAGCAATCGTTCGTGCTTTTTCTGCTTCTTCTGCAGAGATATCCCCGGTGGTGGTATTACGTCGCTGGATCCGTACTGCAATCAGTTTGCGATAAACAGTCTTGATTTCTTCTTCATTTCCACCGGTGAAGAGGCCGGCAAGATATTTAAGCGGTAATCGGGCTTTTTCCAAGCTGCTGAAAAAGTCGTCAGCCAGTTTCTGAACGCCTAAGGTCTCTCTCGAAATGACTGGAAGCAACGGCGGGACATAAAACAGCATCGGCAGGGTCCGGAATTCCGGATGAAGCGGCAATGCAATACCCCATTCCTTGACAAATTTGTAGGTCGGGGATTTCTGTGCCGCCTCCAGAACTTCGGGTGGGATACCGCATTTTATGGCTTCTTCCTGCACTTTCTGATCGAAAGGATCGAGGATCATGTCGCGTTGTGCAGCTGCTAGTTCCGTGTTGGCAAGTCCGGCAACTTTTTCAATGCGATCGGCATCGTAGAGCAGAACTCCAAGGTAGCGAATGCGACCGACGCAGGAATGGAAACAGGCCGGAGCTTCTCCTGCTTCCTGGCGTGGATAACAGAGAATACACTTTTCGGATTTACCGCTGGCCCAGCCGTAATAGGTTTTTTTGTAAGGACAGGCCGATACGCACATCCTCCAGCCACGGCATTTGTCCTGGTTGATCAGCACGATGCCGTCTTCACCGCGTTTGTAGATGGCGCCGGATGGACATGCGGCCACGCAGCCGGCATTTAGACAGTGGTTACAAATGCGCGGCAGGTAAAACATCACCATCTTTTCGATCGCAAACATCTGCTGCTGTTCTTCATCACTCAGTTGTACGACGCCAGGATCATTGGCGGCATAGATATTCGACCCGGACAGATCATCGTCCCAGTTGGGACCGGCCTCAACCTTTATCGGTTTGCCGCTGACCATGGACACCGGGCGAGCGGTCGGTTGATCTGTCCCGGCCGGCGCATTGGTCAGGTCCTGATATTTAAAGGTGAATGGTTCGTAATATTCGTCCATCGTCGGCAGGTCTGGGTTGTGAAATATTCTGCTCAGCGATGCCGCTTTGCCGCCCATTTTTAGATGCAATTGCGAACCGGTTTTTTCCCAGCCGCCCTTGTACTGCTGCTGGTCTTCCCATTTGGTCGGGTAACCGGTCCCTGGTTTGGTTTCAACATTATTCCACCACATGTACTCGGTCCCCTTACGGTCGGTCCAGAGGTTCTTGCAGGCGATGCTGCAGGTATGGCAACCGATACATTTATCGAGATGGAAAACCGATGACACCTGTGCACGTATATTCATAGTTATAGCTCCTTAAATAGCCGTGCCGGGATTACCAGCTCGGTTCCCCTTTGAGTTTACGCACCAAAATAAAGGTGTCGCGATTGGCGCCGGGAGGGCCCCAGTAGTTCCAGCCATAAGTAAACTGACCGTAGCCGCCGAGCATCAGATTCGGTTTGAGCCGGATCCGGTTGAGGCTGTTATGACCACCCGCCCGTTTATTGCCACGCAACGGTGATTTGGGTACGCCGATAGTGCGTTCCGGGGCGTGATAGAGGAAGGAGATCCCTTGCGGCAAGCGGGCGCTAACGACCGCCCTGGTGACCACAACACCGTGATCGTTGTAAACTTCGACCCAGTCATTGTCGATTACACCGATTTTTTCCGCGTCCTTGTCGTTGATCCAGAAAGGATGACAGCCGCGTGACAGAGTCAGCATCCGGTGGTTGTCACCATAGGTTGAATGGATCCCCCATTTCCCGTGCGGAGTCAGGTAGTTGAGCATGATACTCTGTTCATCCGATTTGCTGACCACCAGATCCTGCAGCGAACTCGGGCTGGGCTTCGGTTTGTAGGTCGGCAGATGTTCGCCGTAGGCGATATAGCCTTCATGATCAAGATAAAAATGTTGCCTTCCGGTCAACGTCCGCCAGGGAACCAGGCGCTCGACATTGAGACTGTAAGCGGCATAAGCGCGACCGTTATTGGTCAGACCGCTCCAGCAGGGACTGGTCAGGAGACGTTTGGGCTGGCGGTCGATATCGCTGAAAGTGGTGCGAACCGCACGGGTATCCGCCGCTAGGTCGACTAGCGGCATACCGACCTTTTCCTCCTTCGCCTGAAAGGCCCGGAAGGCGAGTTCGCCGTTGGTCTCAGGAGCGAGTTGGAGAATAACGTTGGCCGCATCCCTGGCGTTGTCCAGCGACGGATAAGTTTCGCCATCCCAGGTGACGGTCGGGTTGGTTTTGATCAATTCATCATAGAAATCTTCGATCTGCCAGGATAGGCCGTGGACACCAATGCCGTTTTTACGGGCACCCGGGCCGAGGGAGATAAAACGTTTATAAAGATTGACATAGTCGCGTTCGACGACTGCCAGGCCTGGCATGGTTTTGCCGGGAATCGCAGCGCATTCGCCTTTGATCCACTCCTTGATTTCCGGCTGGGCCATTTCTGCAGGAGTGTCGTGAGCAAGGGGAGTTGAAACGATGTCACGGACCGGATCGGGAAGATGAGTCTCGGACATTTGGCTGATTTTTTTCGCCAGTCCCTTGAAAATATCCCAGTCGCTTTTCGATTCCCAGCAAGGCGGTACGGCTTCCTGGAGCGGGTGGATAAACGAGTGCATGTCGGTCGTGTTAAGATCATCCTTTTCATACCAGGTCGCAGTTGGCAGGACGATATCCGAATAGACGGCCGAGGTATCCATCCGGAAGTTGATGTCAACCACGAGATCCAGCTTACCCTCCGGAGCGTTCGTGTGCCAGATAACATCCTTCACAGAGCCCTCAGCGGTTTCTGGCGCTACCGTGTTTGTGTGTGTTCCAAGGTAATGTTTGAGGAAATATTCATGTCCTTTGGCGCTCGACATCAGCGCGTTTCCACGCCAGATGAACCAGACCCGCGGCCAGTTTTCCGGAGCGTCGGGATCTTCAACGGCAAATTTCATTTTTTTATCGGTTAACTGTCTGACGGTCCAGTCGATGATCTCCTGATCGCTTTTGGCCCCGTTTGCCTCCGCTTGTTTGATGACTTCGCAAGGGTTCCGGTCGAATTGGGGATAGAAGGGGAGCCAGCCGTTGCGCACCGCACGGATCTGCTGATCAATGGTGTGTCCCCCATTGATCCTGTTATTCTCCGGAATGGCATTGACGCGCATCTCGTCGGCCGTACGCTCGTAGCGCCACTGATCGCTGTGTACATAATGGTAGGAGGGGGCATTCTGAAAGCGTGGCGGTTTCGACCAGTCAAGAGCTCCCATGATGGTCGCCCAGGGCGCGATCGGAGCTAGCTTTTCCTGACCGACATAGTGATTGAGGCCGCCGCCGTTCTTGCCGACACAGCCGCACAGCATCAAAGCAGCGATACCGGCTCGATAAAGCAGGTTGGCATGATACCAGTGGTTGACTCCGGCGCCGATGATGATCGAACATTTGCCCTCGGTCTTTTCAGCCGTAGACGCCCACTCGCGGGCAAACTGGATGACATTGGTGCGGTCGATGCCGGTAAATTTTTCCTGCCAGGCCGGGGTGTAGGCCCGTTGGTCATCATCATAGTTTTTCGGATCATCTCCCTGTAATCCGCGGGCGACACCGAACTGGGCCATCAGCAAATCGAAGACGGTGGTGACTGGAACCGGGCCCTCGGACGTTTCGAGATAACGAACCGGGACCCCGCGAACGGCCTTGGTTTCGTTGGAAAAATCATCAAAGCTGACCGGCAAAACTTCAGTGCAGTTGTCCAGTAGGGAAAGTGCGGGGGTAATATCGCTGCCGTCCTGACCATCCTTCATCTGCAGGTTCCATTCACCTTTTTTCTTCTGCCAGCGAAACCCGAGAGTTCCCAGCGGCATTTTGGGCCGGTCCTGACTCTCATCCCAAACCAGATATTTGAAATCGGCATTCTCATCATCAGCGTACTGTTCGATGTTGGCAGCGGTTGCCATTCGTCCCGCCTGATAAACGCCGTCTTTCTCCGTTAAACGGATCAAAAAGGGCGTGTCGGTGTAACGTTTCAAATAATCGATGAAATAGGCTGTTTTTGCTTGGTGATGGAATTCGCTGAGGATGACATGGTTGACCGCCATCCAGAATGCTCCGTCCTGTCCAGCGTGGGCCGGGATCCACCAGTCGGCGTGCTTCGATGTCATGCTGAAATCTGGCGAAAGAACCGTTACTTTAGAACCATTGTGCCGAGCTTCGACCAGAAAGTGAGCATCCGGTGTTCGGGTCATGTTGACGTTCGAACCCATCACCGCAATATATTTGCTGTTGTACCAGTCGGCACTTTCCGAGACATCAGTCTGTTCGCCCCAGACTTCGGGCGAGGCGTTCGGCAGGTCGCAATACCAGTCGTAAAAACTCAGGTTGACACCACCCATCAGTTGCAGAAATCGGGTGCCGGCGGCAAAACTGAGCATCGACATCGCTGGAATTGGCGAGAAACCGACCAAACGGTCGGCACCATGTTTCTTGATGGTATAGATGGTCGATGCGGCGATGATCTCTTCAGCTTCATCCCAACCGGCACGGCGGAACCCGCCTTTGCCGCGGGCCTGCTGATAACTTTTGCGTTTTGCCGGATCCTCGACGATCGATGTCCAGGCAGCAACCGGATCCTGGTGTTCCTCCTTGGCTTTTCGCCAAAGATCAACCAGGGTACCTCGCAAGTAGGGATATTTGACCCTCAGGGGGCTATAGAGATACCAGGAAAATGAAATTCCGCGCTGGCACCCGCGAGGTTCATAGGGCGGAATTCCGTCTTCCAAGGCTGGATAATCGGTCGTTTGTAATTCCCAGCCGACAATCCCATCCTTGACGTGAACATTCCAGGAGCAACTTCCGGTACAGTTAACGCCATGTGTGCTTCTGACCACTTTGTCACACTGGTTGCGGTTGCGATAGAACTCTTCCCATGCCCTGGCTTTAGGATCGATGATATCTTTAATCCAGCTCATTGCAGTCCACCTTTGTTTATGAGGTTGCGTTGACGGTCAATCAGTGGCTGACGGGTTGTATGCATCCGTCTTAAGCCGACCAGGAAGGTCAGTCCGAGCAAAATTACGACGCCGACAATGACCTGAAATGCGAGTTTTCTAGGATTCGGGGTCACGGAAAGTTGTGCGGTCTGTTGCAGGAATGCAATCATATCGGCCTGTTCTGTTTCAGTCAGAGGCCGATCAGCGAAAATGGCTTCCATGCTGGGAAACGGCAGCGATGGGAGGACCCCTTCCAGCCCCTCGCGACCATAATTGTCAAAAATTTTGGTGAGGTCGGGGCCATAGTTGGCGCCGGCAACCATGCCCAGCCCAGCAAGGTTATGACAGGCCAGACAAGGAGCCCCCCCTTTTTCAAATGCTGTGTTTCCGGTAAATAGTGCTTTGCCGCGTGCAGGATCTCCATCCATTGCAAATCCTGAACTGGAAAAGAAAGGCAACAGGGCAAGAATGATCAAGGACAGTCTTATGAATTTGTTCTCTGGCATATTCGCTCCTTTATAGCTGGCCGTCTCGATGATTTTGGGCCAGGGAGAAAGCACAGCAGTTACAAAAAATCCTGCCTTGAATATTTAAAGTTGTGGTGATGTGAATTTCATTGCCTCCGCAGGGGCTGAGAAACGGATTATGATTCAGTCTGCAAGCACGACAGTTCTCTTAATTGTCCGGCCACAGCCGTCGCGTCTCTACCGTTGTTTTACACAGATCATACCAACCTGGAAATCTTCAAGTTAACCATTTGAAAACAAAAGAGAAAAATAATAAAATCCATTCTTTGTGCGTGGTGTAATGAACCAGTTTTCGGGTAAACGTTACTTACTCGTAACATATCAAGAGGGATGCTTCTCTTTCGTAACATCTCCCTCTAGCTGGTACCGCTGAATCTTCTCCCATAGCGTTTTCCTGGATATGCCAAGTGCTTTGGCCGTGGGTAATTTTCGTCCTTGGTTGATTGTCAACTTTTGGAGAATCAATTCTCGTTCGACGCCAGCTAATGCCTCCTTGAGATTGCTTTCATCAAATTGAAAAGCAGGTGTTGTCAGACCAGTTTTTTTGATCAGGTCACTGGGAAGATCAGAGGGCATGATCGTACTTCCACGGCCTAAAGCGACAGCTCGCTCCATCGCATGTTTGAGCTGTCGAACATTACCGGGCAACGGACTGCTAAGGAGCAAATCACAAACCGGTGCAGATAATTTTGGGATCGGTTTTTTCATTTTCCTGGCGAAATGCTTGATGAATGCTTCGGCCATAGGGATGATGTCTTCCAGGCGCTCTCTTAACGGGGGAATTTCAATGGATATGACGTTAATCCGGTAGAAGATATCTTCACGAAAACGGCCATCAGAGACCGCTTTTCCCAAGTCAGCGTTAGTTGCGGCAATAATTCTGACATCGACATTTATTCCGTTTTGGCCTCCGACTGGTTGAATGATTTTGTCCTGAATAACCCGGAGTAATTTCACTTGAGCAGGCAGCGGCAGTTCCCCAATTTCGTCAAGAAAAAGAGTCCCGCCAGACGCAGCTAGAAATTTCCCCTTGTTATCGGTATGTGCACCGGTAAAGGCCCCCTTAACGTGACCGAACAACTCGGACTCGATCAGATTTTCCGGAAGTGCTCCGCAGTTGACTTTAACAAGAGGGTTTTTATTACGTGGGCTGAGGCTGTGGATCAGATCGACAATGCATTCTTTGCCGGTACCGCTCTCACCGGTGATGAGGATGGTTGATTCGAGCGCCGTTATTGCATCGACGGTCTCTAGAATCCGTTGCATCGCTGGACTCTTGAAAATCAGTGGCGTTCCTTTTTCTTTTGCAGCCAGAATGTTCTTAAGTTGGCTGATCTCTTCGGTCAATCGCCGCTGTTCGGTGATATCGCGACTGATTAAGAGCGTGCCAAGGAATTGGCCCTGATCGTCATGGACCGAAGAATAGGAATTGTCGAAGTAGCGCCCTTGGGCCTGAATGACCCGATGGCTGGAAGGAAGTGCCCCGCTCTGCATATTGCCCAGCAGTTCACTGAGTTGCGGGTGTGCTCGGCGTGGATGAATGTCAAAAATCGAGCGGCCAACAATTTGATCTGCCCGGACCTTGCGAATTTTTTCGGCAGCCCGGTTGCAGATCTGAATGACATGCTGGCTGTCGAGAAAAATGACTCCCTCGCGCATGTGGGAGATAATCGCCGCAAA
This sequence comes from Pelobacter seleniigenes DSM 18267, assembly GCF_000711225.1. Classification (NCBI taxonomy): domain Bacteria; kingdom Pseudomonadati; phylum Thermodesulfobacteriota; class Desulfuromonadia; order Desulfuromonadales; family Desulfuromonadaceae; genus Pelobacter; species Pelobacter seleniigenes. Next base: position 2,953,187 of record NZ_JOMG01000002.1, read on the forward strand.
AATGTCAGGCACCGGTTTCATCGGTCAACCTCCTGTAACCTTTTTGTAACATCGTCCGTCATGCGACTGATCCAGAGAGGAAAAATCCTTTTACTGTTTAGGTCTGTTTTTCTGAATTGCCCGAGCTCTCCATTTTTGCTATTTCGTTCGTTTTTCAGAAATAAATATTTGCGCTTTTTTTGAAATTCTGTTTTCTTCTAAAATTCCTATTTAATTTAAATTATACACAAGAATAAAAGGCTAAAACCTTGACCTGTATCAATTATGTAAGCTTTTTAATTTATATGAACTTCTTTTTTTGATCTAAAATGTTAGTCTGAACGAAATTTCGTTAAAAATGAATGATTACCAACGAAAATTTTAATATGATAGATAAGAATGAGAAAGTAAGAGGCCTTCTCCTGCGTTGGTGGACCTGAATTCAATTTATACCTATAAGGACGCCAGATGAATCTCCGTGCCCACCTTAATTTTCTTTTCATCCAGACTCTTCTGATTTGCTTACTCTTGGCGGGATCTGCTCTTGCAACAGAGGAATTTGCGGCAGATACGGGACAGGACTGTGCCGTTTGTCATGTCAACCCTTCCGGGGGCGGCGAACTGACGAAGGTTGGCGAGGGGTTTGCCCTTTCACTCTCGGAACCTTCTGAACCTATGTCCGCCGCCTCAGCCGATTCTGGTTCGGGGAAGTCTCTTGCCTATTTTGTTCGGCTGGTGGCGGGCTATCTGCATATACTGTTTGCAATGTTCTGGTTCGGTACCATTCTATATGTCCACCTGGTGTTGAAGCCAGCCTATGCATCGGGCGGGTTGCCTAAAGGGGAAGTCAAACTTGGACTGCTCTCGATGCTGATCATGGCCGTTACCGGGGGGATTCTGTTTGCTTTCCGGGTGCCATCGGTCGACTTTCTCTTTTCAACCCGGTTTGGCATTTTACTCCTGATTAAAATTGCCCTTTTCCTGGTCATGGTGGGCTCGGCCATGATCGTCGTGCTATTCATCGGCCCACGGCTGAGGCGACGAGACAGTTCGATGCCCTCCCAGACAGCTTCCGGTGATTTGTCGCTGGAAAATTTAGCCCAATATGATGGTAAGGATGGCCGGCCCGCATATATTGCATATCGGGGGGAAATATACGATGTTAGTCAAAGTCGACTCTGGAAAGAAGGGACCCATGTTGGTCGTCATCAAGCAGGGTGTGACCTGACAGAGATTCTGAGCCAGGCGCCGCATGAGGAGGACAAAATATTCGCCATGCCTCGGGTAGGTAGACTGTTGCCGGAGGAAGGCCCGGGTCTTACCCTGCCGCAGAAGGTTTTCTATTTCATGGCCTACATGAACCTGGGGTTTGTGCTGCTGATCGTCCTGATCCTTTCCTTCTGGAACTGGCTGTAATTGAACAAGATTTTAGGCGATATCACTGTTGTTTCACAGCTTAATCAATGAAATAGAAGGCCTGTAACCTCTTTGTGTTAAAATGAATTTCGCCAAAAACACATTGAAAAACGAGGTTCCAAACCATGGCTGTCATTCGGCATAAAAAATGACCCACCATCGGCGCTCAATTTAATTGGCTGCCTTTTTGCAGTTTATCAGTCGTTTGGCACCATTTTGATTATTGTTCGACCTATTACCGATTTAGCGAATAATGGTGTCAAGGTGGTTTGCTGAGCAACATTTAGGTTGCTTTCGCCAAAGTATCCTTGAGATCTGCCAGCTTTTGCTGGGCAACAGCGGCTTTTTTCTCCGCGGCGGCTAGCTCTTTCCGGGAATCGCTGAGACTCTGTGTGAGTTGGTCAATATGGCTTCTTTGCTTTTCGACAGTCATCTGAAGGCTTTCAATATTGCATTGTCTACTGACGTTTTCTGCTCGAACGGTTTCGAGGACTTTGTCGATGTCCTTCCGTTCTGTCATATAACCGGTAACCCAATTTTCAAGGCGGCAGATACTTTCACGGGCGACTGCAAGATCCTTTTCGGCCTGCTGTCGGTCTTTATTGGTGGAAGCTGTGAGGGATTCAAGCTTTTTCTCAAAGGTATTGGCCTTTGTCTCGAGATCTGTTAACTCTTCGATAAGTTCCTGCTCACGTTTTTGAAAGCTTTCGACCTGGTGTTCGTATTTTTCGGTCAGCGCTTTTGTCTGGACAGCAATTTCTTTTTTGAACGCAGTGAGAAAACTATCGGACATCTCTTTCGCAAACAAATCATTCTGAAGGGACTCTTGCTCTTCAACCATCCTCATCAGTTTGTGGACCGTGGACATCCCACCCCCGGTAATGGAGCGAACATTCCGTCGACTGACACGTTCGTCTTGATCCCGCAGATGAAGCATTGCTTTTTGGACCTGCTCAAAAGTGATTCCCTGTTCCATAATAGTCATCCTGTTACATCGTTACAGTAACGTTCCTGGAACGCTCTGACTGGAACGTTACTGTAACGGCCATTGTCTTAAGCATGACGTTTCGCGATATCAAGGCCGGCACTGATGCGATCACTGCAGGCCACGAGGTCAGCCATGTTGTAGTGGGGGATCGCGCTCTTGGCTTTCCATCCCAGCAGATAGCGCAATTCTTTAGCGCCTTCCAGCCATTGTTCTTGAAACTGCTGAAGAGCGGGTCCAAGAACTTCGCAGGTCAGCTTGTCATGTTCGACACAGGTTCCCAGTGACGTCCAAGTCATTTGAGGGGTCAGCGTCAGAATTTTGCCGATATCATGGAAGAGGGCGGCCACCAATCCGAGCTCATAACTTTCTTGGGTGAATCCCTGTTGTGATTCGATCATGGCAAAACTTTCCAAAGAATGTTTCAACAGTCCACCAGGATAATTATGGTGATGATGAAGACTTCCCGGACAAGAGACAAAAGGGTAGGCGATGCCATCATTTCCCAAAACCTGAACAACAAACTGTCTCAGAGCCGGAATGGTGATCAGCCGCAGTGCGGCCTGAAGTTCAAACAGCAAACCCGGCTGCGGACAAACCGACTGGGGGATGAGCCTGATGGTGTCATGATAAGCAAGCCTTGCTGGAACCAAGGTCTTTAATTCGACAAAAGATTGACCTTGTTGGCTTCTGAGGCGTCCTTCGACATAGGCCCGAGATAAATCGAACAGACCTTGCGACTTCATGACCTGGTCCTGCCAGGAAAAGGCATAAAGGTGACCTGTGAAATCTTCCAGCCGCAGACGGACAAAAGGACGTCCTGTGTCCGACTCACCGGAATACGGTTCTCTGATTCTGAATGTGCCGGAAATGGGCCCTTGGGCCATGTCCAATTGATTTTGGAGATAGTTAGTTGTCATGGTCACCTCCATTGATCCGAGCCGCCAGCAGATTTTCAAAAGCGGTCCCGTCACGACGAGTCAGGTTCGGGACAAAGCGGGAATAGACCGTAAAAAGCATCGTCGTTGAACTGTGTCCCATCTGCCGGGCAATCCATTCAGGATTTTCTCCTGACGCCAGCCACAGGGTTGCCGTTGTATGCCTGGTCTGATAGGGGCGGCGGCGTTTCATTCCCAGCATTTCCAAGGTGGGATACCAGATCCTTTTCGTGACGTTGGTATGGTCAAGAGGAGTTCCGTTTCGATTGCAGAAAACGAATTGACTCAGTTTTCCTGTCACTTCCCACTGAGCCTTAAGGGCCTGGTAAACCGGTTCTGACATCTGAATCTCACGGACTGAACCAGGAGTCTTGGTATTTTCCTCTCTCATCCGAACCAAAGTCTCGCGAACCAGAATTTCGCGCCGGTTGAAGTCGACGTACTTCCACTTCAACCCATCGATTTCTCCAGTACGCATTCCGGTAAAGAACCGAACTTCGTAATAGTTGCGAAAATCTAAGCGCACCGTTGACAGAATCAGACGTACTTCATCAATAGTGAAGGGATCGACATCCGACCTTGGGACTTTCAACGGTTTGATTCCTTGAAAGGGCGTGATAAATTGGAACCGGTCAGCCGCATCATTAAGAATCATACGTAAAGATGTCATGATGTGATTAATCCGCATAGGCGATAACCCCGTCTTGTTTCCAATCTGGACTTTGGCGAGTGAGGATCGGAATTTGAGGATGTCACCCTTGGTGATGTGGCTGACGTTCATATCTCCAAAACGGGGGATCAGATGTTTATCCAAAATTCCTCGAACGGTCTCCTGGTGGGACAGCTTCCAACGGATCAGGTTTTCTTCAAACCATTCTTCTGAAAACTCTTTCAGCGAGGGGGAATCGCTACACACAGCCTGCATCTCTTTAGGATCAACCGGTTTAGCTTTCACGGGCGCTTGTACCTTCTCGAGGTTTTTGCTATTGGGGAAATACTTTTCATACTGAAAAGTGCCCGCTTTGATTTCCCTGTCGATCTGTGTGGCATAAGGCTCAAGCTTTTTTCGATTCTCAGGCGTATCCTTGAGCAGGGTTTGTTCCCGGCAGCGAACACTCTTATACCGAAAATCGAAAAACAAAAAGTTATTACGCGTCCGAATACTAGCCATTGAAAACACCTCCATTAGCCATCGGAATGATTGGGGCCTGTTCTTTGGATTCTTTGACCATGTCCTTTTCGATTTGCTCCCAGATGTAGAGAACACGGCGACGACCGAATGGACGGATGTAGTGAATCCCTTCGATGAAGACGGCATCTTTAAGAGCGCTACGGATGTAGCGAGCGTCGTAGCGCAGGCGAGTGGCGAGTTCTTCTGTTGTCATGTAGGTTTGTTGATTCATTGTAGACTCCTTTCTACGTTTGATGTGTAAAAGCATCATAAGTTGCTTTTATGTGACTGTCAAGAACGTTTTTTGAATATTTTCTACAATGGTCATGGATATGCATCGGTTGATGCTTGCTCGGAAAGGCGAAGTAGGATATTTTTTAAGGGATCTGGGTTTGTCTCAAAAAGGAGCAGCGAGTGATTCGATATAGATTGAGGGAGTTAATGTCAGATTATCAGTTTCGAACAGGGAAAAGGCTGACCTTTGAGGAAATAGCTAACGAAACTGGTATCCACAGAACGACTCTTTCCAAAATTGTGAACCAGCGAAATTATAATACGACGACTGAAAACATCGACAAACTATGTACTTTTTTTAAATGCCAGATTGGCGATTTGATGGAACATGTTGAGCGGGTCGATTCCGAATAGTGCGGCCATCAGTCCAAACAATTGTAAAATTTAATTTCTTAAAGGAATGACACTTGCGGATTCTCTATTGTCAGCTTTTGAACGAAGGTTGATGCTCTATATGGAGAAGAAATATGAATGAAAATGTTCCAAAGGATATTGCTTTAACTACTCTTCAAAACTTACCTTCATCCTCTAGTTGGCCAAGAATACTTGATGAGATGTCAAGAGCTTGGGCGTCAACTTGCCCTGCAGCAGTCCTTGAGCGGACAACGGAGGTCTTCGAAGAAAAAACAAAAGTGATTGGTTGGCTCACAACTCCATGTAGCGCTTTGGGAAATCGAATACCTTTGGTTATGGTTGATAGCGAAAAAGGACAGCAGGCAATCCTTGACGAACTATCCCGTATTGAGCATGGTGTCTTCAGTTAAGAGTTGGTTCAAACAAAACAAAGAAAAGGCATTTGTTTTGTTTCATCTCTCAGAATGTGGGGGGGGGCTAAGAATTGTCCGAAATCGATAATTTCAACAATCCCAAACCTGATAGCACAACTTCAGGGACATTCTCAGGATTGAATGAACGCCTACGATAACTTAATCGAATTGGCGAGAGTCTCAATTTTCTGATAGATGAGGGACATGAGGATGTGCCAAGTTAATTAATCTTGATATATTTTTGCATTTCAGGGAACAAGAAACCAAAAAGTTGGTCAAAATTTCGCTCTTGGGGGAAATTCCCTGTTTGCGTAGAATTCCACTCGCGGATTCCTTCTCGGATAATGTTCAATTTTTCATCCCAGCTTGTGTGCCCCTTGAATTTTCGTCTTTTCCGCTCGGCAGCGTGCCTATCTTCTTCCATCAAAACAGGCATGTTTCCACACCCCTTTAGAGCCGTAAAGAAATACCATAACAGCGGCCGACAATGATCGTATGCAAAGTTTGCTACTTCCAATAGGGACTGATAGTCAAATCCTACCGATTTTCCGTCTTTTGCGCTTAAGACAAGGCAGGAGAAACGGGCAATGTCCTGTTTCGGGTTTTGAGGAAGATCTATATCCACTTCTTTTAAGGCGCGATGTAGAGCTGAATATTCCCTTGATGCCTCCTCGCCTCTGTAACCTGTGTATCGGTAGGAGTCCCAGAACTCCAGATATTTCTTTCGGAGATTTTCTATCCTGTTGGCAACCTGGAACTCCTCTAAACGATTAAGCTCTTCCATGCAGTCATAGAAGAAAATACGTTGATTTTCGCGATCGATACTCAACTCATTGAAACAGACAACTTGCTCCCGCCATTCCTCTTGGATCACGCCACCATTCAGGATCGGCTGAAGGTAATAACAGCGCAGCATGAGCTTCTGATTTTCTTTGGACAGTCTGCAGGTTTCCTCGTCGACAACAAATAGGTTACTGTTGTTATTGTAAAATATGTCGTCTTGAAACTGCCGAGGAATTTCCTTCTCACAGCGTTTGAAAATCCAAATCAACAAACCGCCATTCTCAAGGTAGAACCTGCGCCTCTCGACTACAACATTTAAAAATGTTGTGGAAAGCTGAACTTCAAATGCAATTGGCAGGTCGCCATATTGTGCCGATATGTCTGGCTTTCTCCATTTCGCTGGGTCAGTTACTCCCCACCATCGTTGCTCTTCGGCGATTGAATCTTGATCAAAAGACGAGTCCGCACCAAGGCTCGACTTTAGTAGCTGCTTGATGTGTATATGCTCAGGCCCTTCTTTCTGGCCGTTGTAACGCATAGCGTCAATTTGTGTTTGATTTTTCTTCCCGGATGTTTTGTATGGGCAGTTACCGTCGCCTCCATGATGGCGAAAGTAACGTCTTCGATGGATCGACAACCTGGGCTTAACGGGTTTATGGCAAGCCGCACAACGTGCAATAGGCTCGCCTCTCAAGATCGCATCATCAAATTCCTGGCGAAGAATAGAGTAATCCCTGCGGTCTTTATTCAGGAAAGAGGATGCTCGGACCGTTCCATTTCTACCTTCTATGAAAACCTCTTCTATTCTTGGGAACTCAACGATGTCCATTTCTTACGCTCGCCTAGAAAGGGCCCATCCCATTACCACAAGGCCTATACAGGACCAGGCGACAGATTGGATTTGCTTGGATTCTTTGACTCCGGTAGTCACAAACCGAGCAAAATGTTCGCAGTTATGCCCAAAAAGATCGTAATCGGGATTTTTAAGAGCCTCTTTGATCCTTGAAATGGCAGACTTTTCCATCGAGGGATCTACCTTGCCTTCCATCTCCCAGTGGCCCGTTTCAGAAAGGCGATCGGCACGTACTTGGGGTGGGGTCTGGTGAACGATCAGTGGCTCGATAGATGCCGTGAAGGCGGGGATAGGTCCGAGCTTGTTCCCAACATCCAAAATCCCATAGTGCCAGATTTGCATACCGTTTTTTACAGATCTTTGTCGGACAAGATAGAGTCCGTTCTCTAGATTTTGATAAGGCATTTTGACCTCGAAAAATTTCAAGCGGAATCCATTCGTTATTTCTTGGTTCCGGATTGTCCTGTTGATGTTGATGATCCAGTCCCCCCATTGGATTGTCCTGAACCAGCAGGTTGCAAGGGTGGGATTGTGGCACCCCTTGTCCCTCCAGCGCTGCTAGCTACTTCCTGCATGCGGGGGATGAGCTGTCCGTTTGTACTTATTCCAAACTCGGGACGTTTATTTGACATAGCTTCAAGCTCCTAAATTGATTGATATGAAAACGATAGAAGATATGACCGCGAGGATGAAAACAATCGCAGATCCCCAATTTATGTATTCAGTTGCCAATGCGAACGGATTTGTTTCCGATAGCGCTGAATCCTCCCCTGTCAAGTAATACTTCTCCGCCAATTCCAATTGCTTATTGATGGCCCTCTGGCTCGCCAGGAATGAAGTGAGGGTGAAGATGATCGCGGCTGCGAACAGCCACCAGGATGCCGTAAGGAGCTGTGGATAGTTGGCACGGTGGACATCGACCACGTTTTTCATCAGTCCCAGGGAGGCCCCTAAAAAGGCGGATGAAAGCGATAAAATCGCCTTGTCCATGTTTTCGGAATTGGAAAGGCTGCGCTTGAGGAGGTCCTCCCTTGTTGCGGCATAGATCGTTTTCCTTTCTGAAAAGGCGTTGGTTGCCTGGGTCATCACATTGCCTTTCATGGATGGAGGTAGCCCGTGGGGCTACCTCCATGAGGAATTTGTCAACCTTCAGGCGGGAAAGGGTCTTTCCCGTGGCTGTCCTTTTCACGGATTTGCCCCTTTCGGTTATGAACATACAGCTCAGTTCCTTGGTTTTGGCTGATCTGACGTGCCCTGTCGATTGCTTCTCTCTGGATGTCGAAATGCCCAGAGGAACGCTGTCCACCGCTCTGCTTGATGTCCCAGCCACCCTTTTCCTTGTTCGGAACAACATGTGTGCTTTTACTGTTATTGCTCATGTTTTACTCCTTTTTGCTTGAAGTCTTCCGTTAAGACAGGTATAAAAACAATACGCATAATTTATATGTGAATAGTTTTTATGTCAATATAGTTTTTACGCCTATTGTCAGCATAGGAGATTCGAATGGAAAATCAGCCGGTTACAATTCCTTGGGGCACGCAGAAACGGCTTCAATATCTTGAAGGGAAGTTATATTGGGAGGGAAAGGTCAATCGAGGAGACCTGACGGCAGCGTTCGGGATATCAATCCCCCAGGCCTCGGTTGACTTCACGAAATACCAGGAAATGGCTCCTCAGAACATTGCCTATAATGCAAGCGCCAAATACTACGAGCCAACGGAATCATTCTCACCGTTATTCATCGAACTATCAGCAGATGCGTATTTCTCAACCATGTCATGTTCGCCAACCAAGAGTATTACCACATGCGAATCAGACTATATTGCAGCAGTGCCAAATCCTTCCCGTGTTATTAACCTAGACGTCCTAAGAACATTGGTTCAGTCAATTAAGAACAAAAAAGTCGTCTCGGTTGATTATCGATCATTTAACAATCCTCAACCAGGAAACACTCGTTTAATTTCTCCACATTCTTTCGGTACAGATGGGTCAAGGTGGCATGTTAGAGCTTATTGCCATGAAAGTAATGCGTTTAAAGATTTTGTGATTGGTAGGATTGCTTCTGCAGTTATTGAATCTGATTCTGATATTGACGTGGATAGCGACAAAAATTGGTTTAACTTTATTGATGTAATAATCGGTCCAAATCCTACTTTGAATGATGCTCAAAAAAATATAGTCGCCATGGATTATGGAATGACAGATTTTAGATTGGAATTTAAATGCAGGATTGCACTTCTTTACTATCTGATGAAAAAACTCGGAATTGATCAAAATGGCAGTGAACGTGCTGGGAATGAGCAGCAGATAGTAGCAATCAATCTTGATGAAATTAAAACGGCAATGCGTTAGTGAGGAAAATTTCAACGATGTAAAGCACTCAGGATCGCGTCTATCGTGCTTTCATTTCTGCTTTTTCCGGGACACTCCTAGAAACCATAATGATACAGATGAGGCGGCATTAGAGCTATCCATTGCCTAGTTGATGGGGGAAGACCATGCAAAAGATCCACGGCAGCGCACTCTATTCGGCCAGCGACCTGGTCAATTTTCTCGAATGCGAGCATCTGACCACGCTGGACTTGGTCAACCTTGACACTCCCCTGCCCAAGGCCGAGGACGACGAGCAGGCAGAGTTGATCCAAAAGAAGGGCCTTGAACACGAGGCAAGATACCTTCAGGATCTTCAAGAGTCCGGTGTCGCGGTGTTTGACGCGAAAACTTCAGGCCAAAGCATTGCCGCCGCTGCCGAGGAGACCAAGAGGGCGATGGCCGAAGGCATTCCGATCATTTTCCAAGGGTGTCTCCATTCCCCAGAGTTCGTTGGCTATGTGGATTTTCTCCGCAAGGTCGATCACCCCTCCGGTCTGGGCAACTTCAGTTACGAGGTCGTGGACACCAAGCTGGCAAGAAGCCCGAAGGCGAAATTCATCATCCAGCTCTGCCTCTACTCCGACTTACTGTCCGTTGACCAAGGTTTCCTGCCACAAAACATTCATGTCGTTCTGGGGAATCGGACCGAGCAGAGCTATCGGCTCGCTGACTACTATCGTTATTACCGCTCGGCCAAGGCGCGTTTTCTTGAACGGGTGAAAGGGGGACTCGCTCCAACGTACCCCGAGCCCTGCGCTCATTGTGACCTCTGCCATTGGAGAAACTTGTGTCAGGAGCAATGGACACAGGACGATCACCTCTGCCAGGTTGCCAACATCACTAAAATTCAGATCGACAAGCTTCGCTCTGGCGGCATCACGACCCTGGCCGGGCTGGCACAGCTGAAGCCCGACGATCATGTGCCCGGCATGCAGGATGCCACATTCCAGCGCCTTCGCCGGCAGGCCGCTCTACAGCTTGAGCGGCGGGAGACCGGCAAGGACCTTTTCGAACTTCTTGAGACCGACCCCGCCGAGACGAAAGGATTCCGGCGTCTTCCGCAGCCAGATCCCGGCGACCTCTTTTTCGATATGGAAGGAGACCCGCTGGAAGAGGGAGGGTTGGAGTACCTGTTTGGTGTTTATTACCACGATGACGGTCAACCAAAATTTCAGCCATTCTGGGCTCACAGCCGGCAAGAGGAACGGCAAGCGTTTCAGGATTTCATGGCCTTTGTCATGGATCGCCTGGCGCGTTATCCGAACATGCACATCTACCACTACGCCCCTTACGAGGAGACGGCCCTGAAACGGTTGATGTCCCTCCATGGCACCTGCGAGGCTGAAGTTGACCACCTACTTCGCACGGAAAAGCTGGTAGATCTTTACAAAGTTGTTCGGGAGTCTCTGCTGGCCTCTGAACCTCGCTACTCCATCAAAAATCTTGAGACCTTCTATATGGAGAAGCGGACGGGTGAAGTCACCAATGCGGGGGCGAGTATCGTGTTCTATGAGCACTGGAAGGAAACGCGGGACCCCGCTTTGCTCCAGCAGATCCACGACTACAATGAGGACGATTGCCGTTCCACGTATCTACTTCGCGAGTGGCTGCTAGGAATCCGCCCTGCCGACTTGCCCTGGTTCAATGCAGACACCGAAGAAACTGCCGAGCAGCAAAAAAGTGATCGAGTCCATGAAGCGGAGGCCCGGCTTGCCGATTATGCGAACAGGCTGCTCGGTGGCCTGCCCGAGGATCGCGCTGAATGGAGCGACGATGATCGAATGCGGGAGCTTGTCTACCAGCTTCTGGATTTCCATCGCCGAGCGGATAAGCCTGTTTGGTGGGCCATGTTTGCCCGACAGGAAATGACGGAAGAAGAACTCATCGAAGATCCGGAAGCGATAGGTGGACTGGTTGCCGCCCCCCAATGGCCTCCTGTGGCGGAAAAACAATCGCTGATCTACACGTATCGTTACCCGGAGCAGGAATTCAAGCTAAAAGCCGGCGATGATTGCCAGCGTTCCGACACATTGGATCGTGCGGGAACGATCGAAGACATTGATGAAAAGCAGAGGCTGGTCCGCATCAAGAGAGGTAAACGGAGCGGGCCACTTCCCGAACGACTTTCGGTGATCACAACTGGTCCAATAAAAAATGAGGTTCTCAGAGAAGCGGTATATCGGTTTGCCGATAGCGTTGTGGCCGGTGACCATCGTTATGCTGCCCTAGAAGCAATCCTGAGGCGATTATCACCTGAAATCAGAGGCCTTGCTTCAGATGTGTCAATCGTGGCTGGCGGTTACGAGACGACACCCCAAGTGTGTGAGGTGGTCAGCCGTCTCCAGGAAAGCTATCTGTTCATCCAGGGTCCCCCAGGAACCGGGAAGACATATACCGGCTCACATGTCATTGTCGACCTACTAGAGAAAGGGGCGACGGTGGGAATTTCGTCGAACAGTCACAAGGCGATCAACAACCTGCTCGAAGCGGTAGAAGAGCGTGCAGCGGAGAAGCAGGTAAGGATTTGGGGAGTCAAGAAGTCATCCGGACCCGATACGTTCCTGAATGGGGCCATGATCAGGGACGTCACAGACAAGCGAGCTGTCCTTGGTTCTGGCGCGAATCTGGTGGCGGGCACGGCCTGGTTGTTTGCCGATCCCGACCTTGATCAAAGCCTGGATTACCTCTTCATTGACGAAGCTGGGCAGGTCGCTCTTGCGAACCTGGTGGCTTTGGGGACCTGTGCGAAGAACATTGTGCTTCTCGGTGATCAGATGCAACTGCAGCAACCGGTCCAAGGAATTCATCCCGGGCATTCAGGGGAATCAACGCTGGATTACCTGCTCCAGGGGAAGGCGACCATTCCCGACGACCAGGGCGTTTTTCTCGGGACCACCTGGCGCATGCATCAGGATGTCTGCCGGTTTATTTCCGACGCGGTCTATGATGGCAGGCTCCATCCCGAAGCCAAGAATCAGAACCAGCGTCTTGTTCTCACTCCAGACGCCCATCCGGAGTTGCGGCCTTCTGGTATCCGCTTCATCGGCATCAACCACAGCGGGTGTTCTCAGCGCAGCGAACAAGAAGCAGAGGTCGTTCGCAGCCTATATGAAAGTTTGCTCGGGCAGCACTACTTGAACCGCGATGGCATCGAGCATCCCATGTCGGCTGAAAATATCCTAGTTATGGCTCCCTATAACATGCAGGTAAACCTGCTCAAAGATGTATTGCCCATGGACGCCCGCGTCGGAACTGTTGATAAATTCCAGGGGCAGCAAGCGGAAGTCGTCATCGTCTCCATGGCCACGTCGAGTGCTGACTTTCTGCCCCGCTACATGGAATTCCTTTACAGCAAGAACCGTTTAAATGTAGCAATTTCGAGAGCCCGTTGCCTCGCACTACTGCTGGCGAACCCTCAGCTGATAGCGATCAAGTGCCACACGGTCGAGCAGATGGCATTGGTGAATACTCTATGTTGGATTTCTGAAAATTCAGATGACCAGTAATAGGAGAAAGGAAACTCTTTATGACCTTCCAAATTTTGTTGGGGACCTGCATTGTCCTTTCATTAATCACTTTGGTTGCAATAGTTTTTATTTTGATCCGCATGCAAGGGGTGGCCCTGCCGGAAGACTTTGATTCTAAGCTGACCGGCCTCGCTACGGCGGGAGAACGTCTGGAGCGGGTATTGCGGGAAGAGGCAAGTCGCGGCAGGGATGAGGCTAATGCTGGGGCAAAGGCTCTTCGGGAAGAGGTCGCAACCCAGATTTTTAACCTCCAGGACTCGGTACTGAAAAGAATAGGCGAAATGCAAAATTTTCAGAAATCCCAGCTTGATGTCTTTTCGGAAAAACTCAGAGAAGGCGTGGTGGGTGTTGACCGTCGTGTCGAGGAAATGGCCAAGGCAATGCACTCCGGCATCGATGAAATGGGCAAGGCGGGTGAAAATCGCCAAGAGAAACTACAACAACTGGTTGATGGCAAGCTTTCAGAACTCAAGAAGGAGTCTTCGGAAAGCGATCGAGCTTTGCGCGAGGAAGTCCAAAGCAACCTAAAGACCTTGGGCGAAGGCATTACAGCAAGTATTGGTCAATTGGGGAACGTCCAGAAGGAAAAGCTGGAAATCGTTGCTCAAGAAATCGCAAAGCTTATTGAAAAGCAGAAGCAGGACCAAAGTGAACTCCGAAAGACCATCGAAACCAAGCTGGTCGAGATTCGCACCGATTCCTCTCTGTCTTCCAAGGGGCTGCGAGAAGAATTGACGAATACGTTCAGGCAGCTCGGAGAGACCCTGACCTCCAATATTGCCACCAGTTCCCAATCTCAAAAGGAGCGATTAGAGCAGGTTGCCAAGGAGATTGCCGGTCTGACCCTGAAGCAAGAGCAGGCCCAAGAGAATCTTCGCAAAACTGTGGAACAGCGCTTGGACAATCTCCGTGGCGAAAATGCAGAGAAGCTTGAAAGCATCCGAAAGACGGTCGACGAGCAACTCCAGGGGACTTTGGAGAAGCGTCTGGGAGAATCCTTCAAACTGGTTAGCGAGCGCTTGGAGCAGGTACATAAGGGCCTAGGGGAAATGCAAACCTTAGCGAATGGTGTTGGCGACCTGAAGCGCGTTCTTACCAATGTTAAAGCGAGGGGTACATGGGGAGAAGTGCAGTTGGGGACCCTCCTGGAACAGATGCTTACCCCTGAACAGTATCTGAGGGAAGCGGCCACCAAGCCAGGTAGCCAAGAGCGAGTCGAGTTTGCCGTACGCCTCCCCGGAAAGGGGGAAGGCGATCCTGAAGTATTGCTGCCAATTGACGCCAAGTTCCCCATTGAGGATTATGAACGGCTTATTTCGGCGGCCGAAAGATCGGACGCTGATGCCGTTGAAGCGGCGGCAAAACAATTGGATAATCGGATCAAGGGTTGCGCCAAAGATATTCGCGACAAGTACATCAATCCCCCGTATACAACCGATTTTGCAATTCTGTTTTTACCAACAGAGGGGCTTTATGCGGAAGTGCTGCGTAGGCCTGGCACTGTTGAGCAAATCCAGAGAGACTTTCGCGTTACGATAGCGGGGCCGACCACGCTTGCCGCCACCCTGAATGCCTTACAAATGGGCTTTCGGACCTTAGCCATTCAGAAGCGTTCAAGTGAAGTCTGGCAAGTGCTAGAAGCGGTCAAGACAGAGTTTGGAAAGTATGGTGTCGTCCTTGAAAAAGTTCAAAAGAAACTGCATGAGGCCTCGAAGACTATTGATGATGTTACGGTTCGTCGGCGAGCTATCGACCGTAAGTTGCGAGCTATTGGCAGTATGCCAGAGGAGAAAGCGGAAGCTTTGCTTGGTTTAGGACCTGCTGATTTGGAAGATCTATCGGAGGCCGATTCGGTTGGAGCAGAAACTTGATCGAGGCGAGTTAAGCGAAACCTCTCCTATTTAGTGAGATATGTAAGTACCATGGATCTCAGTTTCAATTACTCACAAATATCCAGCAAGAAGAATTCTAAGACACGTTCGGAACTTTGACTTGAGCGATACGTTAGGCTACATTGGCAACGTGCTTTTTTGATTGGTTGGCAGGAGGGTTATGTCAAGACGTCCGCTGTTTTCCAAGTCGGCCCAAGAACTCACCGGGATGTATGAGGCCAAGCCGTGGGATATTGCCAATCTCAGATCCATCCTTAATGAACTCATTGCGGGTGACCGCAAGACCCCGTCCGCAAAACGACTCAAAGCAACAATCATCGACGCTATCGAGGCCTTGGGCAAAAACGAGAGAAAGAGTTCAGCGTCGTCCGGCGAATCGTCGCCTGCAGCACTGTCAGAGTCGGTAATCGATCACGATTCTGGGCCGCATGAGGCCGACACACATCAGCAAGTCGGCTCAAAGCGGGGTTCATGGGGGCTGGATTCTGAATTGTTTGTTACGGCCAACGAAGATGCAGGGAATGTCGATGTGATGACCGAGGAGGCCGACGAGGAAATTATGGACGAGACCGCCGACAGCGACAATTACGGTGTGTTTGACGACGAAATTGTTGAGGGCGATGACGACCCGGAGGTTGAGGCCGATGTCGAAGATTCGGGCGATGAACTCGAAAGCCTCCATCGCGTGAGAGAGGTCTTTTCAGGCTTTACCGGGAATCGTGGAAAACAGGCTCCACGACCAACGGTTGAAAGTGATCACACGGGTCCGAACGGGAAGATACTGCGGGTGGTCGACTACCTGTCGAATCTCGCCCGGGTGACGATGGTGACCGTCAGGGAAATCACCCAGTATCCGAACGTCCTGTGGATTTCCGACGTGCCGAAGGACGGCCAGTTTTGTTATTCGCGCTCGTGGGGTCTGGATGAAAACGTGCCTGATGATGTCTGGCTTGATGTCCGCAAGTGCCCGGAGCCGCCATTCCCGGCTGTACCGAAAATTTGCGAGGAATGGGTCGACCAGAGCCTGCTGAAGGTTCTGGATGTGCGTCCCGTTCTCAATGAATCAATCAACCGGCCGGTAATGAAGATTGACCCGGAGACCAAGGAGGAGTTTGTTGACGACGTCCACGTCTATCATCTGCGTGACCGGGAAGACGTGCAGACTGCGTGGCGTGAGTATATCGATAGAAAATGGACGACGTGGGCGCAGGCCTACCAGAGATACCAGCGGGTGCAGAAGGTCTTCGGCGCCCTGCACAGCATCTACCAGGAACAGCAGCGGCTGGGCGAGCAATATGAACTCATCATGGGGGTCGGCTTCCTGACATGGCGCCAGAAGGGCGGCAAGGTCGTAAAGCGTCACCTCATTATCGCGAAAGCTTCCCTCGAATTCGAAGCGGCAATCGGGCGTTTCATTGTCCGGGCGGCGCCGGACGGCGACCAGGCGGATGTCGAGTTCGATATGCTCGAAGCTGAGAGCTATCCCTCGAATTCAGAATCACTGCTGGCGACAGGGCATAGTCTCAGGGATAACTTCTGGGACCGGACGACCATGGACGCACTCCTTACGGCGGTCTCCAACTCCCTTGAAGAACAGGGCCGCGGTTCTTACCTGCCGGATGCCGAGAAGTCATCGATGCAGGGTGTCACCGAGGTGCCGCTGATTGAGTTTGATCCGGCCCTGATACTTCGCAAGCGGTCGATGAAGGGGCTTCTCTATACGCTTCTTGATATGCGGCGGCAGATTGAGGAGGGCGGCGAGGTGCCATCGCATTTTGCTGACCTCTGCGAGATGGGTGGCGGCGTTGAAGTTCGTGAAGCATCGTCGTCCGGTGGCGGCGGAGAAATCCCCGGGCACATCTACTTTCCGCTTCCGGCCAACGAGCAACAGCGGGAAATCGTGAGAAAGTCGCATAACAACCCTGGTGTCCTCGTCCAGGGACCTCCTGGCACCGGTAAGTCGCAGACCATCGCCAACCTGATATCGCACCTTTTGGCAATCGGCAAAAGGGTGCTCGTTACGGCGAAGTCGCCTCGGGCGCTGGAGGTATTGGGCAGCAAAATTCCGGCGCCTATCCAGCCGTTGTGCATCAGCATGCTTGGCAGTGGGACGGACGAGCGCGAATCGCTGGAGCGAAGTGTCAGCGGCATCCTCACGAAGGTTGGCCAGCGAAACGAAATCGCCGACCAGCGCATGATCGAGGCATTAGAGCGCAAGTTGATCGATGCCCGTAAGGATATTGCGGAAGCCGAAGGCGAGTTGCTGGCGATCCGTGAGAAGGAGACCTTCAAACACACGGTTGCCGGTGGCACATATTCTGGGACGGCTGCCAAGATTGCCGTAGAACTAAAGAATCAGGAAACAGAATTTTCCTGGTTCTCCGATGCGATTGGTAAAGACGACGAACTGCCGCTTTCCGTGCAGGAAGTTGCGGAGTTGGTAAGGCTTCTCGACAGCATCGATGTTGCCACCGAGGAGGAACTGGCCAAGTATTTCCCAGACGTTGACAAGGACATTCCCTCCATCGAGTCGTTGCGTGAGGCCTGGCATCGCATCAATGAACTGAACGTGCTGGTCAAAGCCGGCGAGGAGCGCCTGAATTCACCGGACGGGATTGCCCTTGCGAAGGCACAGCCCGCAAGCGTCAAGGCCCTGTCAGATGCGGTCAGCAAAATGGTTGCCGAAATTGAGAGCGTGCGCCGTCGTCCGAAGGACTGGGTGAATAAGGCTATCAAGGAGGTCTTGCAGGACCTCGATACGCCTTGGAAGGAGCTATTACGCCTGACCGAGGAGCGCCTCAAAGACGTGCGGCATGTCGCCGGCAAGATTCAGCGAGTTTCGGTTGACCTCCCGGCGGGAACTGATTTACGCCGCATGCGCAGTGATACGTCGGCCATCCAGTCGCATCTGGCGGCCGGTGGTGGTATGAAACGCATGGTCATGTTTGAACATCCGATCATCAAGAAGCACGGCGTGCATATCAAGTTGGTCGCGGTCGATGGCCAACCGGGCCTGAGCGACATGACAACGCTCCAGAAGTTGATGGCGTACCTTGACGTTCGTCTTGGTCTCGATGAAATCTGGTCATTTTGGGCCGGGCATGAAACGCCGCCGGCTACGCCGAACTTCGCATTGCAGATGGCGCATGTCGACGAGGTCGTCGAGGCGCTTCAGCACGTGCTCGGCCTCTATGACATGCGGAGTGATGTCCAGAAGGCTATTTCGTCGGCGGTTGGCCTTTCGCAACCGCAGTTCGCCGAAAACGGATCGCTGGTGACGCTGATGAAGACTTGTCACGAGACGGCCTTCCTTTCGGAGTTGAGGACGCTTTCCGAGCACGTTCGGAGGGAGGAGGGCAGGGTGGCCGCTGTTGCGACCCGGGCGAACTCCCATCCGCTGTGCAGTGACCTTCTTGATGCTGTCAGGGAGAAAGACGCTGACCATTATCGGGTCGTCGTCGACCGCCTGCGCGGCGTGTCGAGGCGGTTCTCTGACATTAAGGACAAGCAGAGCTATCTGACAAGGCTAGCCGTCAAGGCGCCGAAGCTTTCGGCGGTCTTGTCGAGCCGCCAGGACGAAGAATTGTGGCGTCCCCGGCTCAGGGTGCTAACGAAGGCCTGGGCATGGCGTCGGGCAAGGACCTGGCTCGATGAGTACGAGAACAGCGATGGTTCACATCTTGAGCGCAATCTGAAGCGATTAGAGCAGGCAGCCTTGCAGGCGCTTGGTGATCTAGCCGCCCTAAAGGCGTGGGGCTACTGCTTTGAGCGGATGTCCCGGGAGCATCAGCAACACCTCGAAACGTGGCAGCTTGCCATGCGGCGCCTGGGGAAGGGGACGGGGAAGCATGCCCACCGCCATCGTCAAGACGCCCAGCGCCATCTGAATGCTTGTAAGGAGGCTGTACCCGCATGGGTTATGCCGCTCCACCGGGTGTTCGAGACCGTGCAGGCCGCTCCCAAGAGCTTCGACATAATCATCATTGACGAGGCCTCGCAGTGCGGCTACGAAGCACTCCCGCTTTTGTATCTCGCTGAGAAGGTCATCGTGGTCGGCGATGAGAAGCAGATCAGCCCGGAAGCCGTTGGCATCGACCGCAATCATGTTGCCAATCTCATGCGGTCGTACCTGTCAGACTTCGACCACCGGGATTCGTTCGACATTGAGACCAGCCTGTTTGCGCACAGTCGCATCCGGTTTGGCAACCGCATCACGTTGCGTGAGCACTTCAGGTGTGCGCCGGAGATTATCAGGTTCTCCAACGAGCTGTGCTACACCGCCGACCCGCTCATCCCGTTAAAGCAGTGCCCGCCTAACCGGCTCAAACCGCTCATGCCGGTGCATGTGTCGACCGGCTTCCGCGAGGGAAGCGGTCAGTCGGTCATCAACCGGCCGGAGGCCGAGGCGCTGGTCGAGCAGATTCTGGCGTGTTGCGAGGATACCACTTACGCCGGCATGTCGATGGGCGTCATCGTCCTTCAGGGCGAGGCGCAGGCCAAGCTGATCGAGGGGATGCTGTTGACCCGGCTTGGTGCCGAAGAGATGCAGGAGCGGCGCATCGTGTGCGGAAATCCCTACAGTTTCCAAGGGGACGAGCGGGATGTAGTCTTCCTGAGCATGGTGGCCGCCCGCGGCGAAGGCCGCATCGGCGCCATGACGATGGAGAAGGACATGCGGAGGTTCAACGTTGCCGCCAGCCGCGCCAAGGAACAGATGTGGTTGTTCCACACGGTCACCGCCAATGATCTGAGCCAGGAGTGCATGCGCAAGAAGTTGCTGTCGCACTTCTACGATACGTCCGTGAAGACGGTCGCCGGAATCGATGTCGACATGCTCCGCCGGGAGGCTTACGAGGCCAACCGGTGGCTTGAGAAGCCTCCTGCGCCGTTTGATAGCTGGTTCGAGGTCGATGTCGCCCTGGATATCGCTTCACGGGGTTATAGTGTCCTGCCGCAGTACGAGTTTGCCAACAAGCGAATCGACATCGTGATACAAGGCGGAAGTGCTCAGCTAGCCGTCGAGTGCGACGGCGATCATTGGCACGGCTGTGACGAGTTCGAGGCCGACATGCAGCGTCAACGGATGCTGGAGCGGTGCAACTGGGTGTTCTTCCGGGTCAGGGAGTGTTCCTACCGGGCCGACTCTGAAAAGGCCCTGGAGCCGCTCTGGCGCATGCTCGAAGCGAGAGGTATCTTCCCGGTCGAGGCTCAACCCAATGAGCCACAGGCAGATGCTTCGCAGGTCAGGGACGAGGACTCTTTCTACCAGAGTGCTCGGGACGGCCAGGACACCAATGACTTTGCCAGTCCTGTGATGGACGATTTGGAGGATATCGACGACGAAGATGTCGAGGCCGAGCCGGTTATGGAAGGCTGTCCTCTCAATATCCGTGAGGCGCTGAGCCTGAAGCCGGCCGAATTGGTTTCATTGATTATCGATGCCATCAAGTCACGGCCGAATCAGTCCTGCGTGCGTTCGGCGTTGCCGACGATTATTTTACGGAACTGCCAGATTGTCACGCGTGGTATGCCGAGAAAGAGCTTCGAGCGCAAGGTAGAGTCCCGAGTTGCGGCGATGATCCGGAAAGGCCAACTCGTCTCCTATAAGAGCGTGAACGAGCGGCTCAGATTGGGCTGGAATATCTAGCGTTTCGTTGCATTTAAAACCAATTGGCTTCATTCAGTCTCAGTTATATTAATTGGCCTGACCGCAAATGCTCTATTCCATTCCAAGGGGGCATTGTCAATCTCAGTATGGCTTTTCCTGATGGGTGGTATTTAGACGTCTTTCGAGTGTTGATGAAGATTGCTGGGCAAACGTCCAGTGTGACCAATTCTTTCGTCGATGCACATTATCCCGTTCATCGAACCGACCGGGAAGGAGGTCCGGCAGGCGCATGATATTCTGGAAATGCCGGAAGATGATGGGCACCTTGTCAACCGAATCACCCGAAGTCTGGCAGACACTTTTTAGCGTCTCAAAAATCACCATTCGCAGAACCTAAAATTACCCGGCTACCAAATGCGGGCCGGAGTGTTCTCATAACTTGTTCTGCATCGGGATCTTGTTTCGCTTAAGAATTAATAGTACATCCACAGGTAGAAAATCCTCCTCACTATATTGTGAGCTCTGGATCGTTGCATCACCAACTTTAACCAAATGCCGATTCTATGAATTGCGATTTTGCGTTCGGAAAGTCTTTTTCTTCAATGTCATCAGATTTTCAAATCTAAAGACATTTAATTTAGGCCAGAGGTCAAATGGGCCATTTTTTTAGGTCATAATTTTTTTAATATTGTCTTGGCACAATATTTTTTTTCAGAAGTTATTGAAAGTACATGGGCACCGTGCCCACATTAAGCCGAAGGTCGAAAAAATGCTGACCATCGGTTGGTGAAATGAGATAGCTTACGGAAACCGGCGGTCAAAACCCCTAAATCATGGGCACAACGTGGGCACCGGATGGGCACAGACGAAAAAAGCACTTAACCAATAAAGGCTAAGTGCTTGATATAAATGGCGGGGCTGACGGGACTTGAACCCGCGACCTCCGGCGTGACAGGCCGGCGTTGTAACCGACTCTACTACAGCCCCGTAAGATCTCTTCTTGCAAAGCGGAGCGAAATTTACACTATCTTTTCTTGGACTGCAATCAAATAATTTCATTTTTTAGTTTTTTGAACTCATCGCGGGTGATCAGGCCCTGCTCAAGCATTCGGCTGAGTTCGGAAAGATCTTGTAATTGGGTAGATTTTGGAGCTTCCAGCTGCCTGGCACGGTCTTGTGATTCGGCCTCGATAATTTTGATATCATCGCCCCGATGCCCCAGTTTGAAGGTTGCCATGCCGCCGAGAAGGCTGATTTCGAGGGTTCGATCTTTCAATGCCGGGTCTGAGATGATATCGCTGAGCTTGCGGTTGTTCTCCTGCATGCGGCGGTAGAAGAAATAAGCCGATCCGCCGATCAGGGCAACGCCGCCGAACAGGATCAGCCAGCGGAAATCATAAATCCCCTTGAGCAGAACCACGGCAATTCCCAGCCCGATAATCAGCAGGACATGCAGCAGCAGGATCAAGTAGCCGACTTTCATGCCTTCATAGATCGTTTTATTCTGTTCGCTGTTCTGTTCCATATTGTCTCGTCTCTTTGGGTCTGGACGGAGGATAGCATAAATCAATCACCATTTTCCCCCAAATCCGTTCGCGCGTAAACTGTTGTCCCGCCCTGTTGCCGGTGATTGAACTCTGTTACTATGAAAAGAAATCAACAACGAAAGGAGAGAGCATGTCCGTTTCGTTTCCATTGGATATTTTTTACGATGGCTCCTGTGCCGTTTGTTCCCGAGAGATGGAAGCTTATAAAAAAAACAACCCGGACGACCGCCTCCATTTCATTGATATCAGTGCCGCCGATTTTGAAGCGCAGAAATTCGGCAAAAGTCATTCCGAATTCATGGCTAAATTGCACGTGCGTGACGCGGAAGGGCAGTTTGCAACCGGAGTTGAAGCATTTATGCTGATCTGGCAGGCCTACCCGGACGGATCGCTGCAGCGTCTGCTCAGTGCTTTCGTCGGTTTTCCGGGGATTAATCTTCTGGCTCGCGGCAGCTATGCCTTTTTTGCCCGCTATCGGCACTTGCTGCCGAAAAGAGCCAACGCCTGCGACAGTGGAAGCTGTGAACTGAGACGTTGAAGCTTGTAAAAAAACTTGTGATGAAATGAGGATTGACTGTGGAGATTCTTGGAATTGATATCGGAGGGAGCGGTATAAAAGGTGCCGTTGTCGACTGTGAAACAGGCGAACTGTTATCGGAGCGCCTGCGGGTTTCGACGCCGCAACCGGCAACTCCGGCTGCGGTGGCTGATGCGGTCAGGGATTTGCTGAGGCTCTTCGCCTGGAACGGAGTCGTGGGGATTGGTTTCCCGGCCATTGTCAGTGCCGGGGTGGCCAGGAGCGCCGCAAATATTTCCCCTGACTGGATCGGCGTCAACGTGGCTGAGCTCATGACCGCCACCACGAGCTGTCGTTGTTTTGTCCTGAATGACGCAGATGCCGCCGGGCTTGCGGAAATGGAGTTTGGTGCCGGGCGCGGCCGTGAGGACGCGGTGCTGGTTTTGACCCTGGGCACCGGCATTGGCTCGGCGTTATTTTACCAACAGCGCCATTTCCCGAACCTGGAGCTGGGCGCACTGCCCCTGAAGGGAGGACTGGCCGAGCAATATGCGGCGGCGGTGATCCGTAAGCAGGCAAAGTTGAGCTGGAAGGCCTGGAGCAAACGGTTGAACCTGTTCCTGGCTCATGTTGAACGACTGCTCTGTCCGGACCTGATTGTGGTTGGCGGCGGGGTGAGCCGGCGCAGCGAAAAATTTTTCCCCTATCTGACCACCCGGGCCGAGCTGATGCCCGCCTGCCTGCTCAATCAGGCTGGAATCATCGGGGCCGCCTGTTATGCAGCGGCCCGTTGCCAACCGTTGAACCCTTAACTAGTTTTCAGATTGGAAACGAGCAATTTTTCGTTGTGGCTAGTGTCCCGTGCGGTTAGTTCTCTATTCCAATTTCGGTCCTTTTTGCCGCTGTCTACGTTCTGCCTTCTCGGCTTAGCCTAAGCTAGGCCTGCGGCGGCACGCCTTGACAGCAACAAAAATGACTCAAAATTAATACAAATAATTAACCGAACGGGACACTAGGAAATCAAGGGCTGATGCGGAGGCGTAGTTCTTTACGCCGCACAAATAAGCCCGCAGATTGACACCGCCACGGCGGAAAAGGGCCGTTTCCGGATGAAAACTAACTATTTAAAGCGTTGCCGCAAGGTATTCAACAAAGCGAGCCCAGGATTTTTCGTCGGCATCTTTCCTGTAACGCGGAGTATCAAAGACGGTAAAGGCGTGCGGGGCTCCGCTGTAGGTAATCATTTCATGGGAAACCTGGTATTTTTCCAGGTCCATGGCCAATTGGGCGAACTGCTCCATGGTGACGGCCTGATCTGCCGTGCCGTGGAGAATCAGCAGTTGTCCTTTGGTCTGTGCATAATCCTGGTCTGCCGGTTTGGCCAAGCCGCCATGGAAGGTCACAAATCCTTTCAGGCCTTTCCCTGACCGGGCATATTCCAAAACCACCGCACCGCCAAAACAATAGCCCATGGCCACGGCATTTTCGACATTGGCCCCTTGGGCCTTGGCTGCGGCAAAACCGCCTTCCAGGAGACGCCGCATCCGGGCGCGATCCTGATACAGAGCTCCGGTCAGGCGTTGCTTGTCGGCTGTTTCGGTCGGGCGGATGCCTTTGCCGAACATGTCGGCGGCAAACACCGCATAGCCCAGGTCGGCAAGCATGTGCGCCCTTTTGATTTCGTAATCGGTCAGACCATCCCAGTCATGAATCATATAGACCAGGGGGGCGGAGGCCTTCGGGCTGATATAATAGCCTTCGAAGGTCTCGCCATCGACTTTGTATTCGACCGGGTTTCCCGCCGCCCAGGCAAGCGGGGACAGAGACAGACACGCACACAGCATGAGCAGCGATTTCATGGGTTTTGACTCCTTGATTTTAAAGTTGACGATTTTGGTTAAGTTTAGCATTGAATTGTCGGTTTGCAAAGCTGAGGCCCCGGGACAAAACACAATTTATGTTACCGTCGGGCAAAAAAATGGGCGGCAGAATTGATTGCCGTGGTTGGCAGTGCCGGTGAACGCTGAAGCGGCTTGGCCGACGGCTGTTTTTTTGTATTTTCACCTAAAAAACAGTTGGTTAATTTGTCAGTATTGTGTTTACTGACAGCCGGGCAGGTTTTGTCAGTTATTTGTCAGAACTCTGTTTTAAGATAATCTGCATTCATGTTGTTGACTGGCTTTCCTTAGCCGGGGAGTCGTTTTTTGAAATGGTCTGGAGAGGGCATGAGGCAACAAACTGCGCTGGTTTTGGACGATAACAATATTTGTCGTTTGCTGTTGGCCGAAATAATGAAAGAGAGGAACATCAAAGTCAGCGCTTATGCCGACCCGGTCAGCTATCTGGAAAATCACCGGGGCGATCAGGAAGAACAGCCGCTCTTGTTCGATTTTATCCTGACCGACAACCAGATGCCGGGGATGACGGGGCTTGAATTTTTACAGCAGCTGCAGGAGATGGGGGTTGCCCCGCCGGGTGAGCGGATTGCCGTTATTTCCGGGACCTGGTCGGACCGAGAACTGCATCTGGCCAGCGCGTTGGGATGTCAGGTCTTTGCCAAGCCCTACGATATTTCCAAACTGCATGAATGGATCGATACTGTGCTGAATGAGAGGTCGTAGCTCGGCCTGCTTCGGAGGCTGAATATGAAACACTTGCTGTCGACATGGTTGATCCTGTTTGCCGTTTGTAGCGGAGGTGTCTCCCTTGCTCGGGCAGAGCAGCTTCCAGCTCCCATGAGCAAAGTCCTCAATGTATTTTTTGATTCCCTTGAACAGGGTGAGTTTTCTTCTGCCTACCTGACCGCCTGCCACAAAACAAATAATCTCTGTGATGATTCCTCCTGGCTATACGAATACCGCAAGACCCAATCTGAGTTGGGAAAGATCCTGAGCCGGACATTGAAAGCGGTGAGCAGCAGTGAAAATTATCCAGGCCTCTTTGCGAAAACTCATATGCTGCTTTATTTCGATGTCCTCACCGATAAAAACTTTCAGATTGAGGAAGTCCTGATGCTGGAACAAGGCCAGGATCAGGAGGATTGGCTGGTCACCTCTTATGCCATCCGCCATTGATACGGGGCAGTCGATTGCGTAAAATCCTAGTTCTTTGCTAAACTTCTCATCATGAAGACTCTGGAAATTTTTTACGATTATGTTTGACCCTGGTGTTATTTCGGTGCCGTGCGTATCGAACGATTACAGCAGGAATTCGAACTGACCCTGCGCTGGACGGTCTTTCCCCTCCATCCTGAAACCCCAGCCGCTGGTCAGGACCTTGCGGAGCTGTTCGCCGGGCGGATGGATGTCGCTGCGGCCATGGCCCGGCTCAAGGGGGTTGCCGCTGAGCTCGAACTGCCTTTTGGCGAGCGGACCCGCACTTATAACAGCCGGTTGGCCCAGGAGCTTGGCAAATGGGCCGAGGAGCAAGGACAGGGGGCTGCTTTTCGTACTGCCGTCTATCAGGCCTATTTCAGTGCCGGCCGCAATATCGGTTTAGAGTCTGAGCTGCTTGCCATCTGTGCAGAGCTTGGCTTGCCCGGGGCGGAGGCTGAGCGGGTCTTGCAGACGAGATCCTATGCTGCGGCGGTTGACGCTGACTGGGAGCGTGCTCGCCAGCTTGGTATCCAATCCGTTCCTTCCCATCTGTATGGCAATCGCCTGCTGGTCGGTTTTCAGGACTATCCCGCCTTTCAACGGTTACTGTCCGTCTGACAACGCCTGTCGCATCCGGCTGATAACTCTGCTGCGCCTGTCCGCGGCAGCGGGCGGGAGTTTTTTCTCGCCCCCTTTTTTGCCAGACCGCATGGACCTGCCCCGGTCGTGAAGATCGGCATTATTGTCCTCTCGAACTTCATATTGTTAACAATACATATCTTAAAATTGCTTTTTGTGGATTTTTGAGGTATTTTTCATGTTGTATTGTTGACAATAAGTTTTGCTTTTCTTTTCGCTCATTACGGGAGCCGCCATCATGAAATTACATCGGGTACATGCTGTGCCATCAAAACAGCCGTTGTCGCGTTCAAGCCAGCTGGCCTGGAAAATCGCCGAAGTCGCCACCGATCCGGTTGCGGTCAGCGCCGAAGTGACCGAGATGATCATTAATCGGCTGATCGATAATGCCGCTGTCGCCATCGCCTCTGTCAACCGCAGCGCGGTGCAAAGTGCGCGGGCCATGGCGAACGCCCATCCCCGCTCTGGTGGTGCCGCTCTGTTCGGACTGCCGGCCGCAGCCACGGTTTCGGCCGAATGGGCGGCCTGGGCCAACAGTACCGCAGTACGAGAACTGGACTATCATGATACCTTTCTGGCCGCCGACTATTCACACCCCGGCGACAATATTCCCCCACTGCTTGCGGTGGCCCAGCAATGCGGACGTTCCGGCAGCGAGCTGCTGCGCGGGATCGCCACCGGCTATGAGATTCAGATCGATCTGGTGACCGGCATCTGCCTGCATGAACACCGCATTGATCATATTACCCACCTGGGACCGTCGGTGGCGGCGGGGTTGGCGACTCTCCTGGAACTGCCGACGGAGATCGCCTATCAGGCGGTGCAGCAGGCCCTGCATTGCACGGTGACGACTCGTCAGTCCCGTAAGGGGGAAATCTCGTCCTGGAAAGCCTTTGCCCCGGCCTATGCCGGAAAAGTGGCTATCGAAGCGGTGGATCGCTGCATGCGCGGCGAGGGGGCTCCGAGCCCTGCCTACGAAGGGGAAGACGGGCTGTTGGCCTTTATCCTCGACGGTCGGACCGCGCGCGACCGGGGGCAGTCGCCCTATGAGCCGTTTTATGAAGTCCCGCTGCCGGAACCGGGTGAGGCCAAGCGGGCGATTCTGCAGAGTTATACCAAGGAGCATTCAGCGGAATACCAGGCCCAGGCATTGATCGACCTGGCTGCGCGGATGGGGGAGCAGATTGCTGATTTCGAGCAGATCGAATCGGTGGTGATCCATACCTCTCACCACACCCATAATGTGATCGGCACCGGCGCCGGCGATCCGCAGAAGATGGATCCGCAGGCCTCGCGGGAAACCCTCGACCACTCCATTCTGTATATTTTTGCCGTGGCCCTGCAGGACCGCAGCTGGCACCATGAACGCAGTTACACCCCGGAGCGGGCCTGGCGGGAGGATACGGTGCGGCTCTGGCAGAAAGTTTCAACCTGTGAAGATGCGGAGTGGACCCGCCGCTATCATACCCATGATCCCGCCGAAAAGGCTTTCGGTGGTCGGGTGGTTATAACCATGAAAGACGGCCGGGTGCTGGAGGATGAAATGGCGGTGGCCAATGCTCATCCGCAGGGTGCCAAGCCCTTTGCGCGTGAGCAATATATCAACAAGTTCAAGCTGTTGACCGATGCGGTCCTGGACCCGGTCGAGAGCGCCCGCTTCCTTGAGCTGGTTCAGCGTCTGCCCGAGTTGAGCGCTGCGGACGTGCGGCAATTGAATCCGGTTCTGCCCGCCGGGGCGCTGCTTGAGAATCCCAGAACGGGGATTTTCTGATCCCCCGATGGTCGTGGAGTCGATGATGACAACAAAAGAACAGCGTCTGAGCGCAGCGGAGATTGCCGCCCGGATTCGTGATGATATCCTGGTCGGCGAACGCTCCCCCGGGGAACGTCTGGGCGAGGCCGAGCTGGCCGATCGGTTCGGGGTCAGCCGGGGGCCGGTGCGCGATGCCCTGCGCTTGGTCGCCGGCAGCGGCCTGGTCGATTTTACCCCCAATATCGGGGCGCGGGTGCGGGAGTTCTCCTTAACCGAGGCCAAGGCCCTGTATCAGCTGCGTGAGGCCCTGGAAGGGCAGGTTGCCGCCCTGGCCGCCGAGCGGGCCGGAGTGGCGGACGTCAAGCGCCTGGAACAGCTGCTGGCGGAACATGCCCTGGTGATTGAAAGCCATCCGGAAAACGCCTATCTGCAAAGCGGAAAGGATCGTGACTTTCATCTGGTTCTGGCCGAACTGGCGGACAGCCCGCTGATCTTCAATCTGCTGGCCCAGGAGCTGTATCCGCAACTGACCCTGTTGCGGCGCTGTCATCGGTCGAGCAAGGGGCGTGGCGGCAGGGCGTTGATCGAGCATCAACGGATTGTCGAAGCGGTCAGCGCCAATGACTGTGAACTGGCCGGTTTGCTGATGCGCCGCCACATTCAGGCCTCGTGGAATTCTTTTTATACCCAGCAGACAAGCAAATAACCCATCAGCGCATTGACATTGCAGGGGAAAAACAATGAGCACAGCAGGTACGCACAACAATCAGAACAGCTCTTCTCTTCAACCGACCTGGCTTGAGCAGCCTTTGCCCCATGGCTTGGGTGAAAAACTGCAAAAACGCTGGCAGAGCGGATCTTTTTTGGCCATTGCCGGGGCGCATGATCCGCTGGCCGGGCTGCTCGCCCGCAAGGCCGGGTTCGAGGCTCTTTATCTATCCGGGGCGGCCCTGACCGCCTCCCTGGGCCTGCCGGATCTGGGGCTGGTGACCATGGAGGAACTGGTGACACGCGCCCGGGCCATTGTCCGGGTCACCCGGCTGCCGCTGCTGGTGGATGGGGATACCGGTTACGGGGAAATCCTCAACGTCATGCGCCTGGTCCGCGAACTCGAAGATGCCGGCGTTGCGGCGGTGCAGCTGGAAGACCAGGTGCTGCCGAAAAAATGCGGCCACTTAAACGGCAAGCAACTGGTCAGCGCCGCTGAAATGGCCAAGAAGATCAGCGCCGCCGCCCGGGCCCGGCAGGACCTGAAAATTGTTGCCCGGACCGATGCCGTTGCCCAGGAAGGAATGGCCGCTGCCATCGAGCGGGCGCGGCTCTATGTGGCGGCCGGGGCCGATGCTATTTTCCCGGAAGCCTTGCACAACGAGGCAGAGTTCCGGGAGTTTGCCGCGGCCATCGATGTCCCCCTGCTCGCCAACATGACCGAATTCGGCAAGACCGAGCAGTTCTCTTTTCAGCAGTTTGCCGAATTCGGCTATGCCATGGCGATCTGGCCGGTGTCCGGACTGCGCATCGCGGCGCGGGCGCTGGAAGATTTTTATCAGCAGTTGCACGGCGAAGAGACCGCTGCCGGGACCATCGCCCGGATGCAGCCCCGCGCCGAGCTTTATGAAACCATCAACTATTACGGGTATGAATCGTTGGATGCCGGGATCGAGCGCACCGAACTGCCCGGCTGATGGCCGAGCAGGTTGTTAAACAGCCTGCTAATCAGTCGCTGCGGCGATGAGGGCTTGCAAATCAGCCTGCACGGGCAGCACCTGTTCGAGGGGGCAGCTGTTTGCCCGGATCTCCCGGTTCAGACTGTCGATGCGGTTCTGGGGGTGGGGATGAGATGCCAGCAGATAAGGGAGCCGGCTTTTTCGTTCACGGGCCAGGCGGGCGAAGAAGCTTGTTGCGCCGCTGCAGTTGCCGTAGACCCGTTCCAGCATGGCGAGGCCGAAACTGTCGGCCGCCTGTTCCTGGGTTTTGGAGTATTGGCTTTGCACGCTGAGCAGGCTTTTCGCCAGCAGGTCGCTGGCCGCGTTGTCCTTGCCGAAGAGCAGGGCACTGGCTACGGTCACTCCCAGACCGCGGCCGAGCCCGCGCAAATGGTCGCGGTGGGCGAAGTGGCCTAATTCGTGGGCCAGGATCATGGTCAGCTCGTTTTCCGATTCAACCTGGCGGAGCAGGCCGGAGAAGACCACAATGGTCCCACCGGGCAGGGCGACGGCATTCACGTCGTCGCGTTTATCCAGAAAGATATGAAACTGATAGTTGTGTAAAATCGAGTCCGCCGGCAGTTTGGCCAGAATTTTTTGCAGGCGTTGATCAAGGGCCGGACTATCCTGCCCGGAAAACTGTTCCAAGGCCTGGTTGCCCAGCCAGGTTTCCAACCGGGGCGGGATTCTCTCCACCGCCAGGTCGGTCGCCAGGCCGAGCAGAACAAACAGCAGGACGCCGATGCTGACCAGTCCGCCGAGCATCCAGGCCAGCTCGGTCAGCGGGTGGGTTCTGGAAACATTGACGTTGTCCTGCGGATAGCGGGCGGTGAATTTCATGTTTTCTGCAGGACAACCGCAGTCCCGTAGGCAATGGCTTCGACACTGCCGATATTTTTTTTGCGGTTGGCGTTCTTGCCGATGGCCGCGGTTGCCAGGCGCATATTGATGACCATTTTTGCACCTCGCCGGTCCGCTTCTTCCTTCATCCGCAGAATGGCTTCCCGCCGAGCCCGGTCGACCAGGGATTCGTAAGATTTGACCCGCCCGCCGAAGATATTGCGGAGGATCGCCAGCAGCCGTTTAAAATAGTCGATGGAAATCACCACACTGCCGCAGACCAGTTCCGCGTTCTGGATCCGTTCAGCCGGGAAACTGCCTTCCGCAGTCACCACCGGGAGTTTCAAAAGGGCTTTTTCACGTCTGATGATGGATCGGTAGTGCCGTTTTTCCGCGAGGGTTCCGGCCAGGTAACCGAGCACCAACAGGATCAGGAAAATCAGCAGGTCAAGGTTCTGTAAAATCAGCTCCATGGCAGCCGTCCCTATTCAACCCGGACCGCGGTGCCGTAAGCAAACAGTTCCGCTGCGCCCTGGGCCACGGATGAGGTGGCAAAGCGGATATTGACCACAGCGTTGGCCCCCATCTGCCGGGCCTGTTCGGCCATCCGGTTCATGGCCTCTTCGCGCGAATCCTGCAGCAGTTCGGTATAGCCTTTCAGCTCCCCGCCGATCAGATTTTTCAGGCTGGCCATCAGGTCGCGACCGATATGCTTGGCCCGCACCGTGCTGCCCTGAACGATACCAAAGTGTTCAACGATTTTTTTACCGGGGACAGTATTTACATTTGTCAGGATCATAGCCGGGTTCTCCATGGTAGGTGATTGTTGTCAAAGTTATCGGGGAATCATAAGTTGACTGATTAATACCTGTCAATTAATCTTTTGTAGTCTTGCTGAGTAAAAGGATTTTTCCTTTGTCCGGGTCGGAACTGGTTCCAAACATGCCCAAGCGGGTATGATCGTCTATCAGGTTGTTGAAAAAGTCCATCCCTGGCCTTTTTCAAGTCCGGTGGAGATAAGTGCGATGTCCTCCACCTTACAAAATCAATGATTTAGAAAGGCGTCATTGATTTTGATCGCCCATCCATGGGCTCGGCAGGCTGTTTTTCAACAGCCTGCTGATATGGCTGACAATTACAAGAGTAAACGCACTGCTCCTTGAAAACTGTGGTTAAATCTCTGTCACGAAAAAACGGGGCCGCTTTTTACGACGGTAGATCACGCTGATATTCGCGGGTTGGTTACCGCCTGTCTTGGCTACGTCGTGGAGCTGCCTCTCGCTAGAGCCGGGAGTTCGGCAAATGCCTGATCCCATAACAGGCCCGAGGATTCTCCGTTACCGGGGCCGCGCTTTTTCGCGACAGAAGCTGGTTCCGTTGTTCCTTGACTCCTTCGCTATGCCGGGCGTGGCACCGTTTGGGCGATGGCCCAGATAAATGCTGATAACTCACGGGCGATGGCCGCAATGACCACCTGACTGCGTTTCCCCTTGGCGGTCAGCAGTCGATAGCGGGAGCAGAGCCTCAATTGTGCTTTCCAGGCGATCTCCCAAACAGCCTGCGGTAGGTGCCTCTGCCGTTCAAGCAGCCGACGACTGACCCGAGCCGGAAGTCGATACGACCAAGCCGCTTCGACCAGCATGCGCCGGGCATGTCCGTTCCCGGTTTTGGTGATCCCGCCACGCTTGACCGTCTCGCCGCTGGAGTGTTCCGAGGGAACCAATCCCAGGTACGCCATGAGCTGTCGAGGATGATCAAAGCGGGTCAGGTCTCCCAATTCGGCAACCGTTGTTGTCGCAACAATCAGGGAGACGCCTCGCAGGGCCTGAATCGCCTCGACGACAGGATTCATGCGCCACGGCTCGGCAAGTTGGCGAATCTGTTCAGTCATGCGTTCAACTCGTTCTGTGCAGGAACGTATGGCATCAATATATTCCTGCAAGGTGATCTGCTGGGCCGGATGCGGCATCTTGATGCAAGAGATCCAGTTCCAGTGAGCCTTGCTCCAGGGTGTTTTCCCGCTGTAGCGGAACCCGCTGCGCAGGAGAAAGGCCCCCAGTTGTTGGCGCGCTTTGCGTTCAGCACTTTTGCTGTCGATGCGGGCTCTGCACAAGTCGCGCATCGCCTCATCTTCGAGACAAGGGACATAGACCGGAGTCAGTTCTCCAGCACGATGCAGCCGCGCCAGCATCTCAGCGTCGCGGCGATCATTCTTGATGCGGTCGCCGCTTTTTCGCGGAATCAGCGATGGGGCAACCACCTTGCAATCGTATCCTTGCTGTGTCAGATGCCGATAGATTTCATAGCCACAGGGTCCGGCCTCGTAAACAAAGGAGGGTCTGGTTCCCCGTGAGACCAGTTTACGGATCACCTTGTCCAGTGAG
Organism: Pelobacter seleniigenes DSM 18267; assembly: GCF_000711225.1. Classification (NCBI taxonomy): domain Bacteria; kingdom Pseudomonadati; phylum Thermodesulfobacteriota; class Desulfuromonadia; order Desulfuromonadales; family Desulfuromonadaceae; genus Pelobacter; species Pelobacter seleniigenes. The sequence continues at coordinate 2,986,255 of NZ_JOMG01000002.1, forward strand.
GCAAGATCTCCGTTAATGGTGCCGTAATAGCGGATCTCACTCTCGCGGCCAGCATCGGCTAACGCGACATCGATCGAGTTTTTATGAACATCGAAACCAACATAAGTGATAGACTTTGTCATGACCTGTCTCCTTGGTTATGGCTCTGTGCCGGTTGTTTCAACGACTCCAGCATAACCCATGTTTGCAAGGGGCAGGTCTTCTCTTTTTTAACTGTCAGCCATGATGGCTATACTGTCAAACATTGATCGTTCAACCGCTGGCCTTGGCTTCAGTTGGGCCGAGAGGTTCTATTTTTTTATCTGGGGTGCTGGTGATGAGGATTCTATTTGTTTTCTGCCTGGTTCTGGGCGGTTTTTTGTCTCCGGTGCAGGCGGCCCGGCCCAGCTTTGATTGTGGCAAGGCCTCCAACCGGGTTGAGCAGGTGATCTGCCAGTCGGACGAATTGGCGCAACTGGATGTCGAACTGTCCCGCTTATATCGGCAGGTCCGGGACGGGTTGTCGGGGGCTCCCCGCAACGACCTCAAGCAGGAGCAGTTGACCTGGCTCAAAGAGCGGAACCGGGATTGCGCGCTGCCAGGGCAGGGCGCGGAAAGTTGTCTGGCCGGCAAGTATCGGCAGCGCAACCAGGAGCTGGCCGCACTGCTGGCTTTTGATTCGACCAGGGACCAAAGCGCCGGGGCTGAGTTGAAAGTGCTCAGGGTCACCCCCAAGGGGAATGATGTCCCGGCCGGTCGACAGATCGTTTTCCAGTTTGATCGGCCGGTGGTGCCCATTGGCAGAATGGCGCGGGACAGCAAGGAGATTCCGGTCACCATCACCCCGGCGTTGGCCTGCGAATGGCGCTGGCTGAATACCAGCGCCCTGGCTTGCCAGCTGACCGAAGCTGAACAAATGCGCCCGTCCACCCGTTATGAGGTGGTCATGCAGCCGGGGCTGACCACGCTGGATGGCGCCACTCTTAAACGAACCGTTCGGCACAGCTTTACCACGGCCCGACCGAAGGTGACCTACACCCGCTTTGTCAACTGGCTGTCGCCGGGGACCCCGCTGATCCAGGTCAGTTTCAACCTGCCGGTGACCAAATCTTCGGTCGAAACCGCTCTGTCCCTGACGGCTGCCAAGGGGCAGTCGTTCCGCCTGCTCGCCTATCCCGATGATCTGCCTCGGGAATTGCCCTGGTGGCAGGCGGTGAGCGGCGACCAGCCGCAGCAGCGGGTTGCCGACCAATTGCAGAAGCTGCCCGGCGACGAGGCGCGCAAAGTCTGGATTGTCGAGCCGCGCCAGGAACTGCCCGCTGCCAGCACCATCCACCTTGCTGCCCGACCGGGGCTGGTCTCGCCGCAAGGGCCGGAACCGGGCATCGAAAACCGGACCGTGGTCAGTTTTGAAACCTACCCCGCGTTCAAATTCCTGGGCATTCGCTGCACCCTCAAAGGGCAGCAACAGTCGACGGATCTTGCCCCGGCCCAGCTTACGGCGGGGGTAAAACCGACGGCCGAACTTCCGCAATGTGCGCCGTTAAGTCCGGTGGCGCTGATTTTTTCAGCGCCGGTCCTGAACTCGGCAGTCCGGGACCATGTGCGGTTTTCGCCACGCCTCGACGGCGGCCGCAACGATTACGACCCCTGGGAGAACACCTCGGACTGGACTCAATTAAGTTCCCCGTATCGCTCCGGCCGGGTCTATCAGGTCTGGCTTCCGGAGCTGCTGCAGGCTGATCAGCGCTATGAGGTTGCCATTGACCGTGCCAATTTCACGGACGAATTCGGCCGCAAGCTGGATGCGCAGACGACCTTTGCCTTTGCCACCGCCCATCGCGAGCCGGACCTGAGGCTGACCCACGATGTAGCGGTGCTGGAAAAAGGGGTCGCCAGCGATGTTCCCCTCTATGTCACCAATCTGCAGCAGGTGAAAGTTTCTTACGATAAGCTGGCTCCAAGCGGTGCCCTCCGTGCCCAACAGCAGGCGCTTGCTGTTCCCGCGGCGGAAGATATCTCCTATGCCCTGCCGCTGGGGGTTCACGGTCTGCTGAATGAACAAAGCGGCGTCATCTTTGCCCGCATGCATCCCGAGCCGACCCCGCCGTCCTGGTACCGGGACCCGCAGATTCTGGCCCAGGTGACGCCTTTCCAGGTGCATGTCAAGCTCGGCCATTTCAATTCTCTGGTCTGGGTGACCTCGTTTGCTGACGGCAAACCGGTGACCGGGGCGACGGTGTCCCTGTACCGGGGCAGCTATGAAGATTTGCCCGGCCTGAGCCCGTTACCGATAACGGCCCAGACCGACGCCAATGGTCTGGCGACCTTGCCCGGGGTGTCTGTACTCGACCCGGATATGGAATTTATCAACGGCGGCTATCGGGCTGAGCAACCGGTTTTTTTTGCCCGGGTTGATGTTGGTGGCGATATGGCTCTGGTGCCTTTGAACAGTTATTTTTCCGTCTGGGGGGGCGGTGTTTATCCCGATATGCAGCAGAAGGGCGGCCACAGCCACGCCTGGGGAACCACGGCGCAGGGCATCTATAAACTGGGCGATACCATTCAATACAAGATTTATGTCCGCGATCAGAGCAATGAACATTGGGTCGCGCCGGCGACCGGGGAATACGAGCTGCAGGTTTTCGATCCCCAGCATAAGATCGTCCATGAGCGGAAACAGATTATCCTCAACCGCTTCGGCGCCTGTGCCGGTGAATTCAAGGTGCCGGAGCAGGGCGCGGTCGGCTGGTATCAATTTCAGCTCACGCCGGCCAAACAATCCGGCGAACAATATCCCCGTTTCACCTGGTCGCCTCTGTCGGTGTTGGTGAGCGATTTCACCCCGGCGCCTTTCAAAGTGAAAACCGAGTTGAACGGAGACCTGTTCAGTGCCGCCGAGCAGGTCAAAGTTTCCGCGCTGGCCACCCTCCATTCAGGCGGGGCCTTTACCGCTGCCGAGGTCCGCTTGACCGCCCGTCTCAATGAAAAAACCTTTACGACAACCAATCCCAAGGCCAAGGATTTTGTCTTCGGCAGCAGTGGTGAGCCCCTGCCCGGAGCCCAGCGCAATCTCCTTGATGTCCGGGGGCAGCTGGACGACCATGGCCAGTATGAAGATGTCTTTACTCTGCCGGATTCAGCCATTTATTACGGTTCCATCATGGTCGAGGCTGCAGTCAAGGATGAGCGGGGCAAATTCGTCGCTGCTTCGACCCGCGCGGATTATGCCGGGCGCAGCAGGTTTGTCGGGCTGCGCAATACCGCCTGGCTGTATCACCAGGGGGAACCGGCGACCATCAAAGCGCTGGTGGTTGATCAGCAGGGCAAACTGCAGCCCGGGGTGGCGATGGATATTCAGATCAATCATCGCCAATACCAGGCCGCCCGCGTCAAAGGACCGGGTAACGCGTATCTGACCAAAAACATCATGAGTTGGGTCAAGGAGAGCAGCTGTACCCTGCAGAGTCAGGCCAGCGCCGTAGCTTGTGACTTTGTCCCCGCTCAGCCGGGCTATTATCAGTTTGTCGCCACCATCCATGACGACCGCCAGCGGGAACAACAGACGACCCTTTATGCCTGGGTGACCGGGCAGGGGAATCTGGTCTGGGATCAGAGCGACGATGCCACCTTGCAGATTGTTGCCGAACAAGAGAAATACCGGGTCGGCGAAACCGCCCGCTATCTGCTGAAAAACCCGTTTCCGGGGGCCCAAGCGCTGGTGACGGTCGAACGCTACGGGATCCTGAACAGCTGGATCGAAACCCTGGAGACCAGCACCCCGGTGCTGGAAATCCCCATCAAGGAAGATTACCTGCCCGGTTTCTATCTGTCGGTGGTGGTCGTCTCCCCCCGGATTGCCCAGCCCCTGGGACCGGGCCAGGTCGATCTGGGCAAACCGAGCTATCGCATGGGTTATGTCCAGACCAGGGTTGCCGATCCGGCCAAAGAACTGCCGATCAAGGTGACCACGGATAAACCGGTCTACAAGCCCGGCGACCTGGTCAAGGCCAGAATCCAGGTCGGCGCCGGGGAAAAAGGGGGCGAACCCTATGAAATTGCGGTGGCGGTGGTCGATGAAGCGGTGTTGGCCCTGAATCGCAGCGGCGAGAATTATTACGATCCCTACGCCGGGTTCAATCGTCTCGATTCCCTGGATGTCTATAATTACAGTCTGATCAGCCGCCTGGTGGGGCGGCAGAAATTCGAGAAAAAAGGGGCCAACCCCGGTGGCGACGGGGTGTCGACGACGCGGCTGAGGAATATGTTCAAATTCGTCAGTTACTGGAACCCCTCGCTGACCCCGGAGCCGGACGGTCATGCGGAGATCGAATTTACCGTTCCGGACAATCTGACCGGCTGGCGGATCTTTGCCTTTGCCGTGACCCCGAATGACCGCATGGGCCTCGGCGATGTGAACTTCAAGGTCAACCGTCCCACGGAAATCCGTCCGGTGCTGCCGAATCAGGTGCTCGCCGGGGATCGTTTCCAGGCCGGTTTCAACATCAACAACCGCACCGGGCAGGCGCGCACCCTGCAGGTCAAGGTCAAGGTGGCCGGACCGCTGCCGGCCGCTGCCCAACGCGAATTCCCTTTTCAGGTCAAAACCGGCCCTTATGAGCGGAACACGGTCTGGGTGCCGGTCGTGACCCAGGGAAGCGGGACCTTGCAGTTTGTGGCCGAAGCCGGCGACAGCAGCGATGCCGACGCCCTGAGCCACAGCCTGCCGGTCAACCGGCGGAACGCCCTGGAGACCGCCGCAACCTATGGCACGACCACGGCCGCCGAGACCGCTGTCGCGGTACAGGTTCTGGCCGGGATTGTTCCTGACACCGGTTCCATCGGGGCGACTTTGGCGCCGTCGGTGCTCGGCAACATCGACGGGGCTTTCCGCTATTTGCGTGATTACCCGTATGACTGCTGGGAGCAGCAGCTCAGCAAGGCGGTTGCCGCCCACTCCTATCTGCAACTGAAAGCGTACCTGGAGCCGGCAACCAGCTGGCCAAAGGCGGCGGACGATATTGCCAGAGCCCTGGCTGCGGCGGCTAACTTCCAGGCTCCCAACGGCGGCATGGCCTATTGGATGCCCCTCAACGATCAGGTCAGCCCTTATCTTTCGGCCTATACGGCGCTGGCTTTCAACTGGCTCAAGCGCGCCGGTGAGCAGGTTCCGGCCCAGGTTGAGGAGCGTTTGCATAACTACTTGACCACCCTGTTGCGCCGCGACCGCTTGCCGACGTTTTACAGCAAGGGGATGGCCTCCACGGTGCGGGCGGTAGCCCTGGCGGCCCTGGCGGAAAACGGCAAGGTCACGGCCGCGGATATCCAGCGCTATCTGCCCCATGTGCCGGAAATGGATCTGTTCGGCCAGGCGCATTTTCTGCAGGCGGCCATCCGGACTGCGGCGGTCCCGGCGGCAACCCTGACCACCACCCTGGATTCGATCCTCGGACATGCCAGTCAGTCGGGCGGGAAATTCCAGTTCAACGAAGCCTGGGATGACAGTTACAAGTACCTGCTGGCCACCCCGCTGCGCTCCAATTGCGCGATCCTTTCCAGCCTGCTCAGCGCCCGGAGTGTCGCCGGATTGGACACCGCCAGCGGCGATATCCCGTTCAAACTGGTTCGCACCATCACCCAGAGCCGCGGCCAGCGGGATCACTGGGAGAATACCCAGGAAAACCTGTTTTGCCTGAACGCGTTGAGCGATTATGCCCGCCAGTACGAGACAAGTGACCCGCAGTTGCAGATCGCCGTTGCTTTTGCCGGGGAGCAGATCGGCAGCGCACAACTGACCTCCCTGGCCGATCCCCCGGTGGTCGTAACCCGGCCGCTGAGTGCTGCCGATGCCGGGCGTCAGGCCAACATTGAACTGAGCAAACAGGGGGAGGGGCGCTTCTACTATGCCGCCCGACTCGCTTACGCGATGGCCGACGAGCAGGCCCAGCGGGTGAACTCCGGTATCGAAATCCGCCGCGAATACGCGGTGGAGCGCGACGGGAAATTCGTCCTGTTGCAGAACCCCATGAGCGTCCGCCGGGGTGAGCTGGTCCGGGTCGATCTGTTTGTTTCGGTCCCCACTGCACGGCACTTCGTGGTGGTGGACGACCCGGTTCCTGGCGGCCTGGAGCCGGTCAATACCGACCTGGCCACCGCTTCGCAGGTCGATGCGGACAAAGGGCGTTACCAGGCGGCCGAAGGTTCCTGGTTCTTTAATATTTCCGACTGGTCAAGCTACGGCCGTTACTTCTGGAGCTTTTATCATCAGGAACTCAGACACGATTCCGCCAGGTTCTATGCCGACTATCTGCCGGCCGGCAATTATCATCTGGCCTATATCGCCCAGGCCATTGCCGCCGGGGTTTTCAGTGCTCCTGCCGTCAACGCGGCAGAGATGTATGACCCTGATGTTTACGGCACGGGGCTGCCGGCAACGCTGCAGGTGAACGAGTGATACGACGCTGCTGGAAAAACCTCTGGCGGAAAAAGGTTATTCTGCCGCTGTTGGTTGTTTTCATGGTGGTCGGCAGTGTTGCGACCCTGCTGGGAATGCGCCCCCTGCCCGAGGACCTGGAACAGGCGGTGGCGCTGACCCGGAAAAATACCTATCTGGATCGTTCCGGCCGGCCCCTGAATGTCACCTATGAGAACGGCTGGAATATGTATGACCGGGTCCGTCTGCACGATGTTCCCGAACTTTTGCAGCAGGCTTTTTTATGTTCCGAAGACAAGCGTTTTTTCTCCCACTCCGGCATTGACTGGCTGGCGCGCCTGAATGCCGTGCGCCAGAACCTGCTGGCCGGCCGGGTGGTACGGGGAGCCAGCACCATCTCCGAACAGGTCGTGCGGATGCTCCATCCGCGGCCGCGGACCTTTTGGGCACGCTGGCTGGAGGGATTTGAAGCTCTTTCCCTGGAACAGCGCTTTTCCAAACCGGAGATCCTGGAATTCTACCTGAACCAGGTGCCGTATCAGGCCAAACGGCGGGGCATTGTCCAGGCCGCCCATTACTATTTCGACCGTGACCTCTCCACTCTGGACGGCAAGGAAATGCTCGCCCTCGCGGTTCTGGTCAGGGCGCCGCACTGGTTTGATCCGCAGGTTCGTCCGGCCAATCTGGAACGGGCCATCACCGACCTGGCCGGACGCATGTTCCCGGCCGGGGCCCGGGATCTGCTCGAGCAGCAGCTGACGGTCAAACGCACCGCTAGCATTCAGGACATGTCCCACTTTATCCGCTATGCGGAAGCGGCCGAGAGCGTTTCGCCCCAACCCGGCGCGGCCATCGACACCACTATCGATCTGGACCTGCAGAGCCGCATTCAGCAGATCCTCGATGTCCGCCTGGAGCGCCTGCAGGCCCGCAATGTCCACAACGGTGCGGTTCTGGTGATTGATCACCAAAGCAATGAAATCCTTGCCTGGGTGGACGGCTATGCCGGAAAAAAGAATAAAAAATTCAATGAGATCGATGCCGTCACCACGCCCCGCCAGCCGGGTTCGGCACTCAAGCCCCTGCTTTACGCCAATGCTCTGGTGAAGGGCTGGACCGCGGCGACCATACTGGATGACAGCCCGCTGGAAGAGAGTGTCGGGCTGGGCATGCACACCTACCACAACTACAGCCGCGACCATTACGGCCCCATCTCCCTGCGCGAAGCTCTGGGCAATTCCCTGAATATCCCGGCGGTGAGGGCCATTCAGTATGTTGGTCCGGCTGAATTCCTCGGTTTTCTGCATCGGCTGGGGGTGACCAGCCTGGCCGGTCATCCCAATGTCTACGGGGACGGGCTGGCCCTGGGCAACGGCGAACTCACCCTTTACGAATTGGTCCAGGCCTACACGGTGCTGGCGCGGATGGGGGATTACAAACCTTTGACCTTCAGTGCCGACGCAGCGCTGCACAATGGCAGCCGCCGGGTGCTGTCAGAAGACGTTGCCAGCCTGGTGGCCGATATCCTCTCCGATCCGGCGGCCCGGGAAAAAGAGTTCGGCCGCGATTCGATCCTCAACTTCCCCTACCAGACCGCAGTCAAGACCGGCACCTCCAGCGACTATCGGGATGCCTGGGCGGTCGGCTTCAATGATCGTTTTACCGTCGGCATCTGGGTCGGCAACCTCGATTACGCCCCGATGCATGAAGTCACCGGCTCGACCGGCGCGGTGCTGGTGCTGCGCTCGGTGTTCAACGAACTGAACCGGAACCGTGAACCGCGGGCGCTCTATTTCAGCCCCAACCTGGTCAAGCAGCAGGTCTGTATCGCTTCCGGATTACCTGCGACTGAGCAGTGCGATGCCCGTGATGAATGGTTTGTCCCCGGCACCACGCCGACCGGCCTGGAGCGGGCGACGGATGAATTGCGCATCCGCAAACCGAGTAACGGGCTGCTGCTGGCCCGGGATCCGCGGATTCCCGATGACGCGGAATATTTTGAATTCGCCCTGACCGATGTCCCGGGCGTGCGCAAGGTCCGCTGGTACGTCAATGACCGGCTGGTCGGCGAAGGCCCGCAACGCACCTTTGCCTGGCCGTTGCGCAAAGGGAGCTTCCGCACCAGGGCAGAAGTTTTTATGAACAGCATGGCAGCGCCGGTCTGGACCGACGAGGTTGTTTATACCGTCAATTAGTTTCCATCCAGAAACGGCTTTTTTCCGCTGTGGCGGCGTCAATCTGCAGGCTTACTTGTGCGGCCTAACGGTGTACGCCTCCGCGCAAGCCTTTGCTTTCCTTGCCACAACGGAAAACTGCTCGTTTCCAATCTGAAAACTTCATTATTGCCATCCAGTGTTTCCGGATGACAACTAATGAACGGTTTCGAGCAGGTTACAGACCCACCCGCTGAACCAGTTTTTCCAGATAGCGCGATTTCATCTGTTTGCTCGCCATCACCCGTTTGACCGGCGGCAGGCGCAGGATCGCGCCCAGCACGGCAGCCAGGGCGCGGTGACTGAGCAAGGCCTGATTATCGAAGATCAGGTTTTGCAGTTTGTCACGCTCCACCGCCATGACCACGGCGCGGTGGACTCCGTTAAGCGGGGTCAGGACCCGCTCGGGACGTGCTTTCATACTGATGACCTGCTGCGGGCAGTTGCGGACACAGAGCCCGCAGCCGAGGCAGCGCTCTTCGATCAGCGAGGCATGCTTGCGGGTCAGTTGCTGCGGATCGTTGGCCGAAGTCAGCCCCAGGGCCTCGACCGGACAGATGGTGACGCATTTGCCGCAGCCGTTACAGTCGCTCTGCTTGATCTGCGGGATGAAGTTGGTGGTGTGAACCGGGTTGAGGATGGTAAAGCGGCGGGCCGCGATCATGGCTTCGCAACAACAGCCGCAGCAATTGCAGATGAAGTTGACGTCTTCGCGGACATTCTCCCCGAACTGGACCAGGTTGTGTTCATAGGCCTGCTGGAGCAGGTCAAGCCCTTCGGCGACCTCGACCTGGCGGGCATGACCGTGTTTGATCAGCGAAGATGCGGCACTGTTGAGGGACATGCAGATCTCCATGGGCGCCGCGCAGGCCCGGTCCAGGTGGTGCATCTTGTGGCGGCAGTAGCAGGTGCCGATGCCGATATGACTGGCCGTTTTGATCACTTCGCTGGCGCGTTCATAATCCAAAACGTGCAAAGCGTCTGCGCTGCTCAGCACCGGTTCATGGATAAAGGTCTGCCCGAGTTGGGTTTCCCCTTTGGTAAAGAGTTCGCGGATAAAGTCCTCTTCCACATTCATATACTGATAAAACAGCTCGCTGAGCAGCTTCTGATCGATATCGCCGCGGGTCCGCATCAGCGAAAATTCGAAAAAACCGGCCATCGGCGGCGGCAGCACATAGACCTGCCGGCCATTCAGTTCCATATCTACCAGAATCGCCCGTCCGGCCAGCTCTTCCAGAACCTTGCGGCTTTCCGTTTCACTGATCTTCCAGACCCGGCTGGCCTGGGCCGCGGTCACCGGTTTGATCGGCAACAGGGCGACCAGCTCGGCTTCTTTTTCGCTGAATAACAGGGAGAGGATTTTGAACAGCAGCTGCGAAGGCGGCGCCCCCTGCGGGTAGCGGTTCAACCGTTCGGCCAGGCGTGAATAGCCGGATTTCAGGGTGTGATGGGCCATCTCGGGACTCCTTGGTCGCTGTTGTCAGGGCAGGATAGTCTCTTTGTGGTTGGTTTGATCTTACGGGTTTGCGGGGAAAAATCAATATGCAGGTTGAGGGGGGATGTGTTGCGTGCGGTATTGGGCCGCTATTTTTGATGTCTGACAGCAAAGGCCAAATCCCCCTTAATCCCCCTTTGCTAAAGGGGGAAATGAAACCAGTAAAATTTTTTTTATTATTGATGGGAGAAAAAAAGCAGACAATTACTCCCCCCTTGGAAAAAGGGGGGCCGGGGGGGATTTATCCGGTTGCTCTGGTTAATCTAATGGACTGTTGCGATTTGGCAATCCAATCTCAAGGTCCCAGTCAAAGTCGCGGGGTTGCGGCCCCGCCGCCGCCTTCCTTTTTGTCCAGGCCAACAAAAAGGAAGCAAAAAATGGCCTTCTTGATTGCTCGGGAATTTCGTTTATTCCGGAAGCCGGCTACGTTTGTGTTGGGCGCTGGTGATTCGGCAGGGTTGGTCACCGAACATTTAATCACGGATCATGGCCAGTACAGGCCGCAGCGTCGCCGAATGCGCCTGAACGAGAAGCAGGCTTCTCGTATCGGCGAACGCAGGTGCTGCGGAATTGGCCAATCCTCCGTGCGACCTATATTCATGGGTTGATACATCTGCTCCTTCCCCCTTTGATGGGGGAAGGTCGGGATGGGGGTGAAACAATTCCTCGGCCAAGGTCCTCCAAGCAGAGCTGCCGCACCAATCATCACCGCCAACCGTTGCCCCGTCAAAAGGCTTGCCTTTGCCAGGGGCTCCTGCTGCGCTGACTCGTGCCCTACATAGCGATACATCGGAGACGACAACAGCCCCCGTCTTCATCCCTGCCCACGCAGCCGCACACAGCAATGACACACCAAACAAGCCAACGAAGCCGGTTATCCCGAGCAATCAAAAGCGTTTTTTTGCCTCCTTTTTATTTGCGCTCAAAAAAAAGGAGGTCGGCTGCCGGGCCGAGACCCGGCGGATTTTCTGGTTGGTCAACGTGCTGTTCCGGCCTGGCAGTGAACTCCAAACCCCCCTTAATCCCCCTTTGCTAAAGGGGGAAAGGAAACCGGCAGGCATTTTTCTTTTATTTGATTGAAGTAAACCCGGTGTCCACGAAACCGGGGGAACGTCAAAGCAGGTCAACTCCCCCCTTGGGAAAAGGGCCGGGGGGATTTATATGGCTTCTCGTATCGCCGATGGCAGGGGCTGCAGGCTCGGCCTATCGGCGGTGTGACCTATGTTCCCGGTTTGTACAAGCAAAATGTCTCCCTCTCCTTGCCTCCCAACCTCACTCAATGCCACAATAACCTTATGCAGAAACACACCAAACCATCAGCTTTCTGGCCAACCCTGTTCAGCGTCGTACTGTTGCTGCTGGCCGGAGTCGGGGCTTATCTGTTGACCACTGCCCGGGGAACCGCGTTGCTGTTCGGTTCCGGGCCGGGGTTGGCGTTGGCCGCAACCGGCAGCGCCAGGCCGTTACCGGAACTGGATAAAAACCTTCCCGCGCATCTGGAGACCGCACTTTTTGCCCTTGGCTGATTTTGGGGTGTCGACTCCCGGTTCGGGAGTCTGCAGGGTGTTTATCGGACGGCGGCCGGGTATGCCGGCGGCAGTGCAGCCGAGCCCAGTTACCGGCAGATGAAAGGTTATACGGAAACGGTCCAGGTGACCTTCAACCCAGCGGAGATCTCCTATGCGGAGCTTCTGGCTGTCTTCTGGGACAGTCATGATCCCACCAGCAATGTTTACAGTCGCCAGTACCGCAACGCGATTTTTTACCTGAATGATCGGCAGCACCAACAGGCCTTGGACTCGTTACAGCGGATTCAGGAGAAGCACAAGCGGCCGGTGCAGACCGATATCGAAGCTGCCGGGACCTTTTACCCGGCGGAAGATTATCATCAGAAATATTACTTGCGGCGCTATGATCGCCTGTTGGCTGAGCTGTCCAGCGTATATCCGACTGTCCAGGACCTGGTCGCGTCCACCGCCGCGGCCCGGCTCAACGGTTACCTGGGCTGTCATGGCAACCCGGAACAGCTGAGTCGGGAGATCGACAAGCTGGGGTTGTCGCCGGCGTCCCGCCAGTTCCTGCTCGATTACGTCACCACTGTCTGCGCCCAATTCGAAGGGTTCAGCTGCCCCGCCCCGCGGTCATCCGACCCGGGCCGTTAACCGCGCGGCCCGAACTTCCTGTCATCCGCCGATTTTGCCGGATCAGTTGTCATTCATAAGTGCTATGGCAGAATAAGGGAATGAGAAGGAAATGGAGGGATCTCAACCCTGCATCCCGGATCTGTTTTATGTCCTGGAATCTGCTCTGTTTGCTCTGGAAAGGATCTGCTCTATGCGCCTACTGACAATGCTTGCTGCTGTTCTCTGTGGATTGACGTTGATGGTTTTGCCGGGAATCGCGGTGGCAGGTGACTACGAGGTGACCCCGCTGATCGGTTACGCATTTGGCGGTGGTTTTGAGAACGCAGAGAACGGCGACTCCCTCGATCTGGGCGATGGGGGGAATTTCGGACTTATCCTGGGCATGGCTGACAAAACCAGAAGCGGGGCTTTTTACGAACTGTTCTATAGCCACCAGGAGACACACCTCAACGGGGATGGGGTGGTGTTCGCCGGTGAGCCGCGCATGGACATCAAGATTGATTATCTCCATCTCGGCGGGTCTTATTATCCAACCGCAACGGAACAACAACGATTGCTGCCTTTTGTGTCCGGGGGGCTTGGTCTCACTTATCTGAGTCCTGAACAGGGGGACTCGGAAACAAGGTTTTCTCTCAGCCTCGGCGGCGGGTTGCGCTTGCAGCTGTCAGAGCATCTGGGCCTGCGGCTGGAAGGACGTGGTTTCGGCACCCTGTTCAACGGCAGCGGCTCGGTCTTTTGTGAATCCGGCAATGCCTGCCGGATTCAGGTGAAAGGGGATTTGTTCTGGCAGTTCAATCTGCTGGCCGGAGTTGTCGTCAGTTTCTAACTGTTTTTCATCCGGAAATGGATTTTTCCAACCTGAAATCAGCACTGCTGCCGTTGCCGATTGAAACGCATCCCTGGTTGCGGCTGATTTTGTGGGGTGATAAAACCGGCCTCTGCGGATAGATGGCAGAGGCCGGTCGTTGGGAAAAATTCTAGAGTTCTTTAGGGCGACAGACGTTGCGGGCGTCATGGACTTTGGCGCCACAGTTGGTACAGGCGTAGCGTGGGTTTTCAAACATCTTGTCGATCTCAGGATTGCGCGTGCTTGCGGTCAGCTGGCAGGCATGGAAATCGCAATGTTCTTCCGGATTGTCGCAGCTCCATTCAGTCATCTTGTCTCTCCTTTAATCCTGGTTGTAGTGAATGAAAAACAGATTTGGCTCAGGATAATACCCGGTTAACCGCCAGCGGTCCAGCGGCCAGCTATCCGGCCGATTTCTTTTCGACTATTTTAGCAAATTTTTCCGCTTTGATGGTAAAGCGTTCGTGAGTCCCCTTGCCGATGATGTCCTGTTCGTCCCTGGCGACCAGGCTCCATTTAGTTTTTGCACCTTCCACGGCTAGGCAGGTTGCTTCGACTTCGACAGTCATGCCCGGCGGCGTAGCAGCCAGGTGGGAGACGCAGATATCGACGCCGAGACTGATTTCACCCTCGTCCATATGGGGCTTCATGGTCTCCATACAGGCCCATTCCATCAGCCCGACCATAAAAGCTGTGGCAAAGACCTGCGGCATTTGTTGGAACAGCTCGGCTTCTTCAAAAACAAAGGGGACGGTTTTGTTCTGTGGGACCACATAGCTGTGGGTATGCTTGGTTCCAGGGGTTAAGGTTCCTTTCATGTGGCTGTCCTTTCATTCTTTGCTGGCAACGGGAAGTCCGGCATCAATCCAGGCATGGTAACCGCCCAGCAAGGCCCAGACGCGGGTGAAACCGTTTTGCAGTAACAGCAGTGCCAGACCGGCACTAGAGGCTTCGTTGTGTCAGGTGCAGTAAGTGACCAGGGCGGTGTCCGGTGTCAGGGTCTCTTGCAGGCGGGCCAGGTCGCTTTGGCTGGACAGGCGGATGGCGCCGGGGATTTTATCCTTGGCCTGCTGCCACTGCCCTTCAGTCCGGGTATCGATGATGATCACCTGTTCCGCCGCTTGCATCTGCTGCAGATCCGTCACGCTGATGCGGGGAACATCCTCCGGTTGTGCCGGGATTTTTGCCGCAGCAGCGGGTAGAGCAATAAAGAGAAGGAGATTCGTTATCAATATTGAGGTAAGTCGTGATTTATGAACCATTATTTTGTCTCCCTTGAAAAAGTTTTTCCAATTGTAGCATGATTTTTAGCGGTTGGTGAAAAAGTCCCGTCCGGGATTTCTCAAACGCGGCGGAAAAAAGTGGTGTTTCCCTCCTTGTGAATTCGGTGAGTTAGAAACTCCGCAGGGCAACGGCTAAGTTATCAGATTGGCAACGAGAAATTTTTCGTTGTGGCAAGAAAATCAAGGGGTTGCGCGGAGTCGTAGTTCTTTGCGCCGCACAAGAAAATCCGCAGATTGACACCGCCACAGCGGAAAAGGGCCGTTTCTGGATGAAAACGAGTTAGTGGATCGGCACTGATTCTGATCGTTCGGGCATGGGCTCGGTAGGTTGTTTTGCAACTGCTGGTTTCGGGGGTGGCTGAATTTTTGTCAGGTTTCCTGTTAGAATAAAGAATACAGAATATCTCGATAACCGGTCCCGACGGGTATGACTGAGGTGGCCGGGATTGTTGCCAATTCAATGTTGACTGTTCTTGTCGAAATAGCAGGCGTTTTGAGATGAAGCCTATGCCAAAAAATAAAGCCGATGAAAAGACCTATGCCGGGTTCGAGCAAGGCCCGATCCGTCCGCCGAGCGAGGCCGCCAGCCTGTTGCTGCGGGTGACCCGCAATTGCCCATGGAACCGTTGCACCTTCTGCCCGGTTTACAAAGGGGAAAAATTCTCCCTGCGGCCGCTGCCCCATATCCTGCTCGACATCGATACGGTGGCAACCCAGTTGGAACGGATCGAGGAGTATCAACAGCGCTACGGGCCGGTGACCTATCGTGAGTTGGGCCGGCTTGCGGATGACCTTGACGAAGCCACGGAAATGGCTCTGTATGCGGCGCATAACTGGCTTGCCGGCGGGAAAAAGTCGATTTTCCTGCAGGATGCCAACAGCCTGGTGGCCAAGCCCGATGATATCGTGCAAATTCTCGAGCATATCCGCGCCAGTTTCCCCTGGCCGAAGCGGATTACCACCTATGCCCGGGCCCAGACCATCGATCGGATTGAGGCCGCCGATCTGGAGCGGTTTGCTGCTGCCGGGTTGAACCGGATCCATATCGGTCTTGAATCGGGCGCGGATGAAGTGCTGGAAATGGTTCAGAAGGGGACCACTCAGGCTCAGCATGTGCGGGCCGGGCTCAAGGTGAAGGCCGCCGGGATGGAGCTTTCCGAATATGTCATGCCCGGATTGGGCGGGCGCAGGCTGTCACGGGAACACGCCATGGCCACGGCCGCCGCGATCAATCAGATCAACCCTGACTATATCCGCCTGCGGACCCTGGCTATTCCCAACCATACCGAACTGTATGAGGCCTGGCAAAGCGGTCGCTTCGACAAATTGACCGATTTGGAAGTGGCGGAGGAGTTACTGCTGTTCCTGAGACAGTTAGAGGGGGTGACCAGCTTCCTGCGCAGTGATCATATCCTCAACCTGTTTCAGGAGATCGAAGGGCAATTGCCGCAGGACCAGGCGGTAATGGCAGGGGTGATCGAAAATTTCCTGCAGCTGCCGGCCGAAGAGCGTCTGCGCTATCAGCTGGGACGGCGACTGGGGTTGCTCGGCCGGGTCAATGATCTGGAATTACCGGGCCGGCGTGAACGCATTGACCTGGCCTGCAGCCAGTTCGGGGTGACCCTGGACAATCTGGATGAAAAACTTGATGAGCTGATGAAGCGGTTCATCTGACAGACAGCTCTTCGCCAGCTCATCAAGCACAAAACCGGCCCGGACGATCCGCCCGGGCCGCCCCCTGCCGTTCAGGCTTACTTGAGATCCTGCATGGCCACGGGGTCCATGTCGGTAAAGGTCTGGTTCTCTCCCACCATCCCCCAAATGAAGGTATAGTTCCTGGTTCCGACCCCGCTGTGGATCGACCAACTGGGCGAAATGACGGCTTCCTCGTTGCGCATGACCAGGTGGCGGGTTTCGTCCGGCGGCCCCATCAAGTGAAAGACCAGCGCTTCTGGATCCATATCGAAATAGAGGTACACCTCCATGCGCCGTTCATGGGTGTGGGTCGGCATGGTATTCCAGACACAGTTCGGTTCCAGGACCGTCATCCCCATGCAGAGCTGGCAGCTGTCCAGGACTTCCGGGTGCAGATACTGGTAGATGGTGCGCTCGTTCGATTCCGCCAAGCTGCCGAGATGAACCTGGCGGGCATCGTCCCGGGTCACCCGCCGATGGGGGTAAGTCTGATGAGCCGGGCCGGACAGGAAGTAGAATTTGGCCGGCGTGGCGCTGTCAGCGCTGGCAAAGGAGACCGCCATAGCGCCTTTGCCGATATACAGCCCGTCGTGCCGGCCGAGGGGATACTCGGTTCCGTCGATGATCACCGTGCCCGGCGCGCCGATGTTGATGACACCGCCTTCGCGGCGTTCGAAAAAGGAATCAGCACCGAGGATTTTCCCCCCTTCCAAAGCCAGAGGGGTGAGCGTCGGCATGATCCCGCCGACAATAATCCTGTCGAAATGACTGTAGGTCAGGTTCAGTTGTCCCGGGGTGAAAAGCTGGGAAATCAGGTATTCCCGGCGCAGTTGGTCGGTGCTAAAGGTTTTGCTGTGGTCGGGGTGGATCGGGTGTCTAACGTCCATAAGAATTTTCTCCATTTGGTTCGATTTACGGCATTAACAGTGACGGCAGCCAGTGCGTTAACGCCGGTACAAAAGCGATCAGTAACAGGGTGAGCAGATTGGCGGCCAGAAACGGCAGCGCGGCGGTGAAGATCGCCCCTATTTCCAGCTTGGAAATGGCCGAGGCCACATTCAGGCACATGCCGACCGGCGGAGTCACCAGACCCACCGCCAGGCCGGTGATCAGAATAACCCCGAACTGAATGCCGTCCATGCCAAAGGCAGCGACCAGCGGCAGAAAGACCGGGGTGAGCAATAAGATGGCCGGGGAAACGTCGATAAAGGTGCCGCAGACCAGAATGATCAGGATCACGGCGATAAACACGGCAGAGGTCGGCAGCCCCAGGTTCATCACCCCGTTGGCCAGCATCTGCGGAACCCGTTCCAGGGCCAGAATCCAGATATAAAGTTTGGAAAAGGCAATGATGATCATGACGTTGGCGCTGGTGATGATCGCCTTTTGCGCCAGCTCCGGGATGTCGCGCAGGCGCAGGGTTTTAAAGACAAAGAACCCGACCAGCAGGGAATAGAGCACGCCGATGGCAGCGGCTTCGGTCGCGGTTGCGACCCCCAGAACAATGGAACCGATAACGAAAATCGGCATGATCAGGGCCAGAATCGCCCGCTGCAGGCACTTTTTCTTTTCTGTCGTGGAGAGCTGGGCTGCTTCGCGGGGCAGTTTTTTACGATAGGAGATGACCAAAGTGATGACCAGCATCAAGATGCCGATGAGGATTCCGGGAATGGCACTGGCCAGAAACAGTCGGCCGACGGATTGTTCCGCGGCCAGCGCATAGATGATCATCGGCACGCTGGGTGGGATGATCATCCCCATGGTCGAGGAGGCCACGGTGATGCCGCTGGAATATTCAACGCTGTAGCCTTTTTTCTGCATCTCCGGGATCAGGATCGCCCCGACCGAGGCTGTGTCGGAGACCGAAGAGCCGGAAATCCCACCGAAAATCATACTCGACAACACGTTGACCAGGCCCAGGCCGCCGCGGAAACGACCCACGAACAGCAGGGAAAAATCAATCAGCCGGGCGGTGATGCCGCCGGCGTTCATCAGGTAGCCCATCAGGCAGAACAGCGGCAGGGCGATCATCGAATAGGATTCCATCCCCGAATAAAGGCGCTGCGGGAGGATGGCAAGGAGCAGCGGCTGGTCGACCAGGAAATAGATGTATCCGGACAGGCCCAGGGCATAGGCAATGGGAATCCCCAGGAGCAACAGCACGGTCAGGGAGAGGAGCAGCAGAGTCATGCTGAATCGTCCCCTTCCTTGCCAAGCAATTCCCGGATAATCGCGCTGAGGCAGAACAGTACTGCGAACAGGCAGCCGATGGGCACCGAGACTTCGACCACCCACATGGGGATTCTCAGCACCGGCGACGGGGAATCGCCGATCTGACTGAGCCAGGACAGGCTCAGGTAAGCGATAATCAGGTTGATAGCCGCGACCAGGACAGCTCCCAGGATCCTGCTCAGTTTGTGCAGAAACGGTGGCAGCAGATCGACAAAGTAGGCGATCCGGATATGTTCGTTGCGGCAGATGGAGACCGCCGCACCGAGGGAGGTCGTATAGATGAACAGATAGCCGATCAGTTCATGGCCACCGCTGATGGACGAGTTGAACAGATAGCGCAGCATGACCAGCAGGATGGTCAGCACGAAGATAACCGCAAAACATACCGTGACCGCTTTTTCCAGCAGCACGGCCAGCCCGGACTGACTGCGTTGGATGATTGTTTTGAATGATGTCATGGTGATTGTAAAGCCTCCGGCGGGACCGACGTGGGTTCGCCGGAGGCTCCCGGATCTGGTTTATTCGGCAAACTTCTTCACCTGATTGATGTCGTCCCAGGTGAAGAAACCATCATCGACATAGCCTTGCCAGACCGGTTTTACGGCTTCCCGGAATTCCGCCCGGGCTTGGGGCGTCAGGGTGTTTACGGCCAGTTCCTTCTGCAGAATCTGGAAAAATCCATCCTCGGAACCGAGCCAGAGGTCATTCGACCGTTTGATGGTTTCTTTGGCGACTTGGTCAAAAATTGTCTGCAGATCGGCGGGCAGGGCTTTATACCAGGCCAGGTTGACGTAGAACGGGTCGGGATGAACCTGCCAATTCACCACGGACAGGTATTTCTGCGCTTCATAAAATTTCATATCGACAATATTGGAAAACGGGTTCTCCTGGCCATCGACAACTCCGGTTTTGAGGGCCATATAGGTTTCCGTATAGGGGACTTGCTGCGGGTTGGCGCCCAGGGCACGGAAGGTTTTGATGGTCATATCGATGGGCGGCGTTCTCATTTTCAAACCCTTGATATCCGCCAGAGTGGCGATGGGCCGCTTGCTGTTGGTGATATTGCGGAAGCCCCCGGCGACACCGGTGGCGGGGATGTAATAACCGTTTTGCAATGCCCCTTCATTGATTTTCTGACCGATCGGGCTGTTCATGGCAGCGAGAACCTGAGCGGTGTTTTCAAACATAAAGGGCAGGGTGTAGATCAGGTACTGCTTGTTCGCTCTTTCAAACAAGCCGCCGCGGACACCTTGAATCGCTCCCATTTTCACCATGTCGAGGGTGTCGGCCTCTTTGCCCAGAACACCACCAAAATAGAGTTCAACAGCAATCCGCCCACCCGAAGCCTTTTCCAGTTCCGTTTTGAAAAATTCCATCGATTTGCTGCGGGGATGGCTGGCGGACTGGGTGTTGGCATACTTAAACAGATAGGTTGCGGCTGCAGCTTTTGGAGTGCTGACGCCCAAACCGAGCCCGACGGCGAACAGGAACATGACCATGGTGATAGTCAGCTTTTTCATGTGACCTCCTTCGGTTTTAAATATGAAACAAGGTTTATGATATAAAAAAATGTACACTGAATAGTGCGGTTGTCAATAGGGGTTGGCATTAAAAATGGGTGACAATGAAAACGCTGGTGGAAATGTTCAGAAAGTTCCGCTCAGGACCTTTCCTTCCGGTGATCTGCAAATGGTCTGTTGAGTCGCTGGTGAGTCATCGGTCATGGTTGGGTGAGGGAGGGGATTGACCCCACCCTGCCGGAGCAGGGCGGGAAAAGCCAAATCAAGAGTTTTTTTTGCCCATGGCTTCGGAGATGGCTGCTGCCGTGCTTTTAACCTTGGCGGAGATCTGCGCCACCGCACTCAAGGGGAAGCGCACCGCCGTTGCCGTGGTGCCGATGGCGCCGACGCAACGACCGGTACCGTCAAAGACCGGCGCCGCGCAACAGCGGATATCGTCGAAAAATTCCAGATTGTCCAGGGCATAGCCCTGCTGCCGGATTCGGGAAATCTCTTCCTTCAGCGCGTCCACCGTGGTCAGCGAGTGGGTCGTTCTAGACACCAGCTCGACATCTTTAAGGAAGGCTTCGAGCGGAGTGGTGACCGCCCAGGCCAAGAAAATTTTGCCATGGCTGGTGCAGTTGAGGGGCAGTAGGGTGCCGACCGGGGAGGATAGCTTGATATGATGCTGGCTTTCGCAGACCGCGGCGAGCATGCTCTGCTTGCCGGACAGGACGGCCAGGTGGGTGGTTTCGCCTAGTTCCTTGGTCAGCTGCTGCAGGTACGGGCCGGCCACCTTGGGTAGGTCACGACGCGACAGGGTCAGCATTCCGTAATGGATAAACATGTAGTCGAGATGGTATTTATCCCCCTGCCGAGCCACCCAGGAGGCGCTCTCCAGGGTGTGCAGTATCCGGTAAATAGAGGCTTTCGGCGCTTGCAGGTAGTTGACGATCTCGCTGAACGTCACCCCCTGCGGAGCCTTGGAAATGTAATCGATGACTTCAAATGACCGTGCCAGGGCGGGAATGATGTATGACGGTGCCACCTGTCCTCCGGAAAGCTCGCAAATGGAACGTGCGGTTAATGAAGCTTAAGTTTCATATTTGGAGAGCAAGTATATCATATAAAACCTGGTATTGGATGTTGTTATTGTTCAGTTGATTTGCAACCTTGACTGTTGAAGGGAATTTATCACTCACTTTTTTGTTATCTTCCTTGGCCTTATACCATCCCCCTCTCTTTGACCTATGGCTTGCCAGATGCCGTTCTGAATCCATTGCCGGTGCTGCCATGGTCTTGTCGCTTTGCTTCAAGGTTGAATTTTTATCGACAATAGATCTGACGACATGATTTATTTTTTAAGCATATGGCAGGTGTGTTGATTTTTTGTCGATGAGAGGAGTTCGTATAACTATTTGAAATAATAGCATATATGTTTTAAATTTGTGATTGTGGCAGATGTCTGGTGTGTTTATTATTGATCATGTCATCAGATAAATATTGACAGGTGTGATGAGGTCTTGCTAGGGTGCAAAAATCAAACGTTTGGTTGCTTGAATAGAGCTCTAAAGTTGGAAGTGTGGACCCAGCGACGTGTCCATTGAGGAAGAGCGCCGTTGCTTTTGAAAGTATCTTTTAGGTGAAGGTATGTTCGGAACACATTCCCAGGAGGATCAAGATGTTCAAGTTGCCAAAAGTAAAAGGACTGGCCTCGTTCGTAATGATAATGGGGCTTGTCTGTCTTGCTGCCAAGGTTGAGGCGAAGCCTGTTACCCTCAAATTTGCTCACGAAAACAATATTAACAGTGCCATTCAGCTCCAAGTCGAAGTCTTTAAAAAACTCGTTGAGGAAAGAACCAACGGGGCGATTAAAATTCAAATTTATCCCGGTGGAACCTTAACATCCAGCCCTGAAGAATTGATTGAATTTTTGCGGGAAGGTGCTGTTGACTTCAGCCTGACCTCAACAGGGAATGTGTCCGGTTTCCTGGATGACCTGCAATTTATCAACCTGCCTTTTTTGTTTAAAAACTATCAGCACCTCACAGCTGGGCTGCAAAGCTACCCCGTTCGGCAAATCCTGGACGAATTGGAAAAACAGATTGGCGTGAAAGCTGTCGGTCTGTCCGAAGACGGCACCGGAACCTGTATCACCAGCAAAAAACCGATTCATAGTTTTGCCGATATGAAAGGGTTCAAGATTCGCTGTATGATGAACCCGATTTTTCTCGATATGTATAAAGCCTTTGAAGCAGCACCGACCCCCATCGATTGGGGGGAACTGTATACCGCCCTTAAAATGAATGCTGTTGAAGGCCAGGACAATGCTCCCTATTTAAGCTATACAACCCGGTTCTTCGAGGCCCAGGATTCTGTCGCCATGACGTTCCACTATTGGTCTGGGTTTGTCTTCCTTATCTCTCCTAAAAAGATGGAATCGCTGACCAAAGAACAGCAGGATATCATTCTGGGGGCAGCAAGAGA
The DNA here is from genome assembly GCF_000711225.1 of Pelobacter seleniigenes DSM 18267. Classification (NCBI taxonomy): domain Bacteria; kingdom Pseudomonadati; phylum Thermodesulfobacteriota; class Desulfuromonadia; order Desulfuromonadales; family Desulfuromonadaceae; genus Pelobacter; species Pelobacter seleniigenes. The sequence goes on from NZ_JOMG01000002.1 coordinate 3,008,565, forward strand.
GACCCTTGCGATGCAGGTGGAATGGAGCCATTTGAATGATGAAAAAGTCCTCAAGGCTCTTGAAAAACAAGGTAAAACAGTGACCTATCCCGATATGGCACCGTTCATTAAGGCTGCTCAGCCGGTCTATGACAAGTGGTTCGCCAAATATCCGCAATGGAAAGTCTGGTTTGATGAAATTCAAGCTTTGAATCCGGTCGGAGCTGCTCCTGAGGCCGGGATTCCACAAGAATTACTCTAATTGTCATAACAAGGCCGCAAGGGGGAGCGGTCTTGGCTTTCTGCTCCAATATTTCATTTGATAGACCTATTTTCAGATTTCTGTGAACGGAACGATCATGAGAAAAATGTTGACGTCTGCTGCAGATTTTGCCTGGCGTGTGTCTCGATTGGTATGCCTGGTGGCAATGATTATTCTGACGCCGGTGGTGTTTGCAAATATTGTGTTACGTTTTTTCTGGGGGTACTCGCTGGGTTGGTCTTCGGAAGTCGCGCGCTACGCGTTTGTCTGGCTAACCTTTATGGGAACGGCGACGGCGTTGAGAGACAATTCTCACGCCAAGATTGAACTGATCATCAACCTGGCGCCCAGGACATGGCAAAAATATATAAAAATACTGGCATGTATCCTGATCGCTCTGCTCTCGCTCTTTCTGATCATCTCGGGGATCCTGCAAACCATCAAAGTTTGGGACGTCTCAGCTGCTTACATGCGGTTTTTGTCGATGAGCTGGATGTATCTCGCTATTCCCCTGTCTGGATTGTTTATGCTGATTTTCATGATTGAGAATATTGTTAGTCTTTGTCAGGAGGGTGAGAAAAAACTGGCAAGAGAGGATATACCATGTCTGTTGCCATAATGATCGCCAGCTTTTTTGTGTTTCTCTCGCTGGGTATCCCGGTTGTGTTGTCTTTATTAGCGGGCTCTCTAACCTATCTGGCGTTCAACCCGGATCTGTCTATTTTATTGATACCGATAAAACTGTTTAGAGCGACGGATGCCTTTGTTTTTCTTTCGGTGCCATTGTTTGTTCTGGCAGGAAAATTGATGAACCTGACTGGAACCACGGAATCATTGATCGAATTTTCCGACATGCTGGTCGGTCGCCTAAGGGGAGGGCTGGCCCATGTCAATATCCTCGTCAGTATGTTTTTCGGTGGCTGTACCGGAGCGGCAATTTCGGATACGACCGCAGTCGGTTCAGTACTGATTCCTTCAATGGTCAAAAAAGGGTATCCAAAAGATTTCAGTGCTGCGGTGACCGCTGCGTCTTCGACCATGGGGCCAATCATTCCCCCCAGTTTGGCTTTCATCCTTTACGGGGCGATCAGTAATGTTTCGATCGGCGACCTGTTTTTAGCCGGGATCATTCCTGGCATATTGGTCGGCGTTTTCCAGATGTTTGTGGTTTTTTATTATGCGAAAAAATACGATTTTCCGAAAAGAGAGCAACGCTATACAGCCAGACAGGCGCTGAAGTGCTTTAAAGAGGTGAGTTGGGGATTAATGCTTCCCGTTATTATTGTCGGGGGGATTGCGACGGGCTTTTGTACCCCGACCGAAGCTGCCGCCATTGCTGTTTTTTATTCTCTTTTCGTCGGGTTGGTGGTTTACCGTAACCTGGGTCTGAGGCAGATTCTGTCTGCTATGAGGGACAGTGCGATAGAGAGCGGCGCCATTATGATTATTGTTGCAGCGGCGGCTTTGTTCGGCTGGGTCCTTGCGATGGAGCAAGTCCCAATGAAGTTGGCAGAAGCGATATTGGATATCACATCGTCCCCTTGGCAGGTGTTGATTCTGGTTAACTTGGCGTTATTGTTGTTAGGGATGTTCATGGATTATGCTCCAGCGGTCATTCTGGTGACTCCTATTCTCATCCCTCTGTATATCCAGATTGGCCTTGATCCTCTCCAGGCCGGGGTCATGACATGCGTCAATTTGATTACCGGACTGGCAACGCCCCCGGTTGGCTGTTGTCTGTTTGCTGCTTCGGTCATTTCGGGGGAAGCTTTCGAAAAGGTATGCTGGGCAATTTTTCCATTTATTTTGATGAATTTATTAGTGTTGGCCCTGGTAAGCTATTGTCCTGTCGTGACGACTTTCATTCCGAAAGTGATTTTTGGTCACTGACGATTATCAACGACGATATTTCAGATGATGAGATGATCTGGTGAATTGCTATGAAAATTAAAACCGATTCCGCCCCAGAAAAGGTTGTAAAACGAATTTTAAAGGAAATAGAGAACCATCAGCTCAAGCCTGATGACCAATTACCGAATTACCGGGAATTGGCTGGCAAGTACGGAGTTGGAATATCGACGATCCGTGAAGCAATAAATGCCCTTGCGGTCATGGACAAAGTGGTCGTTATTCAAGGGAAAGGAACCTTCATCAAGAATCCTCCTCCCGAAGAAAAGGCTCTGAAGGAAGCCGATGTCTGTAGCCTTTTCCGCCATGCCAGTGTGTACAATCTTATGGAAATTCGTGAGGTTTTGGAGTGCCATGCGGTGCAGAAGGCGGCGGAAGTCATTAGTGAAGAACAGATTGTGGTTCTTCAGGAAGTCTTCGAAAGACTTGAAAATAGCTACGGTGAAGAATATCTCTATCTGACTGAAGACATTGCTTTTCATGTCGAAATTGCGCGGGCCGGGAAAAATCCCCTGCTCGGTGAACTGCTAAAAATTATTCATCTCATGGTCAATCAAAAGACTTCGGTCATTTTCCAGACCGCCTCTTCCGAAAATATCCGCAATGCCATTGTGACCGCCAGGCAGGTTCTCAACTTCATTATTGCAGGTGAAGGAGGGCGTGCCCAACGATGTATGCGTGAGCATTTAGCTATCACCAAAGAGATTATATTAAAAACATTGTTGGATGAGAGGTTGTCATAATCTGGAGGAATCCCGCCTGTTGCGAGAGTCGATATTGATAATTTTTGAAAGCCTGATTTCTGTGTGACGTTGGTCTCCTGCAAACGTTTTTTGGGGGAGGGCTTTTTTCGACTCCGTTGCAGTCCAAATCCGCGTTGATAGCTTCCGTCGCTGCCAAACAAGATTGACGATAAAACCCGTAGCAACCCGAAGCAGCACCTCTGGTTCGCCAGAGCGTGGTGCGTCTCCGGTTATCAAACCTGCTTGGTGGTGGCGGTGTGAGCATGCTGTATTTAATTATGAGGTTTGAACAGTGACAATAAAACAAGTGACAAAAATCGATGTCATAGATTCCCACACCGGTGGTGAACCCACTCGCCTGGTTATCACCGGAGGCCCTGATCTTGGGGAGGGCGATATGGCCGAACGCAGAGAAGTCTTCCGCAATAAATATGATCATTGGCGGGCCGGGATTGTGAATGAGCCCCGTGGTTCTGCAGAGATTGTTGGGGCCTTGCTCTGTAAGCCGCAAAACCCATCGAATACCGCAGGTGTTGTCTTTTTTAATAATATTGGATATTTAGGGATGTGTGGGCATGGTACGATCGGGCTTGTGAGTAGCCTTGCCTATCTCGGACGGATAACCCCAGGGCAGCATGTTATTGAGACTCCGGTCGGGAACGTCAATACCATTCTTCATGACTCCGGCGAAGTAACGGTGAACAATGTCGTCAGCTACAGGTTTAAACAAGGAATTTCTATCAATGCCGGGGAATACGGAACCATCTCTGGCGATATTGCCTGGGGTGGAAACTGGTTTTTTCTGACCGCGGATCATGGACAGAATATCAGTGCCCAAAATATTGATGTATTAACGGATTGCGCTGAAAGCATCCGCTTTGCACTGAACGCAGCGGGGATCACCGGCGCAGGAGGTCAGCCCATCGATCATATCGAACTGTTTGGAACCCCTTCGACAAAGGTTGCCGACAGTCGGAATTTTGTCCTTTGCCCCGGTGGCGCTTATGACCGCTCACCCTGTGGGACAGGAACCAGTGCCAAGCTTGCTTGCCTTGTGGCGGATAAAAAACTTGTTCCGGGACAAGGCTGGCGGCAGGAAAGCATCACTGGCAGTATCTTTGAAGGTCATGTTCGCATTGAAGACGGGCACATTTATCCAAGCATTAAAGGGATGGCTTTTGTCACCGGAGAAAATACCCTTGTTTTTAACGAGGCAGACCCTTTTTGCTTCGGCATATTTTGATCTGGACTGTTTTGCGGAAACTCAGACGCTGCTCAACTCCCGGGCCAGCTCCCCGAGTCGGGCGAGGCCCTGTTCCAACCGCTCGTTCCAGATACCGTTGCAGCTTAAGCGGATGAAGTTGTTGTAGCGGTCCTGGGTGGAAAATATCGGCCCCGGCGCCAGGCTGATCCCCATGGCCCGGGCCCGATAAAAATACTCCACCGCGTCAATCCCTTGCGGCAGTTCGACCCAGACCGCGGCGCCTCCGGCCGGGTGGGCGGCACGGGTGGCGGGTGGGAAATCGCGTTTCAGTCCCAGCAGCACGGTTTCCACCTGGGTTTCAATGGCCCTGCGCAAGCGGCGCAGGTGGCGCTCATAATACCCCTCGCGCAAGAACGCGGCCAGCGCCATCTGGTTGGGTGAGGCGGTGCAGATATTGGTGGTGGTTTTCAGCTCGACCGCCTTGTCGTAAAAGCGGCCGGGGATCATCCAGCCGACCCGGTAGCCCGGTGCCACGGTTTTGGAAAAGGATGAGGCCAGGATCACCAGCCCCTGTTCATCAAAGCTTTTGCAAGTCGCCGGTCGCCGCCCGGCAAAGGAAAGTTCCCCGTAGACATCGTCTTCCACCAGCGGAATGTTGCGCCGGGCCAGAATTCCGACAATCTCTTTTTTGACCTCATCCGGCGTCAGACTGCCGTCCGGGTTGTTGAAATTAGGAACCATGATGACGGCACGGATATCAAACCGATTGATGGCCCGGCGAATGTCAGCGGGGTCGATGCCGGTTGCCGACGAGGGGATTTCGATGGCGCGCAGGCCGCAGTTTTCGAGTAACTGCAAAAAACAGAAATAGCTGGGCGACTGAATCAGCACATTGTCGCCCGGTCGGGTCAGCAGACGCAGGGCGATGGCGATCCCTTCCAGGGCACCGCTGGTGATGAGAATCTCTTCGGCGCTGGTGGCGATGCCGGCGTCCAGGGCACGCATGGCGATCTGCCGACGCAGTTCCAGGTCGCCGTGAACACCGGTATAGTTCAAGGCTTTGGCCGGATCGGCGCGCAGGGCCGTGGTCAGCAGGCGGGTCAGGGTCTTGCCGGGGAGCAGTTCTTCCGCCGGAGAGACCACGCCGAAGGGGAGCAAACTGTGGTTGCCGAGGGCCTCCAGCACGGTCTGGATCAGATCGCTGCGCTGGCCGAACGTCGGAATCATCGGCAACTGCGGACGGCTGACCGGCTGGGGAAGTTCCCGGGCCGTGGCGGTGACAAAAAAACCGGAGCGTTCACGGGAGCTGATCACCCCTTTTTTTTCCAGTTCCAGATAAGCCTGGCTGACCGTCGAAATGCTGACCTGCAGTTGGCGGCTGAGCTGACGCAGGGACGGGAGTTTCTCTTCCTTTTTCAGGGCGCCGCTCTCGATCAGCGTCAAGAGGTGTTTTTCAACCCGACGGTAGCGAAAAAGATCCTGTTCCAAGGTCGTTCCCATTCTGTTTGATCTGTTATGGTTTAGTTTTTAAAAAACTGTATCTGTTTTGAGAACAGATTATGCGGTTTACTCTGTCTACACAATCCCTATTTTTATTTGAGTTCTGTTCTGTAGACACCAAGGAGATCAAGATGAAGACCATCGGCCTGTTAGGCGGCATGAGCTGGGAATCCACCATTCTTTATTATCAGTTACTCAACGAAGGGGTCAGGGCGCGTTGCGGAGGGTTGCATTCGGCGAAAATCCTTTTGCACAGTGTTGATTTTGCCGAGATTGAACAGCTGCAGACCTCGGGTCGCTGGGATGAAGCGGGGCGTGTTCTGGCGGCCGCAGCCCAGGGCCTTGAGCAGAACGGCGCCGAGTTGATCCTGATCTGTACCAACCTGATGCACAAGGTCGCCCCGGCCATTGAAGCATCGCTACAGGTCCCGCTGCTGCATATCGCCGATGCCACCGGTCGGGCCATCCAGGCCCAAGGATTGGGCAAAATCGGGCTGCTCGGAGCACGTTACACCATGGAGGAGGGTTTCTACCGCCAACGGTTGCAGGACAAGTTCGGCCTTGAGGTGGTGATTCCGGCTGCGGCGGAGCGTGAATTTGTGCATCGGGTGATTTTTGATGAGCTGTGCCGGGGGATCTTCACGGATTCTTCCCGTCAGCGCTATCTGGAAATAATCGAAGGGATGAGGCAGCAGGGCGCACAAGGGGTTGTGCTGGGCTGTACGGAAATCCCCCTGCTGGTGCGCCAGAGCGATACCGAGCTGCCTCTGTTCAGCACCACGGCCCTGCATGCCGAAGCCGCGCTGGAGGCTGCGTTTGCCGAGCTTGAAGCCGTTGTCAGCTGAGTTGAACGGGCTGATTTTATCGCTATGACAGACACTTTGTCCGGCGGTGGCCAGTCGCAGGTTGTTGAAAAAGCCCATCCCTGGCCTTTTTCAAGCCCGGTGGAGAAAAGGGTGGTGTCCTGAATGGCGCTAGTTTAAGCAACTTTGCAGTAAACTCGGGACTGTCCCCAGGGTCATCGGGGGCTGTCCCAAGAGTTTGCGAGCCATGAAACTGTCGCGGTCCGCACCGCAAAGACCAGGGACAGCCCCCGGGCGGGGACAGTACCGGTTTTGCTGCCATCGCCCCTTAAACTAGCGCCATTCCGAGGCGTCATTGATTTTGATCGCCCATCCATGGGCTCGGCAGGCTGTTTTTCAACAGCCTGGTCGTGCTCGATAAGCGGCTGAAAAACGCCGGCGCCGGAAATTGCTCCACCAGTAAACTCTGCTACTATTGAAGGGCAGCTGACGCAGCTTAAAGCGGCTGGCGATGTTCCCTTCAATGATAACAAAGGAGTTTATAATGGCAGCGAAGAAAATCTTGATGCTGGTTGGTGATTTTGTTGAAGATTACGAGGTCATGGTTCCTTTTCAGGCGTTGCAGATGGTCGGTTATACGGTTCATGCGGTCTGCCCGGATAAGAAGGCTGGCGATTCCGTGCGTACCGCCATTCACGATTTCGAGGGGGATCAGACCTACAGTGAAAAGCCCGGCCATAACTTTGCTCTGAATGCCACCTTCGCCGAAGTCCGGGCCGACGCTTATGACGCCCTGGTGATCCCGGGCGGCCGGGCTCCGGAATATATCCGTCTCAATCCGGACGTGATCAAGATCGTTAAGCATTTTGCGGCGGCGGATAAGCCGATTGCGGCGGTCTGCCACGGTGCCCAGGTGCTGGCCGCTGCCGACGTGCTGAAGAACAAGACCTGCTCCTGCTATCCGGCCGTGGCTCCGGATGTGGCCAGTGCTGGCGGCACCTACGCGGATATTCCGGTGGACAAGGCTTATGTCGACGGCAAACTGGTCACTTCTCCGGCCTGGCCCGCCCATCCGGAATGGCTGGCTAAATTCCTTGAAGTGATGGGAGCCAAAATCGAACTGTAAACATATTGGCTTAAGCGCATATGGTTTTGCGACCGGTCCTTGATCTGTTCTCGGGCCGGTTTTTTATTTATTATTCCAGAGCGCTAGTCCAAAGCTAGGTTCTATGAATTGATTCCTTCCCCCTTGATGGGGGAAGGTTAGGGTGGGGGTGGAAATGCTTGAGCTGTTTCCCCCCTCACCCCAACCCTCTCCCACGAGGGAAGAGGGGGCTATTTTAGGGACTTTCAGTCCCGTTAAAACCTATGCACATTCAGTGCATAGTGGTTGAGTCGTTCCCAACTCTCGCGGACACGTGCTGGTGGTAACCGCCTGCGAGTTTACAACGGTCCGGTTATGGTGCGCGATCAGAGCAGGATCAGCAGGGCCGGAGCAGCCAGGCAGATGAAGCAGAACATGGTCCAGAGCAGCATTTTACGGGTGCCGAGGACGCCGACCATGGCCAGTTTGAATGCCAGGTTGGAGACATAGGCGAGCAGAATGCTGATGGCGGCCTGGGATTCGGCCAGGGTGCCGGTTTCAACCAGCCTGGCATTGGTCAGGGTGATGGCGTCGACATCCGTGAGACCGGAGACCAGGGCGACAATATAGACCCCGCCTTCGCCGAGAAAATCTTTTCCCGCCGACACCGCCAACAGGATGATCGCATAGAGCAAGCCAAACCATAAAGCCTGGCGCATTTCAACGGGGTTGCGGATGACTGGTAATGGCGTTTCCTGATGGCTGCTCTGGCGCCAGATCAGAAAGGCCGGCACCTGGCCGGCCAGGAACATCATCACCAACGGTATGGCCAGCTGTGTCAGCAACTGCAGGTGAATGATCCCGACCAGAAAGGCGATCCGGATCAGGACCACCGCTGAGGCAACCGATACGATCAGGGCTCCGATCATGGACAGCTCGTTGTTGCTGCGCGAATGACGGCTGAAGGACAGGGTCGTGGCGGTGCTGGAGACCAGTCCGCCGAGAATCCCGAGGACCGGGCCACCCCAGCGTTGGCCGACCAGTTTGAGGGTGACATAGCCGATCAGGTTCAGGGCGCTGATCATGACCACCATCAGCCAGATATTGGCAGGATTCAGGGCATGATATGGACCATAACCACGGTTCGGCAGGATCGGCAGGATAATGAAAGCAATCAGCCCGAACTGGAAAATGGCAAAGATATCCCGCTCCGAAAGTTTGCGTGAAAACTCCTGCAGCTGGGGTTTGAAGTACAGAATCACGGTGGTGATCAGGCTCAGGGCAATGGCTTCCAGGGACTGTCCCAAGGGGATCAGGACACCGATCCCATAAGCGATCAGCAAGGCCACGGAGGTAGTCAGACCGGCGGCGATATCTGCCCGAAAACGTAAAAAATGAACCATGGCGGACTGGACCGTCACAGCCATGATGCCGCCAAACAATATCCAGCTGTTGACTATGTTTGTCGAGATCTGACTGCAAATCGTGCCGAACAATGTGGTCAGGATAAAGGTCCGCAGCCCGGCCAGCCGGGTATCCTTGCGTTCCCGCTCCAGGCCCATCAGCGCCCCCAGCAGGATGGCCAGCAGATAATTCTCGAGCAGTTGCAACGATGCCGCTTCCATAATTCTTCCCCACTGTTTCCGAACCATTGCTGAGGCGTCATGGGACGTGCTCTTCATCCTGTTAAAGCATAGCAAATGAAACCTGTTTCGAGGAACAGGTTGCCTGAAAGAGCGTGTCGCGGGCTCAATGTCGAGGCATTGTCATGAATCGCTGGGAAGGAAAAGGGCGTGAAAAATCAATTTACTTCGTTCCTAAGATCAGTTAGATTTGTCATGTTTAATGTTTGTGCCCGTTATCATTGCCTGCATGAGGCCTTGCTCTGATGAAAGCATACGGCGTTACATTGTCCCGGTCTTTATCTCTCCTGCTGCTCATCGGGTTGTCTTTGTTTGTTCCGCTGTCCGTCGTTGCGGAAGAACAGCGTGGGGTTCTGATCACCGCCGGCCCGGCTTGGAACGGATTTACCAATAAAGATGGCCACGGTCTTTATCATGACCTCATCCGCTTGATCTACGGTGCCCGCTTCTCCGTGAAACATCTTTATGTACCGACCGTTCAGGCCAACAACCTGGTGGCCGCCGGTCGCGCTGACATCAAACTTTGTGAAACAAAAGAGGTTCCACCTCTGCATTTGGCCGCTTATCCGCTCTATGAAAATGCTTATTTCGCCTTTTTTCTGAAAGCGAAAAACCCTTTCTGGGAGGGGCTTGACAGTTTGACGGGGAAACAGGTGGTCTGGCGGGAAGGTTACTATTCGCAAGCCGATTTTCCGGTCGCGGTCAATGTCAGGGAGGTGCGCAGCGGCGAATCCGCCCTGATGATGGTGATTCTGGGGCGCGCCGATTACTATATCGACGATCGGCAGTTGATCAACGAATCTTTGCAACTGGCAAAGCTGGATTTCGACGCACAGCGGTTCGGGCTTGAAGTTGTCGGTCAGCGCCGGTATTACCCGGTCTTTGCCGACAGCGAGAGAGGCCGGAAACTGCAAGAAGAATTCGAACTGGGCCTTGAGAGACTGTACCGCAGCGGTCAACTGGAACCGGTTTATCGGCAATGGGGCTTTCCTGTTCCGCATTTTTCTTTTCCCCAACAGCGGGATAGCCATCTTGACAGGGGGAATCATTGAAAAGCGCCAAGCTGAAGAACAAATTGCTGCTCAGTATGTTGCTGACCTGTTCCTTGATTGTTCTGACGGTCAGTTTCTATCAGGGGTACCTGCGGTTGGAAAGGCAGAAGCAGCAGATTCAACAGGAATTTATCAGCTTTGAAAACGGCGCGATGAACTCCATCCGCGAAGCGGTCTGGCTGTATGACTGGGACATGGTGCAGACCATTGTTGAAAACCAGACCAGCAAGGTGATCACCTATGCGGAAATATGTGATCGCTCTGCTGCTCGCTGCTTCAAGTTCGGCCTACGCGACGAGGTTCCTTTTCTGGAACACGCCAGTGACATTGCGCATCGGGAGCCAACGACCCGGAACCAGGTGGATATCGGCACGATTTACCTGCAGGCTCATTATGAGCCTTTTTCCGTCTCCATTCTCAGGGATTTCCCGGAATTGTTACTGGCCAATGGCATCAGCGTTTTCGGTGTTGCCATTATCCTTTTTTTCCTGTTCCACCGCCAGGTCGTTAATCGGCTGCAGCAGGTGGAGTCCTACGCCCGCGCCATCGACCTGAACAATATTGATCGACTCAGTACACTGAAGGTGCCGGAAAACCGCTACCGGGATGATGAAATAGATCACCTGGTCGATGCCATCAACGGGATGACGGCCCAGCTAAAAGATGATCTTGAGCAGCGCCAGCAACTGGAACAACGCTTGACCCAAGCCCAGAAAATGGAGGCCCTGGGGACCCTGGCTGGCGGGATCGCCCATGATTTCAATAATATCCTGTCCGCAGTGCTGGGGTTCGCCCAGTTGAGTTACACCCGTTGCGAACCGGGCTCGAAGTTGCAGCAATACCAGCAGCAGATTATCCAGGCGGGAGATCGGGCTAAAAAACTGATTGGTCAGATCCTGTTATTCAGCCGCCGTGCGGAACCGGTTCGGGAAGCGTTGAACTTAGCTGAGATTATCAGGGAGGATACCCCGTTATTGCGTGCTTCATTGCCAACCAGCGTGGATATTGCCATTTTCCTGGATGACGAGATCCGGGTTCTTGGCGATGCCACGCAATTACATCAGGTCGTCATGAACCTGACGGCCAACGCCGGGCATGCCATGCGGGAAAACGGCGGACACCTGACCATCGCCCTGGCCCGCAAAAAACTTGCTGGCGCGGCTGCAGCGCGCTTGGACCTGGCCCCTGGACGCTATGCCTGCCTGACGATCCGGGACACCGGACCCGGCATCCCGGAAGAGATTCGCAAGCGGGTTTTCGAGCCGTTCTTTTCGACCAAAAAAGTCGGTGAAGGCACCGGCATGGGCCTGGCGGTAGCGCATGGCATTATCCGCGCTCATGGCGGAGTTATCGACCTGGCTGGCGAGGCGGGGGAGGGGGCCTGCTTTTACGTTTACCTGCCGGAGACCGATCTTTGTGTGGAAAAGAAGATTCCCCCCGCCACGACCTTAACGGGGGGCGGTCAATCGATTGTCATTGTCGATGACGAGTTGCCGGTGGCCGAGTTGGGGCGCGAGATACTGGTTAATCTGGGGTATCGTGTCGCGGTCTACAATGACCCAAACCAAGCCTACCAGGATTTGTCAGCCGCTGACATGGCGATAGATCTGCTCATTACCGATCTGACCATGCCGGGAATGGGCGGCCTTGATCTGGCGAAAAAGCTCAGAAGTCGGAATCTGAATTGGCCGATCTTGCTCTGGACAGGATTTGCCGACAAAGCCGAAGCCGCAGATTTGTCGGCCGGGGCGATATCCCGGGTCTTACGCAAACCGTTCACCATCGAATCCCTTGCCGAGGCCGTCCACCAGGGGCTGAGCGGGAAGAGCGGAGGTCTGGCGTGAAAAGCATTGAGCGCAGAGGAAAGGTTCTGATTCTGGCCTGGTTATTGGTTGGGTGCCTTGCTGGACCGGCTTTCAGTCTGGAAACGATCCGGGTCAATACGTCAATCAAACCGCCGTTTTCCACGCTGGCGCAGGATGGTTTTTTTGACCTGTTGGTCAAGGAACTGTTTGCCCGCATTGACATTCAGGTTGAATTGATCAGATTGCCGGCAGAACGGGCACTGCAGATGGCAGATGATGGCTACAGCGACGGCGAGATCCCCAGAATCGGGGGGTTGAGTGAGCAATATCCGAACCTTATTGCCGTTTCCGAACCGGTGATTGACTACAATTTTGTCGCCTTCGTCCGCAAACCAGCACATGAGCGGATGAGCTGGCAGCGACTCGCGGGGGAGGATGTCGGGATTATTATCGGCTGGAAAATTTACGAAGAGCGTGTACCGGCCACGGCCAAGATCACCCGGGTTGCCTCGCCCGCTCAGTTGCTGGATCTACTCAGCGCCGGACGGATAAAATTCGCCCTCTATGAACGCTATGCCGGCTATCACCTGCTCAAGGAATACCATCATAACGACATGGTGGAATGCTTACCCCCGCTGGCCGTGCGGCCGATGTTCCTCTATCTGCATAAAAAACATGCCGCCCTCATCAAGCCGCTGGCTGCCGCACTGCGGCGGATGAAAGAGGATGGCAGCTGGCAACGCATCGCCGTTCAAACCCTCGGCTCGCCCACCACGAAATAACCTCGCGGGATCCCATGAGCGTCCAGTCGCAAAGAACTGACGGGAGCAATCAGGGCCCGAAGCTTTCCTTCAGCAGTTCCGTCATGGTCCGTCCGCAGCAGGTCATATCTTTTTTCTTGGCTTCCGCCTTCGGGTATTTGGTGTTACATGCGGTACAGAGAAACGCCGAATGTTCAGCTTCTTCTTCGATAGCCTCAGAGAATTGGTCTTTGTATTGATCTGACATGGCTGCTCCTTTCTGCTTGCGTTGGTTACCTTTATTTATCAGTGTAGCAGCAGGCGGTCTTTGCACAATGAGCAGGTTGCTCCTCTCGGGGGTAGATATTTTCTACCATTTTCAGTCCGCTAAAATTGTCAAACCTGGATTTGCTGATAAAATTTGACCACGTTCGCCAGGCGGCAGCGCCCGCCGCAACAACGGCTCTTCCTTCCGGAGGTGCAGATGAGCGCCGTCAGACTTATGATCGTGGATCAGCAGCCTGTGGTGGAAAAGGGGCTGGAACATTTTCTGGCGGACTGCACCGATATCAGTATCTGCGCCAGGGCGGGCAGTGCGCTGGCGGGCCTGAAACTGCTGCAACAGGTGAAGGTTGATATAGTGGTCATGGATCTGGCTTTCCCGACGCTCGGCGGCACTGAAGCCATTCGCCTGCTTTTGGCGGAAATGCCGGAGCTTGCCATTGTCGTGTATACTGCCAGAGACGACGAAGCCTCTGTTTTTCATGCGCTTAAGGCCGGGGCCAGGGGTTATATCTTGAAACAGAGCCCGCTGGAGGAATTGATTGCAGGCATTCGTGAAGTTCAGCGCGGCGGTTATGCACTCAGCCCCTGCCTGAATCCGGAAATTATCAAATTTTACCTGAACCATCGGGACGATGGTGATGACCAACTGGCTCAATACCTGGCGTTGACGGACCGCGAAAAGCAGGTATTCAGGCTGCTGGCATTGGGCAAACAGACCGATGAGCTTGCAACGCTCCTGACCATCAGTCCGAAAACCGTGGCCAAGCATCGGGCCGCGATAAAGCATAAACTCGGGTTTAAAAACAGTGTGGAAATTCTGCACTATGCCATCAGATTGGGAATTGTCGATATCGACGAAACTTGATTAATTCAGACCCTGCGGGTGTCAAGCGGGAGAGCTTTATGCAAAACGAGCCAATATCCACTGCTGCGGTCAACCTGGACGGCGCTGCCGACTGGGTGGCTTTTGATGCTCCGGCGCTGGTCGGGGCATCGTTGCGTTTCGTATCTGCTGAACCAGAGGGGAACCGCTACCGGGTTCGTTACTTTAAAAATCCGGCGGGCGAACTGCGCGCCAGAGTCTGGTTCGGCCCTGAAACCGAAGGTCCGCCGGGGCATGCGCACGGTGGCGCCATGGCCGCCGTGCTTGATGAAGTCCTCGGCCTGGCGGCCTGGACCGCCGGTTATCCGGTTGTGGTCGGCAATCTCAATGTCAGCTTCCGCAACCCTTTGCCCCTGGGAGAAGTTGCGACTGTCGCCAGCCGGGTGACGACCGTTGAAGGGCGTAAAATCACCGTATTGGGGCGAATCTGCGCGGGTGAACTGGTCTTTGCCGAGGCCGAGTGCCTGTGTATTGCCATCAAGGGGAAAAATCCCCAGGGCGATTAACTCCGCCGCTGCTGTGTTTTCTGTGCAGCAAGCAATAACAGGAGGCTGGAACTGTTATCTGCAGCGGTATCCTGCTATCATCCAATCAGGTCTGGATCTTTTTGTTTACAGGTTGTTGAAGCCAGCCTGAAAAGCCCAACGATGGGCAGGCAAAATCAGTGACGATCCGAAATGGCGCTAAGTTTAAGAGTCGATGGCAGCAAAACCGGGACTGTCCCCGCATGGGGGCTGTCCCAGGTCTTTGCGGTGCTAACCGCTACCGTTTCCTGGCTCGCAAACTTTTGGGACAGCCCCCGATGACCCTGGGGATAGTCCCGAGTGTACTGCAAAGCTGTTTAAACGAGAGCCTTCGTGACGATCAGTAATTCTTTGATTTTGTGTGGTGGGGAAAGCTTGTGCTTTTCTCCATCATGCTTGGAAAAGCCCCGGGCCAGCTTTTTCAACAACCTACTCAAGGAGACTCAAGCAATGGGGACACATTATATTGTCGATGAATGTATTCTTTGCGGCACCTGTGAACCGGTCTGCCCGGTCAGTGCCATCAGCGAAGGAGAGCCTTATCAGATTGACCAGGCGGTCTGCACCGACTGCGGCGAATGTGATTCAGTCTGCCCGGTTGACGCCATCCAGTGGGAAAAGACCGCCGATCGTTAGCAGCCTGTTGACGTAACGTTTGTTGATCGCGGATGGGCGATCAACAGCAAGACTGATTGTCCGTTGAGTTGACCAGGTGGGGCAATTCCCACCGCGCTTGGCAAAGCCCCCGGGCGGGTTTTGCCAACACTAGTTAGTTGGCATCCGGAAACTCCGGAAGCCAACGCATAAGTTTTCAGATTGGAAACGAGAAATTTTTTGTTGTGGCAAGGACATCAAGGGGTTATGCGGAGGCGTAGTTCTTTACACCGCACAAATAAGCCCGCAGATTGACACCGCCACGGTGGAAAAGGGCCGTTTCCGGATGACAACGAGTTAGGGAGAGAGTTGCATGGGAGATATCGATCAATTAACAACCGGCGACCTGCTGCTGATTGTCGATGTGCAGAAGGATTTTTGTCCGGGCGGGGCGCTGCCCATTGCCGGGGGCGATCAGGTGGTGCCGATCGTCAATGCCTGGACGGCACGGGCGCAGGCCAATGGGGTTCCTGTTTACCTGAGCCGCGACTGGCATCCGCAGTGTCATCTGAGCTATCAGGAAAATGGCGGGATGTGGCCGGTGCACTGCGTGCAGGACAGTGCCGGCGCCGCTTTCCACCCCGACCTGCTGGTTCCTGAAGAGGCGGTCATAGTGACCAAGGGAACCCGTTTCGACCAGGATCAGAATTCGGCATTCGATCAGACCGGCCTGGCCTTCTGGCTGCATAAGGCCGGGGTGCGGAGAATTTTTACCGCCGGCCTGGCGCAGGATGTCTGTGTCCTGGCCACAGTCATGGATGGTGTTAAAGAAGGGTTCGAGATGGTGCTGATCGAACCGGCAACCAGAGCGGTCAGTCTGGAAAACGGTGCCCGTGCGCTGCAACAGATGCGTCAGGCCGGAGTACATATTCTCAGTGAGCACTGATTCTGAACTGATTCGGGATCAGCCAAAGGAGGATTTATGAAAATTTTGGATTTCGCAATGCAGATGGAAGAGGACGGCAAGAGCTATTATCAGCAGTTGGCCAATCAGGCCAAACACCCCGGCCTGAAAAACATATTTCAGCGCCTGGTCCTGGACGAACAGAAGCACTACGAAATTTTTCAGCGTTGGAAGTTGACCGGGAAAGCCCCGCACATGACGGATACGACCATCATCGCCGATGTCAAAAATGTCTTTGAGCAGCTGCCGCAGACGGCCGCCACCCTGGAGGTGCAGCAGGGGGACCTGGATGCTTACCAGCATGCCATGAAGATCGAAGCGGACAGTTTTCGACTGTACGAGGAATGCGCAGAGAAAGAGGCGGACGAAGGAACCAAAGCGCTGTTGCTAAGAATTGCGGCCGAAGAGCACAAACATTTTAACGTCATGGAAAACATCTATCATTTCATCAATGCGCCCAACCAATACCTGGCCTGGGGTGAGTTCAGCAATCTCGACGAGTTTCGCCAGTTTGGTCGGGATGTCGATATTTGAGAAAGAGGCGGTCGGTACGTTGACTTGCTGATCAGTTCTGCACCAAACAGCCCGGCTCAAATCCATGAGCCGGGCTGTTTGGCGGTGGCAAGCCCGAATCAGGAGTTGACTTCGCCAATGCACATATATTTGATGGCCAGATAGTCTTCAAGGCCGTATTTACTTCCCTCCCGGCCGAATCCGGATTCCTTGACCCCGCCGAAGGGGGCGACGGTTGTGGAAATCAAACCGGTATTGACTCCGACAATGCCGTATTCGAGAGCTTCGCCAACTCGCCAGGAGCGGGCCAGGTCGCGGGTATAGAAGTAAGAGGCCAGGCCGAATTCCGTAGCGTTGGCGAGCCGGATCGCTTCTTCCTCGGTTTTAAATTTGAACAGCGGCGCGACCGGTCCGAAGGTCTCTTCGCCAGCAATGAGCATGTCCGGGTTGGCATCGGTCAACACCGTCGGCTCAAAGAATTGTCCGCCCAGGGCATGGCGCTTGCCGCCGGTGAGCAGGTGGGCCCCTTTCTTGACCGCGTCGGCGATATGCTGCTCGACGGTTTCAACCGCATGCATATCGATCAGCGGCCCCAGTTCGCTCCCGTCCTCAAAACCGTTGCCGACTTTCATCTTCAGGACCGCAGTGACCAGTTTGTCGGCAAAAGCCTGGTAGACGCCTTCCTGAACCAGAAAGCGATTGGTGCAGACGCAGGTCTGGCCGTTGTTGCGGTATTTGGATGCGATGGCCCCGGCCACGGCGGCATCCAGGTCGGCATCGTCAAAGACGATGAACGGGGCATTGCCGCCCAGTTCCATGGAGACCTTTTTGACCGTTCCGGCGCATGCGGCAATCAGTTGTTTGCCGACTTCGGTCGAACCCGTGAAGGTCAGTTTGCGTACCAGCGGATTGGCGGTCAGTTCACCGCCGATGGCTGCCGAGGAGCCGGTGACGACGCTGAAAACCCCGGCCGGAATGCCGGCGCGCCGGGCCAGTTCGGCCAGGGCCAGGGCCGAATAAGGGGTGGCGCTGGCCGGTTTGACCACCATGGTGCAACCGACGGCCAGGGCCGGCGCTGCTTTGCGGGTGATCATCGCAGCCGGGAAGTTCCAGGGCGTAATGGCTGCACAGACGCCGATCGGCTCTTTGAGGACCATGATTCTTTTGTCAGCCTGATGGGGCGGGATGATATCGCCATAGACCCGCTTGCCCTCCTCGGCAAACCATTCGATGAAGGACGCGGCATAAGCGATCTCCCCACTGGCTTCGGCAACCGGTTTGCCCTGTTCTGCGGTCATGATTTTAGCCAGGTCCTGTTGATTTTCCAGCAGCAGTTCAAACCAGCGGCGCAGTTTTCCGCAGCGTTCCTGTGCGGTCAATGCCCGCCAGTCCGGCAGGGCTCGGGCCGCCGCTGCTATCGCCCGCTGGGTCTCCGCAGCGCCCAGTTTGGGAACGGTTCCCAGCTGTTCTCCGCTGGCCGGATCGGTCACGGTCAGGGTCGCTCCGCTGTCCGCGTCAATCCATTGCCCGTCGACAAAACATTGCTTTTTCCAAAGGGTTGGATCTGTTAATCGGTTATCTAACATCAGTTCATCTCCCGGTTAAGAATTCAGGCTGGTTATCGGTAACGCTCTGCTGCTTGCCAGAGCGGCGTTGCTGCACGTCGCTCAGGATTCCGGCCAGCCCTGGTAGTTGACCATCAGTTCGGCAAGAATTTCCGCCTGCTCATGATCAAGATTATAGGTCAGACCGCATACGGATTTTTGGCAATCGATCTTTCTGGCCAGGTCTTCTCCCCAGTCCGGGTTATAAAAGCTGACCATGGCACTGATAAACTGTTCCTCCCCGCCGCTCATAGAGACAATCTCTTTCTCGATCCGGGTCCTTACCGGCCGCAAGTCATCTTTGTGCTGAGCCGTCGCCGGTGTTTTGGGGCCGAACAGATGCCTGCCGAGAAGATCGACGCCACGTTTCCAGGCAGCAAAGAAGCGCTTCTCCTTTTCTTCGGTTTGAATCAGCACGTTCAGGATATTGTCTTTTCCGACCATGTTCCTCGCAACGGAAACCCTGCAATTATTCGGTGAGCCAGGCCCAGGCCTGTTCCACCCGGCCTTCCGGGAAACAGCGGCAGCTGGTCAAGCTCAGCCCGGCAAAAATCCGTACGCTCCATTGTTCTACGCGACTCCCACCGACCAGAGCCAGGCGGTGAATGTCATTGAGGTGTTTGACGTCAAATTTGAGGTCCTCCCACAGACTGCCCAGGTCCGCGTAAGGAAAAGCCTGCAGGTCGATCAATATGCTGATTTTCCCTGCTTCGGAGATCGTTCCTTCGAGCTCATCGGCAATCTGTTCGGCTTCGGTCCGGGTCAAGGGGGTGGTAATACGATACGCGACGGCGCCCGGGGCGCCTTTGTTCAAGCGTTCATACACGGGTTTGTCCTCCGGTGTCTTTTCGTCCGGTTGTTGCGCGCCTGACTGCGGACCGCCCCGTCTATTAGCGGCTTTACCCAGCTCGGTCGGGGACTGTTTGGGGCACAGGCAGCAGCTTTGCAGCGCGACGTGCTGGAGCCGATCAGCTGGGCACCGATTTTTTAATTCTATCATCTCTGGCTCGGATAGCAGCCGTGGAGCTGATCTTTTCCCGCCGGCGAAGGCTGTGCGGAGGGGGGCAAACGCCACCGGAAGGTTTTCAGGCTCCTTTCATGGTAAAATGAAAAGCACATTCAGCCACCGCATGTCCGCTCAAGACCTGATCCCGGGCCGCGGACCACCGCGGGTATGAATCGACAACGCAGTACTGCAGGACATCAGCATGAATTTTTTTCAGATTTCAGCCGTTCTGATCGTGATGACAGCCTTGTTCAGTTATTTGAATTATCGCCGTCTGCACCTGCCGACAACCATCGGCGTCATGTTGATCTCCCTGCTCATGTCGCTGGGTCTTATCTTGCTCTCCTCCTTCGGGTTGAATCTGGACAATCAGGCCGCGCAGATGTTGCAGCGGATCGATTTCGATGAAACATTGCTGCACGGCATGCTGGCCTTTTTATTGTTTGCCGGGGCATTGCCCCTTGATTTGGGGGACCTGACCAAGCAACGATGGATTATTGCCGCGCTGGCCACCGCCGGTGTGCTGACCTCCACCTTTATCGTTGGCGGGCTGTCCTGGCTGGTGTTGACCGGGCTGGGCGTGGCCATGCCGTTTTTGTCCTGTCTGTTATTCGGGGCTCTGATTTCCCCGACTGACCCGGTTGCGGTCCTGGGTCTGATCCGGCGGCTCGGTCTGCCGCATGATCTGGAATCCAAAATTGTCGGCGAATCGCTGTTCAATGACGGTTTCGGGGTGGTGGTGTTCACGGTTCTGCTGGCTTTGAGCAAGGGAGAACAGCCGCTGTCAGTCCCTGATGTTGGCATCTTGTTTGTGCAGGAGACCGCGGGCGGCCTCCTGTTCGGCCTGGCGGTGGGCCTGTTGACCTATGCCATGCTGAAAAAGGTGGATAATTATCAGGTTGAAATTCTCCTGACCTTGGCCATGGTCATGGGCGGCTATTCTTTGGCTGATACCCTCCATATTTCTGGCCCTCTCGCGGTCGTCATCGCCGGATTGTTGATCGGCAGTCACGGCCGCTCTTTCGCCATGTCGGAGACGACCAGGAAAAACCTCGATACGTTCTGGGAACTGGTCGATGAAATTCTCAACGGGGTGCTGTTTGTCCTGATTGGTCTTGAGATCCTGGTCATCCCGGTCAGCGTGATCCATCTGCTGGCCGGACTGGCAGTTATTCCGGTGGCGTTTCTGGCCCGCTGGATCAGTGCCGGTGGCGTGCTCCATTTGTTGCGCTGGAAATACCCGGTTCCTGCCGGCACCGTGACCCTGATCACCTGGGGTGGACTGCGGGGAGGGATTTCAGTGGCTATGGCTCTCTCGCTCCCTCATGGACCGGCCCGACAGATTATTATCGTGATGACCTATGTGATTGTGGTCTTCTCCATTCTGGTGCAGGGGTTGACGCTGGAAAGAGTGGCGCGCAGAGTTATTCGTTCATAAACCGAACATCAATTTTAGTAAAGGGGCTCTTGTGAAGATGAAAAAGATTGCCGTTGCTGCCGATCATGCCGGATTTCACTTGAAGACCGCAGTGCTGCTCCACCTGCAAAATTTGGGCTATGGCGTGGAGGATTTCGGGACTGACAGCGAGGTGCCGGTGGATTACCCGGATTTCATGCGCCCGGCGGCGCAGAGTGTAGCAACGGGGCAAAATGACCTGGGCATTGTTATCGGCGGGAGCGGCAACGGCGAGGCCATGGTGGCCAATAAGGTTCCCGGGGTGCGCTGTGCGCTATGCTGGAATGAGAAAAGCGCCCGCCTTGCCAAAGAACATAACAATGCCAATATGATCGCTATCGGCGCCCGCATGGTCAGCGTGCAGGAGGGGTTGTGGATCGTTGATACCTGGCTGCAGGCGCAATTTCAGGGAGAGCGTCATCAGCGCAGGATCGAAAAGATCGAGGGCTGAATTTGCCGGAGCCCGGGCGTTCAGCCGTTTTTCCGCTTTAATCTTTGCCCCAGAGCCTGTCTGGTGATACCGAGTCGGTGTGCAGCCATGGTCAGATTCCCCCGGCTGCGTTTCAAGGCTTCTGCGATCAGTTGTTCCGTACCTTCTTTTAAGGTCGGCAGCTCGTCCGGGAAATGGATGCGGGTTTCGTCGTCCGGTGCCGACTGAACTTCCGTCTTTTGCTGCTGCAGGTTCGTTTCTTCGGAGATTGCCCCCTGTATTGGGTGCAGAGTTAGAGGGCCGAATTGATGGCGGCTGACCGCGTCATAAACCATGCCCCGTAATTCCCGGATATTCCCCGGAAAAGAATATCCTGCGCAGGCCGCGGCAAGAGTTTCCGGCAATGGTGGTATTTTTTTGCCGAGTTTGTCCGCGGCTTCATGGGCGAAATGAGCAATCAGCAGCGGCAGGTCGTCGATTCTGTCCCGTAATGGCGGAATGATGATCTGATGAGTCTGCAGGCGATAATAAAGATCTTTGCGAAATCCTTTCGCAGCTATTTTTTGGTTCAAATCGGTGTTGGTCGAAAAAACGAACCGGGCCTGGCAGTATTTGGGTCTGTCACTCCCCAGGGGAAAATACTCACCTTCCTGGATCAGCCGCAGCAATTTGATCTGTGACGGCAGGCTCAAGTCGCCGATCTCATCAAAAAACAGGGTTCCTCTGCCCGCTTTTTCTATCACTCCGGCCCGTTCTGCTTCTGCGCCGGTAAAGCTGCCCCGGACATGACCGAAGAGGGTGTCGGAAAAAACCGCATCATCCAGTCCGGCAACATTAATGGCAACCCAGGGTTGCTCAGGGCGACTGACGGCATGCACCGCGCGGGCGGCCAGCTCTTTGCCGACTCCGCTTTCGCCGCTGATAAGGACCGGTTCCGAACTGCTGCCGGTCGCTTCTATATAGCTGAAAATATTTTGCATTCTCTGGTTGCGGGTGATGATCTGACGAAAAGCCTGCGGCGAGTGGAGCGCCGGCTCCAGCAGGTTCGATTTCAGGTTATCAAGCTCATGTCTGAGTTCGCTGGCGGCTAATGCCTGTTTAATTCGTGAAATGAGCCGTTCCGGGTCGTCAGTCTTGACAAAATAATCAAGGGCGCCGGCTTTGATGCAGCTGACCGCTGCTTCCACCTGGTCCAGGCCGGTGACAATAATGACCGGTATCTCCGGGTGGTTTTCAACCAGATGGGAAAGTAAGGCATATCCCGAAATGTGGGGCATGATCAAGTCCAGGACGACCAGGCTGAAGGTCTTTTTTCCGATCAGCTCAAGGACTTGGCGGCTGTCGGTGCAGCAGACCGTATGGTCTATCTTGCCATCCTGCAGCAAAGCCTGCAGGACCCGAAGATAGCCCGGTTCGTCATCAACCAGTAAGACCGGGTTGGCTGGATAATTCCCGTTCATCAACTCTCCTCTTCAGCAAATCCGTTTGCTCTGCAGGGCGCCGTTCCGCCGGTCAGTGAATTTTTCAAGCAGGGTGTTCTTTGGGGGGCAGGACGGGCAGGCTGAAGACGAAGGCTGTGGAAATCACCGAGCAGGAGAGCCGAGCTTCTCATATTCCCCCCAATAATACATATAAAGATATCATATATTTGTAGTCGTTCCAAGAACAGTTCTTTGCGCAATTGGGGCGTTCGTCAGCGGGATTGCGGTTGCTGCCGGTGCAAGATCCCTTGCAGGGGAAAGATTTCTTTCTCTTTTTGATAAAGTCAATAAAACTAGGGAAATAAGGATTTTTGTCAGCGAGGAGCCGCAATTTTCGGAGAGGCGGCTGGGAGGGAGC
Organism: Pelobacter seleniigenes DSM 18267; assembly: GCF_000711225.1. Taxonomy (NCBI): domain Bacteria; kingdom Pseudomonadati; phylum Thermodesulfobacteriota; class Desulfuromonadia; order Desulfuromonadales; family Desulfuromonadaceae; genus Pelobacter; species Pelobacter seleniigenes. The sequence goes on from NZ_JOMG01000002.1 coordinate 3,031,386, forward strand.
GGCAAATTGAGAAAATATAATTAGCTGATATTGTAGACTTTTGGTGGACTCTTGATGTGGCATCTTCATTGCATTGGAAATGACTAAATTTTTACACTGGCAGACCTGCCGGCAGGGGGCTGTTTTAATGACCAAGACAAGCAACAGGCTTTTTTCTGAACCGCAGATCCTTTTTGATTGTGAAAATCATCGTGAATGGCTCGCTTTTGCCAAGCAGATCATCGCCACCAGTCCAATGCCCACCTTTGTTATCGATGGGCAACAGCGGCTACTTCTTTGGAATAGTGCCTGCGCACAACTGACCGGTTTACAACAAGAGCAGGTGCCTGCCGCCGTTGAGGCGGTGGGGCAAGACGATACTTTGAGTCCTGTCCGCGATCTTGTTTACGGGGGGCTGCCGACAGTTCCGGTCTCGCGCCGGGATTGGGTCAATGATCTTGCCTGTCGGAATCTCATCAATGGCTGGTTTACAGGTTTGAACGGCAAGGATCGCTATCTTGTCATCCATACCGATCCGGTCTTTCTCGACAACGGCTCTTTGTGGGGGTATGTGCGCAGGGTTGACGAGCTGACCGAGGCTATTGAAAGCCGTAAGCTGGTGGAAAAAAGTCGTTTCGATAAAACGACCGGTCTCCCTGACCGCAGCGTCCTTGCCGGTCGGCTGGGTCAGTCGATCCTGCGGGCGGCACAGGACTATGCACTGGTCGCCCTGTATCATATGAAAATCGTTCCTTACAAAACATCTGCCCAGGCGTTGTCTGATCAGGAGCTCTGCTCATTCTTGCAGATTATCTCGGAAAAACTGAAGTATGAGGTCCGGGCGATCGATATGATCGCCTATAACGGCCATTTTCAGTTTATCATTGCAGCCGCCAATTTTGCCCGCCAGGACCAGGTTGTCGATCTGGCGAATCGGCTGCAGACGGCTGTTTCCAAGCCCATTCCGCTGGCAGGGGTGACTTGTTCCGTGGCTTGTAAGGTCGGCATCAGCGTTTTTCCTGAAGACGGTGGCGACGCAACAACGCTGCTGGAAAAGGCAGAAAAGGCTCTTGGAGAAATAAAATATTCTCCGGGCGGGGCCTTGAATTTCTTCAATCAGCACCTCAATGCCCAGTACACGGAACGTTTCACCATGCAGTTGCAATTAAGTCATGCGCTGCAGCGAAATGAGTTCAGCCTGCATTATCAGCCCAAGGCGTGTCTGCGGACCGGATGGATGACCGGGGTTGAGGTCCTGTTGCGCTGGACCAACCAGCTTCTCGGGGCGGTGAGTCCCGCGCTGTTCATCCCTGTTGCGGAACGGATGGATCTTATTGATGAGCTTGGCAAGTGGGTCATTTCCACCGCTTGTGCGCAATATGCTGCCTGGCAGAAAGCAGGGCTGACCCCGCCGCCGATGGCCATCAATGTGTCCGGGCAGCAGCTCAAAGATTCATCGTTCTGCCAATTCATCCAGGATGTGCTGCGGCGCACCGGCATCGACAGCGCGGCTCTTGAACTGGAAGTGACGGAAACCGCCGTGATCGGAGACCTTGATGCCGCGATCAAAATTCTCGGGGAACTCAAGCAGATGGGCGTGACAATTTCGCTGGATGATTTCGGCACCGGCTATTCCAGCCTCAGCTATCTCAGGCAGCTGCCTATTGATAAAATCAAAATTGATCGTTCATTTATTCAGGATGTAACCTGCGACCCCAGCAGTAACGAAATAACCAAAGCGGCAACAGCCATTGCCCATGCACTGAACCTGAAGGTGATCGCCGAAGGGGTGGAAGATAAGGACCAGCTGAAATACCTGCAACGCTTGGGATGCGATGAGATCCAGGGTTTTTTGTACTCACGGCCGGTTCCGGGGGCTGAGCTGGAGAGCTTTTTGCGCAATCCGCGCCATCTGAATGTCGGACAATATCAAGCGGGGGAACGGCGGGTTTTGATTGTTGATGATGAACCGTCTATTTTGAATAGCCTGGGGCGCGAACTGAGTCTGAGCGGCTGTGAAGTGGAAACAGCATTGGATGCGGAACAGGGGCTGTCCATTCTTGCGCAAAGACCCGTTGCGGTGGTGATCTCGGATTATCAGCTGCCGGGACTCAATGGGGTGGATTTTCTGGAGCGGGTCAAAAAGATCTATCCGAAGATTGTCAGGATTGCGCTTTCCGGCGGTCTCAATTTCAATATGATAACGGAAAACGTGAACCGTGGAGCGATCTTTAAATTTATTGCCAAGCCTTGGGACAGAGAGGTCCTGCAGGAGACTTTGGAAGAAGGGTTCAAGAAATATAAGAAAAATCTCCATATTGAAGTCTGTTAATATATAATGGTTTTCTCCGCTGGCTGTTTCTACAGGTGAGGATATGACCCGTAATGATCATGACATCAGTGACCCGCCGTTCTTGTTGCCGGTCTCCAGGACGACAGTTGAGGCTTTCGAACAGGGCCTGCCGCAGCTGTTGAGAAGGGTCGATGATGCGTTGTCCGCTCACCCCGAGATCAATCGTTTGATCGGTTACCATCCTCTCCAGACCATGCGGCGGAATCTTCACTATCATGGGCAGTTTCTGGCGATGCTGTTCGCCTTTGGGGATTGTTCCCTGCTCCTTCAAAACCTGTCCTGGCTCTACCGGGCCTATCACGCCCACCAGTATGCATATGGTTATTTTCCCCTTGAACTCAAGGGCTGGAGCGATGCCGTAGAAAAATACCTGGCGGCAGATGTTGTGCGTGAGATTTTGCCGATTTTTGCCTGGATAGAAACCCGGCATGGTCAGTTGAGCAGCCAGCAGCCGGGCGTCGACCGTGCGGTTGATCAGTCTACAGAAGAGACCTGGGGAGTCATCAGACACAAATTTCAGGCGGCCCTGCTGGCCGGGAATCATCAGGGCTGCCTGACTCTTGCGGATGCTTCGATTTGCTCTTGTGACACCCTGCTGGATTTTTATCAGCAGGTTCTCTGTGCGGTCATGTCCGACATCGGCCGGCTTTGGGAAGAAGCGGAAATCTCTCCGGCTCAGGAACACCTTGCCACGGCAATCGTCGGTCGGGTACTGGCTTCGATCAGCTTGCCGAAAGACCGGTTGACGCAGGAACGAGGAACCGCGGTGGTGGCGACCGTGGAACATGAGCAGCATCAGTTGGGGCCCCTGATGGTCGCCGATATCCTGGCCGGAGACGGTTGGAATGTCCATTATTCAGGAGGAAATCTGACCCAGCAGGATCTCCTCCGGAAACTGAAAAGCTTACAGCCTGAGTTGTTGGCGTTGTCCATCACTCTGCCCTGTCACCTGAAGCAAGCTGAGCAAACGATCGCGGTGCTGCGACAGGAGAAAAGCCTTGGTCAACTGAAAGTTCTGGTCGGGGGGTATGCCCTGACTGGGAATCCGGACCTTGCGCGGCGGATCGGTGCCGATGGGTTGGCAGGCAGCTTTGCTATGGCCAGGGTAATTTCACGACAATGGTGCGCAGATGGAACGAACGATCAAACATAACAGCTACCCTGATGGTGTGCTGGAGTTTGTCGGCGAATGTGTCAGCGGATCGCGCTACCTGTGCCTGGTGCTGTTGGATTGCGAATTCACCATTGAACATTGCAATCAGGGGTTCTGCCGGTTACTGGCGGCTGAGGATCTTGTCGGCCAGCCCTTGCAGGCGGTCCTGCTGCCTGAAAGCCGCTCGTTGTTACACGCGAATATTCTGAGCCTTGCGCAACCGCTCCGCTTGAATTTTATCAGCGGGGAACAGCAGGTTGTCTCTCTGGAATGCTATCTGACGCAGAGCGGCGGCACTTATCTGCTGTTCAGCGATCACTTGCTCGTCCCGGACAATGATATTCTGCAGAAGATCTCCTGCCTGAATGCGGAGATGGTTGCCCTGACCCGGGAGTTGACTCGTAAAAACAGGGCACTGCGCGAGGCCCGGCAAGAGATAAAGGCTCTTAAGGGGATCATCCCCATTTGCATGCATTGCAAAGAGATTCGGGATGACGGCGGCTACTGGAGGAACCTGGAAAGTTACATCGAGAAACATGCCGGGGTTCAATTCAGTCACGGCATCTGTCCGGAATGTATGAAACAGCGCTATGGGCAGTCTGGCGACGAGGATGAATGAGGATGCCGGGTTCAGGCGGGGAACAACGGGTTGAACAGTCGAAAGAATGGCCGACAAGGCGATGGCGGAACGCACGGAGTGGCTCCTAAGTCCGCTAGCGAAAGTCAGCATCTCATCAGTCGAGAGCAGGGGGAGCGCAATGTTATGCACCCAGAATCCGCAGGCGAAGGGAACCGGGACATTATGACTTTTCAGAATATCTCTTATGATTTAGACAATTTGCCGGTGATGCCAGAGGTCGCCATGGCGACCATTAAGTTGATCAATTCCCAGGATTCTTCTGCGGAAAAGCTGGCCGAAGTCGTTTCCAGGGACCCCGTGGTCATGGCCCGGGTGCTGAAAATCGCCAATTCCTCCTTTTACAGCATGTCCCGTCAGGTGACTAGTCTGTCCAAAGCGATTGTCATCCTGGGGGAGAAGACCTTGCGTAACCTGGTCCTGGCTGCCAGCATGCATGGCATGCACCGATCCTTCGGCCCCGTTGAAAAAATGCTTTGGGAAGACAGTTTGATCTGTGCCCTGGCCAGCCGATTTGTCGCAGATAAACTCAGTCTGGTCGACCCGGAAGAAGCTTTTCTCGCCGGTCTGTTTCGGCATATCGGTAAAGTTGTGCTCAGTACCCAGGGCGGGCATGAGCTGGTCGCGGAATTGGTGACGGAGGAGAGCTCCCAGACCCTGGCCAAGGAGAAAGAGGTATTCGGGGCCAATCATGCGGAGATCGGTGCCGCTGCCCTGGAGCGCTGGCAGCTGAGCCGACTGCTTTCCCTGGTGACCTTACATCATTCAGATGCCGCGCTGGTAGGGATTGAAGATCCTGAAACCATCAAAATGATTTGTCTGATCAACATCACCAATCTGGTTCCGGCTGCCTTCGGGGTGTTCGGTATGCCCCAGCTGTTCGATTTCGAAGCACTCCCCGGAGCACAGCACTTGAATCTTGATGGTGAGCGATTAGCGGAGCTGCTCAGAGAGTTCAAGGTCATTTTCGTTGGCAGTAAAGCGGCATTCTTCAATTGAACAGGCCGCTTCCAGAAATGGCCGGAGCCGATCAAAATCAATAGTGGTCCTCTCATAGGGTGTTGAAAAAGTCCATCCCTGGCCTTTTTCAAGCTCGTCCGTCCATGGGCTCCGGAGGCTGTTACGCCTGCTAAACGATTGATTTTGTAAAGTGGAGGGGAGTGCCGTTTTCCTCTCCGTGCTTGAACTGCTGAAGAAAATTTTTTGAGAATGGACGATAGCGATGACTTTACGGACCAAGACCATGCTGATCCTGGTGATCACAGTGGTTGTCTCGTTAGGCGGCAGCGGCTTTTTTTTTCTCGAGCACTTTGAAAAAAATTTCAAGCAGTCCGTCTTCCAGACTGTCGATGCCGTCGCCCAGAACAATGCTCATTTTGTCGAAGCCTATCTCTCCAGCCAGCGGGAGATGATTGTCCAGTCCGGATTTGTTTTTTCCGAAAACTTTCGTCGGCAGGCCGGTTCGGTTCCCCCAGAACAGCTCCTGGAAGGGCTGGCCATGAATCTCCCCTCCTTTGACGGAGGATTTTTCTTTGTTGATCGGCAGGGAATATTACAAGCCAGCTATCCGGTGCTCCTGGAACATAAAGGCGCGGATTTTTCGCAGGCGGATTTCTTCTCCGAGGTGATGACCACGCACTCCTGTGTGGCCGGAAAACCAGCTGTTCTGGGTGTGAATTCTCGTCCCGGGCTGCTGTTTGCCACCTATCTGGAAAACCCCGCCGGCGAGCCCCTGGGAGTTCTCGGCGGGATCGGCCTGCTGACCGCCGATGGCTCTTTGGCCGCCAACCTGCGTAAACGGATCGGCCGTTCAGGCTATTCCTATATTATTGATCATAGCCGTCGCTTGCTGATCCACCCCAACCAAGAGCGCCTGTTCAAGCGTGATGTCATGGCCGGGGACAATCAGATGCTCGATGCGGCCCTGGACGGTTTTCAAGGGGTGACCGAAACCGTCAATTCGCGTGGCATAGCCATGTTTGTTGCCTTTTATCCCGTTGCGGGAACCGATTGGATTGTCGCCAGCCAGGAACCGGTTGCGGAAGCCTTGGCACCATTGCAGACCGGAAAAACTTCGTTGTTGCTGTTTGCCGGGATCGGCAGTCTGGTGGCGGCCGGGATCGGTCTGCTCATGGTGCATAAAAGTATGCAGGGATTGGTCCTGCTGGAAAAAACGACTGCCGAGCTGATGATCCCGACAGAAGCCAGCAACGATTTGGAAGCGGGTTACCGAAACAATGTGCACAAGCTGGATGCACTGACTCGCCATGCCGAATTCGGCACCTTGGCCAGCGTTATTTCCGGGCTGTATTCGCGCGGCGCCAAGATGTTGATCAAAAAAAATAAAATTGCCGAGGAGTTGGAAGCGGCCTATCAGCAGTTAAAGTCGACGCAGGCGCAGATCGTGCAACAGGAGAAAATGGCCTCAGTAGGCCAACTGGCGGCTGGTGTCGCCCATGAAATCAATAACCCGATCGGGTTTATCGGCAGTAATTTAAGAGCCTTGAGTAAACATCTTGAAAAAATAACCGCGTACCGTAAGTTTCTCAAAGAATGGGACTGCCAGTCTGCAGACGAGACGTCCGGCCGGGACCTGGATGAGGTGGCAAAGAAGCTGAAAATCGATTTTGTCCTGGCTGATATCGAGGATTTGATCGAAGAGTCGCGCGAGGGGGTTGAACGGATCCGGAAAATCGTTCGTAACCTGAGCAGTTTTTCCCGGATGGATAAGCTGGAACTGCAGAAATTCGATGTGAACGAATGTGTTGAAAGTACCCTGGCTATCGCCTGGAACGAAATCAAATACAAGGCAACGGTTGAGAAAGACCTGGCTGATCTGCCATTGATAGACTGTTACCCGCAGCAGCTGAACCAGGTGTTTTTGAACCTGTTGATCAATGCGATTCACGCCATGGAGAGCAAGGGGCATATCAAAATCTGCAGCCGCTTGGACCATGGCCTGATCAAAGTTTCCATTCAGGATAACGGTTCAGGTATTGCCGAAGAAAACCTTGCCAGGATCTTTGAACCGTTTTTTACCACCAAAGAGATTGGCAAGGGAACCGGGCTGGGCTTGAGCATCAGCTATGACATTATCAAAAAACATCATGGAGACATTAAAGTTGAGAGCACATTGAACAAGGGAACGACATTTACTATCGAACTTCCTCTGGCTGTGAACGGAGATGACTTATGCAGGAACCGATAAAACTGCTCCTGGTGGATGATGAAGCCAATATCCTGAAAGCGGTGCGGCGCCTGTTGGTGGATGAACCCCAGTATGAAATACTCTCCGCCGAGTCAGGGGAGGAAGGGCTGCGCATTCTTGAAAATACGGCCGATATCCGGCTGGTCGTTGCCGATTATCGTATGCCGCAGATGGATGGTATTGAATTTCTGACCAGGGTTTATCGGCGTTGGCCCGATATCATGCGGATGGTTCTGTCCGGTTATGCGGATATCGCGGTCGTCGTTGACGCCATCAATCAGGGCCATATTTATCGTTTTATTGGCAAACCCTGGAACGATGAGAACCTGAAAAACGAAATTGCTTCGGCTCTGCGCCACCAGGAGTTGCAGCTGCAGGTGCGTACCCTGAATGAAGAACTCCTGCAAAAGAATGCCCAACTCCTGGAATTGAATAATAACCTGGAAGCGGTCGTGGAACGACGGACCGAAGATCTGGCGCTCCGCAATCAGGTTCTTCAAGTTGCGCAAGGAGTGCTCGATGTCCTGCCCGTGGCGGTTTTTTGCATTGATGCTGAAAGAATAATCGTGCAGATGAACGAATCTGCCAGCAGCCTTTGCCCGTTACTTAAGGTCAACCCCCTGGGATGTGACAGCCGGGAGGTCTTCCCTGCTGAAGTCAACGCGTTGATCGATCATGGGTCGCACCAAGAACATTGCGCGGAGGTGAAGATCGGTGACCGCCGCTTTAAAACGATTGCCCGACGCATCGAAAATCGTTATTCCCGGGGGACTGCGCTGATGCTGGTTCCCGAGCAGTTTTAGGCATCCGAGCGGTCGCTTGCTGAGCTCAGCTCAAAGTTTTGCCAGGGCCGTTTTAATGGCGACGCCCAGGTTTGACCAGGCGTCATCAATCTCCTCCTGGAGGCTCTGCCAGTCCTGCTCCCCGGCATTTTTAAGTTTCTCGAGTTTCGTCTGGGCCAGCGTTTTTTTCTGTTGCAGATAGGTTATGGCTTCACTGTCGCTGGCACCGGTTTCCCTGGCTCGGCTGAGCAGCAGGTTGATCTGGGCATTCCATTCGTTGAGTTGCCCTTCCAATTTATTCAAATAGGCCTCTTTGCTGTTCATCGGTCCCTCTTTCCTGTTGATTCTTTACCGGGTTCTTCGCCGCTGCTGGCAGCGGCGAAGAATCTCGCGTTATGGGTTGAGCCTTCTGCATATTGTTTTTTTCGACACAGTGCAGACTATTTATCGATTTTTTTCAGTGGCTTGCCACAGCAGGTCTGGTTGCGGCTTTCCGCTTCATCTTTCCGGTATGTTTTATTGCAGCTTTCACAGATGAAGGCGGATTTTTCCGAGAGTTCTTCTTCTGCAGCGGAAAATCGATCATGGTACTCTTTTGACATGATAATGCTCCTTTGCTGACAGGCCGTTGGTTTTGCCGGCCGTGCTGGTCCTCTGGTTGCTGAAAAAGTCCATCCTGTGACTTTTCAAGTACGGTTGGGAAGATTACCTTGCCCCGCCCGCCACAATTAAGCGCCGGTCACCCGGCATGATCTTTGTCTGCCCATCCTTGGACTTTGCGGGCTGTTTGCTACTATAAGTTTAGCGCTAAACCGGCTGTTTTGCAGCATGCTGCGTTGCCGGACGCTCCCGGCCTGCTCAGGGGACTTCCGCTGTGATCAGCTGTTCCAGAAGCTGTAACAAGCGGCCCATTTCATCCAGGAGACGACCTGTGTAGCCCGCCTGCCGGAAGGCCTGATACGCATTGGAAAAATACCAGCGCTGCAGTTCCCGGCCGGCGCTGAACCTCTCCCACAGTGGTTCTCCCAGTCGCTCATAGTCCGCAATAATGGCGCGCAGATTATCGATTTTATCAGCGATGGTGACCCGCAACAGGCTTGGTTCCGCTGCTTCGATAGTCCTTAAGTATTGTTTCTTTCTTTTCAACCAGGGTGGTTTGCGGCCGCCACGATAGTCTGTCGGGGTGTCGGTGGCGACACTGACAAGTTGCAGTACCCGGCCCCCGAACCTGCTGCGGATCTCCTCCCGAGTGATCTGTTCCGGTTTGTCCTCAAGGCAGTCGTGGAGCAGTGCGGCGATCGCTTCATCCTCGTTGCCGCCGTCCTGCTGGACCAGGGCACAGACCCCCAGCAGATGTGCCATGACCGGAACCTGACTGCCTTTGCGGGTATCCCGGCCATGGAGTTGAAAGGCTAATTCCAGGGCCTGTTGCAGCCGCGGCTGTAAATATCCGTTCGCCATTAATCTCTTTCCCTTGAGAAAACTTGTGTGGTGGTTACCTCTCCAGTATAGCCGGTTTCCTATGGGGAGCGGGCAGTGGGGGTTTTACAGCAGCGCAGCTTCCGGCTATGCTGAAAGGAGTTGGAGGATTTTGAACTTTTCAGCAAAGGAACTTTTGATATGGGGTTGTTGGTCAATGGTCAGTGGCAGGACCGCTGGTATGATACGGATGAAAATGGTGGCCGCTTCGTGCGGCAGGAGTCACAATTTCGCAATTGGGTCACTGTTGACGGCAGTGTCGGGCCGAGTGGCGAGGGCGGATTTGCCGCCGAACCCGACCGCTATCACCTGTATGTCTCCCTGGCCTGCCCTTGGGCCCACCGAACGTTGATTTTCAGAAGCATAAAACGGTTGCAGGGGGTGATCGGGGTCACCGTGGTAGACCCGCTGATGCTCGAAAACGGCTGGGAACTGGGGGACGCGGAGCATGGTCCGGTGAGTGGGATCAGGTATCTCTATGAACTTTATCTGACCGTTGCCGACAACATGAGCGGGCGGGTCACGGTTCCAGTGCTCTGGGATAAACAGCGCAAGACTATTGTCAACAATGAGTCCGCCGAGATCATTCGAATGTTGAACCGTGCCTTCAATCATTTGACCGCGGTCCAGACCGATTATTATCCTGTCGCCCTGCAAGGGGAGATCGACCGGCTCAATGAACGGATCTATCAAACAGTCAATAACGGTGTCTACCGGGCCGGCTTTGCCACGACCCAGCAGGCCTATGAAGAGGCGTTTGATGCGCTGTTCGATACCCTGGACTGGTTGGAGAACCGCTTGGACCGGCAGCGGTTTCTGGCCGGCTCACAGCTGACCGAGGCGGACTGGCGGCTGTTTACCACCCTGATCAGATTTGACGCGGTTTATCACGGCCACTTTAAGGTCAACCGCAAACGGATTGAAGATTATCCGAACCTTTCCAACTATCTGCGCGATCTGTTTCAACAGCCCGGTGTTGCCGAGACCGTGAATTTTTCCCATATCAAAACCCACTATTACGGCAGCCATAAAACTATCAATCCGACCGGGATCATTCCCAAAGGCCCGGAACTTGATTTTTTACGGCCACACGACAGAAACCGTTTCTCCTGACCGCTTCTTCGAAGGCTGGGGCGTTGTGACGGATATTGTATCAGGGGCAATTGTTTTCCGTAAATCCTCTGCTAAATTTTAATGAGATCCCCGGACAGGCTCGGGATTGCCAAATTTTATTATTTTTCAAAAGGAGTATCCAATGAGATCGTTAATGCTGTTGTGTGCGCTTTTCAGCTGTTTTTATGTGACGGGCTGCAGTAAAGATGATAATGGCGGGAAGGACCAGGCGGCAGCTCCCGCGGCTAAGGAACAGACTGAGCCGGCGTCACAGGCAGTGCAGCAGGCGACAGAGAAAGTTGGCGAAATGGCTGCGCAGGCCAAAGAGAAAGTTGCGGTAGCGACAGAAACCGCCAAAGAACAGGTTGCAGCCGGGATGGATCAGGTCGAAGCCAAGGCCGGGCAGATGAAAACAGAGGCTCAAACGCTGCTCGCCGGAGTCCAGGACAAAATGTCTTCTGCCTCCGGGCAGGCAATCTACACCCAAAATTGCAGTGGTTGTCACGGCAGTGGGGTCATGGGGGCACCCAAAACAGGGGATGCGGCAGCCTGGAGCGCTTTGGTGAAGGATGTTGGCGTCGATAAGCTGGTCCAGAACGCCATCAATGGCATCGGCAATATGCCGCCACGGGGCGGCCACAGCCAATTGACCGACAGTGAAGTGAAGTCTGCCGTGGAGTATATGGTGGAGCAAAGCAAATAAGCGGCGTCGATTTTCAAAACAGCAAAAAGGAGTTCTCCCGGCGGAGAACTCCTTTTTTGTTGGCCATCGAAGCTGTTCTGCGGATTGTGCCGGAAGCGATTTTCGGAGCGGGGAACTGCGCCTCCGGTTACGGCGCGTTCGCCTCGCAGAGGTACGCCGAATGTTTGCGCTGCTGGAAAACCACATTGCAGCGGTAAGCATGCTGCGTGGTAAAATCTTCGATCTCCTGTTTGCGGACAATCACGAAGAGTTTCGGGTTTTCCGCCAGGATCGGCGTCAGTTCGCTTTCCGTGGTGACATACCAGGGACGATAGCTCGTTTCGGGTTGGAACTGGGTCTCCCGCTGGTCGGAAAAGGACATGACTGCCAGTTGATTGCGATAAAAGGAAACGGAAGGCAAAAAACCGTGATAGATCAGGGTGGTCAGCTTTCTTTGCGGGTCGATCCGGTTCATTGCCGCCGCCATCTGCTGATAGCCACGCATATTCGGCCCGGCGATGCCGACGCAGACAATGGCGACCGTGCTGAACAGGAGCATGAGCAGTGCCGTTGCGGCCCAGAACGTTTCCTGCTGGCGGGATTTCCAGACCATCCACCAGAGCGCCAGCAAAAGCAGCCCGCTGCCGAGCAGAGGAACCAGGCTTGAGCGCAGCGGTGCATAGGCCATTCCTGCCACCGCCGGAGCAACTGCGAAAACGAGCAGGATCGCGGCGGTGGCATCGCGCAGGCGTGGCATGGCATCGCGCTTCAGCATGGCGGCCGTGAGAATGGCGCAGGTGCCGTAAAAGGGCAGGATATAGGTCGCATGTTTGCCTTTGGCGATGGTGAAAACCAACATCGGCAGGGCGACATACAGGAGCAGGGTTTTCAGTTCACTGCTGAGATTTTTCCAGCGCCACAGGCCTTTGCCGAAAAACAGGATATAAGGGAAAAAGGTGGCCGTAAAAATGTAGAAAAAATACCACGGCGGTTCATAACGGCGAAAACGGTCGGTGACCACCCGATCGACAGTCTGAACTTTCAAGAAATAGGCCAGCAGCCCGGGATTCTTTGCGACCACCAGCAGATACCAGGGGAGCGCCACGGCGCAAAATATTCCGCATGCTGCAAAGGTTTGCCGCCAGCTGAAGATGGCACGGTGGCGCTTGTCCGTCAGTTTGCCGACCAGTCCCGGCAGCAGGGTAAACAGAAAAATGATCGGTCCTTTGATCATAAAGCCCAGCCCCAGCCAGAGACCGAACCAGAGGGCGTTGCTCCGGCCGGGTTGCCCGTAAATCTGGCGCAACAGGTAGAACTGGGCGGCTACCACGCAAGCCACCAGGTAGATCTCTGTGGAGGCCAGGCGCGCTACGGTCAGGAACAACAGTGACGATGCGAACATGATGGTGGCGGTCAGGGCGCCCCTGTCTTTGTCCAGAAACAAACAGGCGCAACGATAGACGTAAATCACCGCGGCTATTGCAGCGAGAATCCCAAAAAAACGGGCACCGAAATTGTTGAATCCAAAAGTTTTCAGTCCGGCGGCAACCAGCCAATAGGTCAGTGGTGGTTTGTGAAAATGCTTGATGGCATTGAAATACGGTTCCAGATAATTGCCGGACACGATCATTTCGCGGGCAATCTCCGCATAACGGGCCTCGGTTGTTTCCATCAACGGCATTGCCCCGGCCGGGAGCAGGAGCAGGGCCGAAAAGCAAGCCAGTAGGAAGCTCTTGGATTTAAGGGGTTGAGGCGCCATGTTCTTCTTTCTCGCGACGTTCTTTGGCGATGAAATAGAGGTTACGCAGGTAAATGGTGAACCCGGTTGCCTGGCCGACGATAAACACCACATCCTTACGGATGATGGCATAAATCAACAGCAGGGAACTGCCCCCGATGCTGAAATACCAGAAGGACACCGGGATGACGCTGCGGTGCAACTTTTCCGAGGTCAGCCACTGGACGAAAAAACGCATGAAAAAAAGGGTCTGGCCGGAGAAGCCGAGGATGAGAATGCCCAGTTCAGTTTTCGACATGACGTTCCTTGATCTGCACGGGGGTCGAACGTTTGATCATCCAGCGTACCGCCAGGACATCGTTAAAGCCTTCAATTCCCCGCCGCCAGTTGGAATATTTTGATTCGCCATGGCGCCGTGGGCGATGGTTGACTTTGACCTCAATCACCCGTGCACCTTCCAGCCGCATCAGGGTGGGCAGAAAACGGTGCAGGCCTTTAAACAGGCGGATCTGTTTGAGCATGTCCGCGCGCATGATTTTCAGTGAACAGCCGGTGTCATGAATCTGTTCGTGAGTCAACCAATTGCGAAAGCGGTTGCCGATTTTGCTGCCGATTTTTTTTGACCAGCTGTCCTGGCGATTGAACCGCCAGCCGGTGACCATGTCATAATCGCCATAAAATTTGAACATGTGCTCCAAGTCAGCGGGATCGTTCTGGAGATCGGCATCCATGGTCACAATCACATCGCCGCTGGCTGCCTGAAAGCCGCAGCCCAGTGCTGCGGACTGGCCGCAGCGCTGGGCCAGGCTCAGATATTTGATTTGGGAGCGGGTCGCGGCCAACTCCTTGAGAATCTGCAGGCTGCGATCAATGCTGCCGTCATCGACAAAAAGAATTTCGAAGGGGTATGAGAGTTTTTCCATGACCTGGAAAATTTCAGTGACCAGGGCCGCGAGGTTTTGTTCTTCGTTGTAGACCGGGATGACAAAGGAAACTTTGTTAACCATCGGCAATCTTCCTTTTTCTGGGGCTGAAATCTGTCGAAGGCAACAGATTCACCGATGCGACAAGAGTTCTGTTTAATTTTACCAAACAAAAACTATACACAATGGAAAATTTCTCCAACATGACCGGAAGATGATTTTTTGGTTAGCTTTCGCCGGCGTGGGCGCTGTCGATTTGCCGTGTCAGATGCTTTTTGGGAAGGGATTATTCTGCCGCGCAATGATTGTGCAGTGCTGCTTATTCCTGAGCAGCAGGAAGAGTGAGCTTAAAGCAGCTGCCTTTGCCGAGGGTACTGCTGACTTCGATCTGCCCCCGGTGTAACCGGACGATGGCTCTGACCAGGGCCAGGCCGAGGCCGTTGCCCGGGGTTGAGCGGCTGGGATCGCAGCGGTAGAAGCGGTCGAAAATATGCTCCAGCTCCCCTTCAGCAATGCCGATGCCGGTATCGCACAGGGTGATGATCAACGCGCTGTCCTGCTGATCAAGGGCCAGCGTGACGCAGCCGTCCGGTGGGGTATATTTCAGGGCATTATCCACCAGGTTGGCCAGTGCCCTTTGCAGCTTGACCTTGTCGCCCGTCGTATAAACCGGATAGGGGGGGCACCTGACCAGCAATTCGACGCCTTTATCCTCGGCCACCGGCAGGAAAATATCGGCGGCGTCATGGATCATCCCGGAGATATCGACGATCACCTGAGCAATTCGCGTTACTCCGGCATCGGATTCGGCAATTTCCAACATGGTGTTGATCATCCCGACCAGGGTGTCGCAATCCTCGATAATGCTGCCCGTGGTCTCTTGATAGTCTTCCAGGGTTTGCGGGCCGGTCAGGGTTGTTTCCGCCATCCCCCGAATCCGTGTGATCGGGCTGCGTAAATCGTGGGCAATATTATTGGTGACGTTTTTCAGCTCGGCGATCAGGGTTTGAATGCGTTGCTGCATGCTGTTGAAGGTCTGAATCAACGTCTTTATCTCTGCCGGCTCTCGGCCCGAGATCGGCAAATGGGAGAATTCGCCGTAGCCGACGCGTTCAAAGGATGCTTGCAGACCGGTCAATCCTTTCAGCGCCACCAATAAAATCAGAAACCCGCAGATTGCACCCACCGCCACCAGTGAGATAAAAGCGACGGCAAAAGTTTCCCGAAACAGGCTGAACAGGCTTTCATTGTCGACGGGTTCTATGCCCACCTGCAGGAAATAACCGTTTTTCATACCATAGAAGACGGATCTGACCGGATAGTGATGGCCTGTCACCGGCAGGGAAAAGAAAATCATCTGGTCCGGTTCGGGGCGGTATTCCGGTTGGGCGGCGAGGTGCTGCCAGGCGCTGAGATCGGTTGCGCTGATGAGCTGAGCTGCCGGGGAAAAGATCCGGTAAAAGCGCACCTGCCGGTCTTCACCCTGGACTTCCAGGGCAATCTCCTGGGTTGCCCTTTCAAAACCGAAGCGTTCAAAGAGCAGAGCGATCTCTTTGGCGTCATCATGGAGGTCATTGTCCAGATGATCATTCAGGTTGCGCACCAGCACCAGGTAGATAACGAAGAAGAAGATCAGCGAGGTGACCGCCAGCAGCAGGGTATACCAGAGGGTCAACCGGGCTTTGAGAGAATGGATCACCCCTTTCTCCGTGCTTCCAGGATATAGCCGGCACCCCTGACCGTATGGATGTATTTCACCGGCTGGCTGCGGTCGATTTTGTTGCGCAAACGGCAGATCCGGGCCTCAACGACGTTGGTTTCCGGGTCAAAGTTGTAGTCCCAGACATGCTCCATGATCATGGTTTTGGAGACGACCCGGCCGCAGTTGCGCATCAGGTATTCCAGCAGGGCAAATTCCCGATGCTGCAGCTCAATGGGTTCATTGTCCCGGAAGACCTTACGCTTCAGAATATCCAGCTGCAGACCCTCGATGGTCAGGTTGGTCGGGTCCGTGATGGCCTGGACCCTGCGCAGCAGGGCCTGGGTCCGGGCCAGCAATTCCGAGAACGCAAACGGCTTGACCAGATAATCGTCGCTGCCGCTATGCAGACCGCGGATTCTGTCATCCAGAGTTTTTTTTGCACTCAATATGATGATGGGGGTGTTGTTGTGACGACCTCTGAGTCTTTTAACCACACTGAGGCCATCGACGCCGGGCAGCATGACATCGACAACCAGCGCGTCATAGTCGTTATTTTCCGCCATGAACAGGCCGTCAATGCCATCTGCCGCATGATCGACGGCGTAGCCGGCCTGGGCGAAGCCCTTTTTAATGAACTGAGCCGTCCCGCTGTCATCTTCAATAACCAATATTCTCATCTGTTCTCCCGCTGTTTTCGGCGGTCTTGGGGCCGGCCTAAGCTCTCCCCCAGCCCGGGTGGGGGGGCAGGGGGCTCGGCGGAAACCGTCCTATCCAGGCGTAGCCAGGCTGTCCTTTGCAGGATAGATTTCGGCAAAGGAGCGGACCGTTTCGGCGTTGATCCGTTTGAAAATATGCTGTCGGGTCAGATCGCCGAACTGTTCGCAGCCCATGGCCGCCAACAGTTCCAGGGCGGCCTGGATGGTTTCACTCTGGAAATTGGCGACACGTCTGGCTTTTTCCGGCACGATCAGCCCGCGGGTCAGGTTCGGATTATGGGTGGTAATCCCGGTCGGGCATTCGTCCGTATCGCATTTGAGGGCCTGGATGCAGCCGAGGGCAAACATCATCCCCCGGGCACTGTTGCAGATGTCCGCGCCCAGGGCAAAGGCTTTGATCATGTCAAAAGCGCTGATGATCTTGCCCGAGGCGATGATGCGCAGCTCTTTTCTGAGCCCGTAACGATGGAGGGTGTCGCTGACAAAGACCAGCGCTTCTTCCAGGGGCATGCCCATGGAATCGGAAAATTCCGGCGGAGCCGCACCGGTTCCACCCTCACTGCCATCGACGGTGATAAAATCGGGGCGCAGGCCGGTGTCCAGCATCGCCTGGCAGATGTCTGCAAATTCCTGCCGCGAGCCGATGCACAGTTTGAACCCGACCGGTTTCCCGTCGCTCAGTTCGCGCAGGCGATCGACAAACCCTAACAGGCCGGCGGCATCGGAAAATTCTTTGTGAAAGGCCGGGGAGACGACTTTGGTATAGGGTTCGACGTTTCTGATCCGGGCGATTTCGGGGGTATTCTTGGGGGCGGGGAGCACCCCGCCGTGACCGGGCTTGGCCCCTTGCGAGAGTTTGATCTCAATCATCTTGACCGCTGCCTTGCGCGCGGTCTGCTGAAACAGATCCGGGTCAAAACCGCCATCTTTATTCCTGCAGCCGAAGTAGCCGGAACCGATTTCCCAGACCAGGTCTGCCCCGGCATCCTCGTGGTAAGGGGAGAGACCGCCTTCCCCGGTATTGTGATAAAACCCACCGACCTTGGCACCACGATTCAGGGCCCGGACCGCTGCCGCGCTCAAACTGCCGAAGCTCATTGCCGAGATATTCAGGACTGCCGCACTATAGGGCTGTCGACATTGGGAACCGCCCACTTTCACCCGCGGAGCCTGGGCCGGCACAGCTTTGGGATAGATGGAATGCGGCGACCACTCATAGCCTTCCTGGTAGACATTGTATTCCGTTCCGAACGGATGGGTTTCCATGCGTTGATCCGCCCGTTTGTTGACCATGCTGCGCTGAATTTTGTTAAACGGTCTGCCGTCGATGTCGTTTTCGACAAAATACTGGTGAATCTCCGGGTAAATACGCATGGCCAGATAGCGGAAATGGCCGAAAAAGGGAAAATTGCGCAAAATGGTATTGGTTGAAAAATAGAGATCCCACAGGCCGATCAGGATGACCGGAGCCGCTGCGAGATACAGCCACAGGGCCGGTCGCCACAACCAGCCGGCCAGGCCGATCAACACCAGCAGCGCGGCGCTGGCGAGCAGAAAGCGGCGGCCGTGTATTCTGAACAGCCAAAATTGATTCAGCATCGTTGACTCATGATCTGTATGCATGGTGGTTACCTTCCTTGCCTGGTCACGACGGAGTGATCCGTCCGCAAGCACCGGGCCGGGACGCAGGAACAGTTTGACAGCCCCGGCAATTGAGCTAAAGTGAAGCATGTTTTCGATGTTTTGTCGATCCTCTCAACGGCTCTTTTTTAATGGATAAAGTCTCCATGATGATTGCTTCTGATTCCGCTGGTGCCCAACGCGGCAGCAATGATGACAAGACCAGGTTGCTGGCCGACAAGGTCCTCAGCGGGGCCGGACCCAAGACCGGTTTGGCCCGTCTGCTGCCGTTTCTCGGCCCGGCCTTTATTGCCAGTATCGCTTATGTCGACCCCGGTAACTTTGCCACCAACATCGAAGGTGGAGCCAAGTTCGGTTATACCCTGCTGTGGGTGATTGTCGCCAGCAATTTGATGGCGATGTTGATTCAAAGCCTTTCCGCCAAACTGGGGATCGCCACCGGTCGGAACCTGGCCGAGTTGTGTCGCGATCATTTTCCGGCCCCGGTGGTCTGGGGGATGTGGCTGATCATGGAGTTGGTAGCCATTGCCACCGATCTGGCTGAATTTATCGGTGCCGCGGTCGGCTTCAATCTTTTGTTTGGTTTTTCGCTATGGACTTCCGGCCTGATCACTGCGGTAGTCACCTTTCTCATCCTGGCCTTGCAGGCCCGTGGGTTCCGTCCCCTTGAGGCGGTTATTACCGCCTTACTCGGGGTGATTGCGCTCTGCTACCTGATTGAAACCTATCTGGATAAACCGGACTGGGCAAAGGTGGCCTATCATGCTGTTGTTCCTGGTTTTTCCGGTCCTCAGAGTGTCCTCTTGGCAACCGGGATTCTTGGGGCAACAGTGATGCCCCATGTTATTTTCCTACATTCGTCGCTGACTCAATCCAGGATCATGGCCACCGGGGCAAAGCAGAAACGCCAGCTGTTTTATTATCAGCTTATCGATGTCACCATTGCCATGGGGATTGCCGGGTTCGTCAACGCGGCCATGCTGCTGATGGCTGCCGCCACCTTTCACCAACAGGGGTTCAGTCATGTTGCTTCCATCGAGGAGGCGTACCGGACCCTTGAACCCCTGCTCGGCCGGGCTGCGGGCTGGGTATTCGCCATTTCCCTGCTCGCCGCGGGGCTGGCCTCCACCACGGTCGGCACCATGGCCGGCCAGGTGATCATGCAGGGCTTTCTGCAACGGCACATTCCGGTCTGGCTGCGGCGGCTGATCACCATTCTGCCGTCGCTGGTGGTGATCTATATCGGTCTTGATCCGACCCGAACCCTGGTGATCAGCCAGGTGGTGCTCAGCTTCGGGCTGCCTTTTGCCGTTATCCCGCTGGTGATCTTCACCCGGCGTACCGACCTGATGGGGGATCTAGTGAACTGGCGGATCACCACCCTGGCGGCCGCTGTGATCGCCGGGTTGATCATCGCATTGAATTTTTACCTGATTTATCAGACAGTTTGGGGATCCTGACCATGTTCAAGCATATTATTGTCCCATTGGACGGCTCTTCTCTGGCGGAAAATGCCTGTGCGGTCGCCATCAGCCTGGCACGCCTGTTTTCCGCCGAAGTCACCCTGCTGCATCTGCTCGAAGAAAATCCTCCGGCAAATATTCATGGTGAACGTCATCTGGCCGAACGGGAAGAGGCGGAAGAGTACCTGAAGGACTTGTGCCGTCGCCTTGATATCGAGGATCTGCAGCTTCATTGTCATGTTCATGAAGAAGCGGTCACCGATGTTGCCAGAGGGATTGTCGCCCACGAGCAGGAGGTGGCGCCGGACCTGATCGTGATGAGTTCCCATGGACCGAAGCGCTTTGAGCATCTGATCCGGGGCAGTCTGCCCCAACAGGTGGTCAGTTTCGGCAAGACCCCGTTGCTGCTGGTGCCCGCCGCAACGATCCCGGATCGGCCGTTGGCGTTGCGACGTTTGCTGGTGCCGTTGGACGGTCAGACCCAGCATGAACGGACTTTCGCCATCGCCAAAGACCTGGCTCTGGCCACTAACGGGACCCTGTTCCTGCTTTCGGTCGTGGTTCGCCCTTCCGAGCTGTGGGGGGAGCGGGCGACGGTATCGCGCTATTTGCCGGGCTCGACCTGGGCATTGCAACAGCAGGCCATGGAGTCCCAGCAGCACTATCTTGAGCAGCGTCTGGCGGAGTTGAAGCAGCTGGGGCTTGAAGCCGGGGCCGAAATCGCTTATGGCAAAGTGGCCCCGACCATTGCCCGGACAGCACGCAAAACCGAAGCCGACCTGATCATCATGGCGACCCATGGCAAGTTCGGCAGCGAAGCCTTCTGGGCCAACAGCATCGCCGCCCGGGTTCAAGGAAAAACGAGCAAGGCCATTTTGCTGGTACCGCTCTGAACCGGTTCGCGGCCGCAAGCAAAGGAAGGAGCAGCGATGAAGTATCTGGAGAAGTTCCGGGTCAAACCGGGCAGCAAGGTTGATTTGAGCAAAGTCGACGCCGGGTTCAAGGATAAATATCACCACGGTGGGGACAAGAAGGTTCAAAAAGAGCTTGAAACTCACATCAACAAGATGAGAGAACAGCAATATCTGATGTATGCGGAAGGGGGGCGTTCGCTGTTGATCTGTCTGCAGGGGCGGGATGCCGCAGGCAAAGACGGCACGATCAATCATGTGCTGAGCGCCATGAATCCGCAGGGCTGTACGGTGACCGGATTCAAAGTCCCGTCGGCTGAAGAGGCCGCGCATGATTTTCTCTGGCGTTATCATCAGGCCATGCCGCCCAAAGGGCATGTCGCCATTTTCAACCGGTCCCATTACGAAGATGTGCTGGTGGTCCGGGTTCATAACCTGGTCCCGAAAAAAATCTGGTCCCAGCGTTACCAGCAGATCAACGATTTTGAAAAAATGCTTTCTGACAATGGCATCCATATTCTCAAGTTTTATCTGCATATCGACCCGGATGAACAACTGGAGCGCTTCAAAAAGCGCATCGATGACCCGGCCCGGCACTGGAAGATCAGCACCGGCGACTATGCGGAACGCCCTTTTTGGGATGCTTACAGCAAGGCCTATGAGGCGGCGCTGAGTCGTTGCAGCACAGCGCACGCGCCCTGGTTTATCATCCCGTCGAACCATAAGTGGTTCCGCAACCTGGCGGTATCCAGGATCATCAGTGAATATATGGAATCGCTACGAATGAAGTTTCCCGAACCGACGGTCGATATCGCTGAAATCCGTCAAAAATATCACGATATCGTCAGCAACGAGAAAAAGCGGGCTGATGCTTAGCTGTTGAGCGGGCACGCAAAGGCTACGAGTTTTTTTACGGGTTGATTTTGTAAGGTGGGCAAAAAAGCTTCGTTCCCCGCTGTTCTTTAAAAAACAGGTTGGATTTTTTCGACAACCTGCCAAGGCAGGAGCGGGTTAGTGGTTTAGGGCCAGCCACCAGCTGCCGCTGAGCAGGCCGACCGAGACCACCGCCAGGACATAGCTCAACAGCCGGTTGGCGGTCAGTTGCGGGGGGAACAATTTGCCCCACAGCAGGCCGAGAACGATACCGCAACCAAAGCCGAACAGATGGGCACCCAGGTCGGTGTTCTCCCCGCTGCTGCCGAGCAGGCCCAGCAGGCCCAAGGCTGCTGCCAGGGGCAACGGCCAGCGGCGCCACAGCCCCAGGCGATGATACAGCATATTGATGGTCGCGAGCAGCCCCACTGCGCCGAAGACGGCCGTTGATGCACCGATGGAACGATGGTCGGGTGCTTGCAGCAGGGCATTGATCAGGTTGCCAAAGGTTCCGCTGCACAGAATCAGGAACCAGGCGCTGCCGGAGCCAAGCAGCCAGCACAGACGGACGCTGAACAAGCCGCCGACGATAATGTTCCCGGCCAGGTGCAGCGGCCCGGAATGGAGGGTCAGGGCGGTGACCGCACGCCACCATTGCCCCTGGCTGATTTTCAGGGCGTCAGCGTTACCCGCGTCGAGCCAATTCAACGAGGCGGATCCGAAGGGGTTGCCGTGTTGAACGACCAGGTTATGAAAAACCGCCAGCAGAATCAGTACCCAGATGGTCGACGCCGTATTCTCGTGAAGTCTGCGCGCAACCGGCGGTGCTGGCGGCCAGTTTCTGTTCTCCTGCTCGTACTCACTCAACTCCCGACAGGCCTGCCGGTAATGGCTGACCGGAACCAGCAGCAACCAGCCCGCAGCGTACTGTTCTCCCCGACAGGGAATCCCCCGCGCCTCCAGGACCAGCAGCCAGCTGCGCAAGCGTGCTTTGGAGAGTCCGGCGGTTGACAAACCCTCCTTAAGTTCCGGTGGGACCGGGCGCCATTCCGGCTGTTCAATGTTGATATTCTGTTCTTCGGGCATGGTTTCCATCAGCGCAGCCCGGCGCAGGGCGAGGGCGGTTCGGGCTGTTGGAATCTCCCCATCAGCGGGCCTCGGCGTCGCGGGGGCGGCCGCAGGCGGGAGTCCGATAGCCGGCCATTTGGGCCACCAGGGTCTGCGCATCGTTCGCGCTGAGCAGCATGGCATGATGCTCAGGTTTAACGAATTGCTCAGTCCGGGCGTGCTCAAGAAACGCACACAGCAGGTCGTAATAGCCATCAACATTTAACAGTGCACAGGGTTTGCTGTGCAGGCCAAGGACGCTCCAGGTCAGCATTTCGAACAGCTCCTCCAGGGTTCCGAGGCCTCCCGGCAGGGCGATGAAGCCATCGGCCAGTTCCGCCATTTGTGCTTTTCGCTGATGCATGGATTGGACGATTTTCAACTCGGTCAAGCCGGGGTGGGCGACCTCCTTGTCAACCAGCAGCCTGGGGATGACACCGATGACTTCGCCCCCTTGCGCCAGCATTTCAGTAGCGAGAATCCCCATGATGCCAACGCTCGCTCCACCGTAAACCAGGCCGATACCCTGTTGCGCCAGGGTTGCTGCCAGTTGCTTTGCGGCCGCTTCATAGCTGGCCGACCTGCCGGGATTTGAGCCGCAATAAACGCATATTCTGTTCATGATCTATTTCCGTGGGGCAGAAGGAATGTACCGTCAACGATGATCTGTTACCGGATATCCATCTTAACATAGTGACCCACGGATGAGCGGCTAGAAATATTCCTTGAGAAAGCGCAGTGCACCCGGGTGTAGCGGGATGGTGATATTTGGCAGCGCATTGGTGAGCTGGAGTTGGTGGAGGGCCGACCGCTGTCGTGCGGGAGTGTCGGAGTGGGGAGTAAACAGCAGGTTGAGAATCCGGAAGGTCGTCTCTTCAGCAAGATTGCTGTCGGCCAGCAACAAGACTGGCACACCGATGGTTCGGAGCGGCTCTGTCTGTTCCGGAAAGCTCAGGGCCGGTACAATGGCCTGTTCGTAAAACGGAAAATCCTGATAAAAGGCCAACTCCTGCTCGGTCGCGGAAGGCTCTGGCCACGGGCTGATCAGCCGTAACGGAAAGGAATACTGGAGCTTCTGGACTGCTTCGTTGGGCACGCCGGAAACCATCCAGACCGCTGCCACGCTGCCGTTGACCAATTCCTGCAAAGCCAGTTCATAGCCGACGTAAATAGGAGTGATCCGCGCCCATAGCTGCATCGCTTGCAGGTAGCGCTTGGCTGTCACTGCCGAGTCGGAGCCCGGATTGCCGATGGCGATGCGCTTGCCGCAGAGGTCGCCGGGAACCTTGAGAGGGCTGCTCTGCGGAACCAGCAACTGGGCATAGGTCCCGGACAACTGCGCCAGCAGGGCCAGGTTGGTGCTGCCGCCCGCTTTCCCGGAAGGGTTGTTCAGGTCGCGGTAGGTGTCTTCCGTTCCGGCCAGAGCGAGGTCGATTTCGCCTCTTTGCAGTTCAGCGAGATTCGCCCGCGATCCTGCCGAAGGCAGGGCTTTGACGCGGGCCGGGGACAGCCCCCGATGGAGCAGACCGGCAAGGTCTTCGACAAAGCGTTGCGAAGTGCTGCCGTCCGGTCCTCCGCTCAAGCGGAGGACTGGACTTTGCTGGTGACGATCCGCCTGGGAAATCACCAGCATCAGGATTCCTAAAATACCGGCCAGGCCGATCAGTAAAGTTTTTTTCTTCATGTCGGGACGGGTAATTCCGTGCAGGTTGTTAATGCTCTTTTAAAAATGCCGAATCTTGCCGTTTCCCAACCGGTGAATCCATCAAATAATCATATCCAGCACCATTTTTCCGGCAAGCGGCCGTTAAATCGGGCGAAGCGGTTTAATTCCGCGGGTTCCGAGCTGGTTCTCTCGTTCCTTATGTGATATAAAATCCTTCTTTTGATTTAATGGTTTATTTATCTCTCTGTCGGGATAGCCTCCCGGCCGTTTATTATGCTCATGAAAGATATGGATTCCCCGCTGTTTGCTCCAGCTGCGGCGGGGGTGTTGCTATGACTCGAAGCTGAAGAAAAGGATTGGATTTTGGAAACAACACTCACAGAAAACTCTCTTTCCCCGTGGGATCAGCTGCTCAAATTGGTCAGAACCTTAGGCCCGGGGATCCTCACGGCAACTGCAGCGATCGGCGGCAGTCATCTGGTTGCTTCAACTCAGGCCGGGGCAAAATTCGGCTGGTCTTTGGCGTTATTGATTCTATTCGTCAATCTGTTCAAGTATCCTTTTTTCAGGGCCGGGATCAGTTATACGATGGCCACCGGGAAAACCCTGCAGAATGGTTACGCCCAGATGGGTAAAGGTTATATCGGCCTGGCCTTTTTCCTGAATATTTTTTCCGCAGTGGTGAATACCTCGGCGCTGACCCTGTTCTCTGCCGCTTTGTTGGGATATTTTCTGCCCGGAAATCTGCCGCTGTCCGTATTAAGCCTGATTGTTCTGGCTGCCTCGCTGTTGATTGTACTGGCCGGGCATTTTGCCATGCTCAACCGGATCTCCAAGTTTATTATGGTGGTGCTGGCCATTTCCACCGTCGCTGCGGTGGCGATTGCCTGGCACAACGGTCCGGTCGCGCCGGCCGATTATGTCTCTCCTTCACCCTGGACCCTGGCTTCGGTCGGGTTTCTGGTGGTCACCATGGGGTGGATGCCGGCGCCCATCGAAATCTCCTGTCTGACCTCGTTATGGCTGGCCAAACAACGCGCCGAGCAGGACGTCACGTCTAAATCCGCCCTGTTTGATTTCAATCTTGGTTATTGGACAACCGCCATCCTGGCTCTGTTCTTTCTGGCCCTGGGCGCCTTGGTTCTGCACGGTGGCGGCCAGGAACTGGCCAAAGGCGGAATCGGGTTTTCCCATCAGCTGGTCAGTATGTATGCCGGCACCATCGGCGAATGGTCCCGCTACATGATCGCCCTGATCGCTTTTTTCTGTATTTTCGGCTCCACCATCACCGTGGTTGACGGTTATTCACGGGCCCTGGCCGAAGGGCTGCAACTGTTGCGTAATCATGATGAGTATTCGGAACGGTCTTTTGCCACCTGGGTCGGCCTGGTTGCCGTTGCCTGTGTGGCCATTCTGCTGTTCTTTAAAAGCGCCCTGTTGCCGATGCTCGGCTTTGCCATGACCATGGCGTTCATGACCACTCCGTTTTTTGCCTGGCTCAACCATCACCTGGTGCAAACGGCCGACATGCCTGCCGAGCTGCGCCCCAATAAGGCCCTGGTCGCACTCAGTTACCTGGGGCTGATTTATCTGTTCGGTTTCCTGGCCTTGTTTGTGTGGTGGAAATGGTTAATGTAAATCAGTTTTGACTGGCCGGGGTGGGGGGCCCCAAGCGGTTAGCCGGGGGCTGGTCCTGGCGCTGTTGCGTAACGATTTTCCCCTGCGGCTTCACATGACCGAAGCCGCGGGGGCGGTCTTGCCGTTGCGCACCGTCGTTAGTGGCGATCTCTCGGCACCGTCTTGGCTGCGGCCCTGATATTCCAGCCTGTCCTATTGTTGAAGGGAAAACTTAAGCTCCTGCTGGCCGAATCGGTAATCACCCGGTTGCGGCCTTTATTTTTCGCTTCGTACAGGCACATATCCGCCGCATTGAGTAACTGGGTCAAGGTGGAATAGTTGGACTGACAGGCGATGCCGAAACTGGCCGTCACCTGTTGGCTTTCATAAAAACTGCAGGTGCCGATGGCCTGGCGCAGCCTTTCGGCAAGCGGTTGCGCCCCGCTGCAGTCGATATCGGGGCAGATGACAATAAACTCCTCTCCACCCCAGCGACCGCAGCTGTCAACCTCGCGGAGACTGCCGTGCAGAATATTGGCGATGCTTTTCAGGACCCGGTCGCCGGTGGCATGGCCGAAGCTGTCATTAATGGTTTTAAAATAATCGATATCGAGCAGAATAACGGCGAAATCTTTTTCATAGCGCAGGGCTCTTTTGTGCAAATCGCGGAGGAGCTGATTGATTTTACGCCGGTTGAACAGCCCGGTCAGTTCGTCTCTTTCCGCCTGATTCTGCAGTTCCTGGTTGATCCGTTCGATCTCTTTGTTTTTGGCCAGCAGGGTTTTGTTCTTGTCGGCGATAATCTTGTTGCTGATGAACTCTTTGGTGAAGTTGCGGTAATGGAGGGCTGATACCAGAAAAGCGATGATGCTGTTGGAGCCGATATCCCAGATATAACAGCTTACAACAATTTCGGGGTGGACTCGCGGCAGCAAAATGATGGTGCTCAGGCTGAGCAGTGAATAGAGGGCAAAACTTTGCCGCAAGGAAAAGATAAAGATGACCGCCGACCCGTAGATCACCGCAATGTATATGGTCGGCAGGTGGACCACGGTGCTGTCATATTCAATGAACATAAAGCGAATCAGGGCCACGATCATGCCGACCAGGCACAGGCTGATTTCATAAAAGCGGTGAAAGTAATTGAGCGCCTGCGGTTTCCTGAACTGATAAAAGAGGCTGAGAAAGACAAAAAACAGCATGGCCAAGGCGGATTGCACATAAACCATTTGCCGGTTGCTGCCCGGCGCGCTGACCTGGAAGGCGTACACAAGTTGTTCGAAAAACAGGAATAACGACAGAACAACAATCATGACATTGTTGCGATGAAATTTGCGGAGCGCAAACTCTTTCCGATAGGCTCGGTAGACGTAAGGGAAGAATTTTTGGATTTGGTTGGCGAATTTTTGACTCATGAAGGCTTTATTCATCGCGTTCCGATGATGTGCGGAGATAAAAAATAAATTAAATGATTATGTGGAAAATCTTATTATATAGGTCAAATAGCAGAAGGCAAATTTTTCTTGGCTTGCTACCGGATTAGGCGAGCTGGTCGTGGTTTGTGTCTGCTAACAGGTGGTTTTCCGCTCCGTAAACCAGGCGTCTCGGTGGTGCAGGCAATGCCAGCCCAGACTCAGCCCGCGAGCCAGCATAAAAGCGGTCAGGCTTAGCCACAGAGCATGATTTCCCCAGCCACGGCTCAACCACCAGCAGGGGAAGAAAACCCCGAAAGCGCACAGCAGCATGCTGTTGCGCATGATCCGTCCCTCGGTCGCCCCGATGTAAATCCCATCGAAAATATAACTCCAGACCGCGATGGCCGGTAGCCAGTTCAACCAGGGCAGGTAGCGGGCTGCTGTGCTGCGAACCGTATCGATATCGGTCAACAGGGCGATGATGCGGTTTCCCTGCCAGGTGAAGAGCAGACAGAACAGGAGGCTGATCGCGAAAGAGACCAGCAGGACGGTGGTGACCAGCTGGTCAAAACGCTGGCGATCGCTGGCGCCGATGGCTTCCCCGGCGAGGGCTTCGATGGCATAGGCAAAGCCGTCAAGAGCAAAGGACACCAGCAGCAGGAAATTAAGCAGTACCATGTTGGCCGCCAGAATTTCGTTCCCTAACCGCGCACCCTGAAAAGTCATAAAGGTAAAGCAGATTTGCAGAGCCAGGGTGCGCAGGAATATGTCCAGGTTCAACCCCAGCAGGGCTCTGAAACTTCGCGCTTCAATGCTTTTTCGCAGGGTTTTATGTTCAAACAGCAGTATGCCCCGTTCCCGCCACAGGCGCGCGAGGATCCACAGGCCGCCCATGGTTCCACAACAATCGGCCAGCAATGAGGCGGCGGCAACCCCGGCAACATTCCAACCAAGGCCAAGGACAAAGAACAGGTCGAAAACGATATTGATCAGGTTGGTCAGGATCAACAGGATCATCGGCGCTTTGGCCCTGCGCATCCCGAGCAGGCAGCCCAGGGTCGCCAGGTTGATCAAGGCCGCTGGCGCTCCCCAGATACGGATCTGAAAGTAACTTTGGGCCTGGGCGGCGACGGCTGGTTCCGGATCGGCTAGCGCCATTGCGGTCTGCCAGATCGGCTGTTGCAGCAGAATCAGCAGTACGGACAGGAACAGACCGAGCAGCACCGAGTGGCGCCAGACCTGGATTGCTTCCCGATCATTGTCGCGGCCCAGGGCCTGGGCAACTGAACCGGTTGTCGACATGCGCAGAAAACCGACGATCCAGAACAGAAAGGTGATGATTGATGAACCCAGGGCCACCCCGGCCAGATAGACGCTGTCCGGCAAATGGCCGACCACGGCGGTATCAACCAGACCGAGCAGGGGAATGGTCACATTGGAGAGCACCATCGGTACGGCGATGGCAAAAATAGCGGGGAGAAAACGGCGTTGAAATATCATGGTGTCCGGTCGGGTACAAGAAGCGCTCTGGCGGCTGGAAATGACCGACATAAACCTGCCGACCCGGAAACGCGTGCAACGTTACGGGCAGCCGCCGGGCAGAATTTTACCTGCGGCAGCATAGCTCGGGCAATGCCTTTTAAGCGAGCTTTTTCTCCACCGGGGGCAGGGCAACGTCAGGCGCTGGTGTGGATTCCACCTGGCGTTGCCCTGCCGAGTCGTTTTATTCGGCGACCTGGATCGCGACGGCCGGTGTTTGCGCTGTGGTCAGGGGTCGTTTGACCAGGTATAGCGCTGCTGTTGTGACCAGAGTGCCGATGACAATGGACGCGGCATACAGCAGCAGGTGGGTGACCGCATTGGGAATCAGCAGGACAAAAATCCCTCCGTGCGGGACCATCAGGGTTGACCCGAACAGCATGGACAGTGCCCCGGTCACCGCAGAACCGGCCATGATACTGGGGATCACCCGCAGCGGATCGCGCGCGGCAAAGGGGATGGCCCCTTCGGTGATGAAGGAGATGCCGAGAACAAAAGCGGCTTTACTGGCTTCTTGCTCTTCCAAAGTAAAGCGGCTTTTGAACAGCGTGGCGGCCAGCGCCAGACCCAGGGGCGGGGTCATCCCTGCCGCCATGGTGGCGGCCATCGGCCCGTAAATCTGACTGGAGAGCAGCCCCACGGAAAAGGTATAGGCCGCTTTGTTGACCGGTCCGCCCATGTCAAAAGCCATCATCCCGCCGAGGATCAGGCCCAGCACCAGGGCGCTGGTTGATTGCATGGCCTGCAGCCAGTCCGTCAACGCGGTCAGGGCGATCTTTACCGGCGGGCCGATGACATAGATCATCAACAGGCCGACCAGCAACGTTGACAAAAACGGCAGGATCAGGACCGGTTTGAGACCCTGCAGGTTTTGCGGCAGTTTGATTGCATTATTGAGATAGCGGGTCAGGTAGCCGGCCAGAAAACCGGCCAGGATTCCGCCCAGGAACCCGGCTCCGACAGTGCTGGCGAGCATCCCGCCGACCAGGCCCGGAGTGATCCCCGGCCGTTCGGCGATGGAATAAGCGATAAACCCGGCCAGCACCGGAACAAACAGGGCGAAAGCGGTAGCGCCGCCGATCTGCATCAGGGCCCAGCCCAGCGTCCCTTTCTGATCGCCGGCATATATCCCGCCAAAGGCGAAAGCCAGGGCGATCAACAGCCCGCCGGCCACGACCACCGGCAGCATATAGGAAACCCCGGTCATCAGGTGGCGGTACGGACCGCTGCGTGCGGCCGAGCGTTCTTTCTTCAACTCCTCGACCTGGCCGGAGAGACTGGAGCTTGCCTCCGGTTGCGCGGCCAGCCCGGCTTCAATCACCTGGCGGCCGTGGTGGAGGGCTTCCTTGGTGGAGGTCTCATAGAGCGGTTTGGCGGCAAACCGGCTTTTATCGACAAATGCGTCGGCGGCGATGATCACCGCATCGGCGCGCTCGATATCGGCTGCGCTGAGGACGTTTTTTGCGCCAACCGACCCCTGGGTTTCGATTTTGACTTCATAACCAAGTTCTTCGGCCGCTTTTTTGAGGGCTTCCGCCGCCATGAAGGTGTGGGCGATTCCGGTCGGGCAGGAGGTGACCCCGATGATATATTTGCCGGCGGCTCTTTGTTCCGGTTTGGTGGCCGCTTCCCTGCCGGCTGGCGGGGCAGGCGGGACGACTGCGCCCCCGGCCAGGGCCGCTGCAGCTTCGATGACTTCTCTGGTGTCGCGAATCGCCTTGCTGGTGCTGATGGTGAAGAGGGGTTTTCCCGCAAACCGGCTTTGCTCCACATGGATATCCGCGGCAATGATGACCACCTCTGCGGCGTTGATGGCCTCCGCAGTCAGAATATCCTTTGCGCCCTCGGCGCCCTGGGTTTCAACCTCGATCTGGTGCCCCATGGCGGCACCGACCTTTTTCAGGGCCTCGGCGGCCATGATGGTATGGGCAACTCCGGTCGGGCATGCCGTTACCGCAACTATTCTCCCCATTTTCTCCTCCCTTTAGAAAGTTAACCGATGGATTTCGACCTGATCTTCGATAGCTTTCGCCGCGGCCAAGGATGCCAGACCCGGTCCGGCTTGCGTGACCACCGCAGCAGAGACCGCAGTGGCCAGGCGAGCGCAGTCATGCAGCGACAGTCCCTGGCGGAAGCCTGCGGCCAAACTGCCGACCATGGCATCGCCGGCGCCGACGGTACTGATCACCTTGACCCGGGGCGGGACAGCCATATAGGCCTGGTCGCGCTGCACGAACAACGCCCCCGCCGCCCCGAGGGAGACCACAATCGTGGTGATTCCCTGCTCGATCAGGCGGCGCGCTTCTGCAACGATCTCTCGCTGCGTGGTCAAGGGGCGACCGAGGAAGGCTGACAATTCTTCCTGATTGGGTTTGATCAGGGTCGGTCCTGCGCCGATGGCCTGCTGCAGGGCCGGGCCGCTGGTGTCGACATAGACCGGCACTCCTTGTGCTTTGACCGTTTGGACCAGCTGCGCGATTGTCGCCGGCTCCATGGCTCCCGGAACACTGCCGGCGATAATGACCGTCGCCGCTGTTGCCGCCAGTCGTTCCAGGACGTTGTGCAGTTCTTGCAGATGGTCTGCTGTCGGTGAAAAACCGGGGAAATTGATGTCCGTGGTCTCCTGGCTGAGCGGATCAAGGATCTTGATCCCGGTGCGGGTCTCCCCCGGCACGCGGACAAAGGCATCGTTGATCCCGCTTTCGCTAAACAATTTTTGGAACAGATGCGGATTCGCCTGGCCGAGGAAACCGGTCGCGGTGACCGGCAGCGCAAACTGGCGCAGTAGCCTGGCGATGTTGACCCCTTTTCCCCCGGCATCCGATTGCGACGCGCTAACGCGGTTGACCTGTCCGGGAGTAAAGTCGGCAACAGTGCAGGACAGGTCGATGGCCGGATTCAAAGTGACGGTGACCAGGGTGGTCGCTTGGGCATTCATCGCTGTTCTCCTGTGGGGAGCTGCAGTTTGCGGACCTGTTCAAGATCGGGGCAGGCGAGGGCCTGGCGGGCCAGGGCGCGGGCGTCTTCCAGGGTGATATTGCGCAGCCGGGCCTTGATGGCGGCAATGCTGGGAACCACCATGCTCAGTTCCCGAACCCCCAGTCCGGCAAGGATGACCGCTCCCAGCGGCTCTCCGGCCAGGCCGCCGCAGACGCCGACCCAGATCCCGGCCTGATCCGCTGCTTTGACGACCATATCGATCATTCTCAATACCGCCGGGTGCAGGCTGTCAGCCTTGGCGGCCAGGGTCGGATGGAGGCGATCCATCGCCAGCACGTACTGGGTCAGGTCGTTGGTGCCGACCGAGAAAAAATCGACCTGCGTGGCAAAAGCATCGGCCATGACCGCGACGGAAGGGACCTCGACCATAATGCCGATCTCGACCGGTTCGGCACCCACTGCCAGCCGGGCTTGCTCGGCCAGCTGTTTGGCTGCCGCCAATTCTTCAAGGGTGGAGACCATCGGCAACATGATCTTTAAGGGGCCGTGCAGGGAGGCTCGATAAATCGCCCTGAGCTGGGCTGAAAACAGGTCGGGGCGCTTCAGGCAGAGGCGAATGCCGCGTTCTCCCAAAAACGGATTGTCCTCGGCCGGCAGGTCAAGATAGGGGACTTCCTTGTCGCCGCCGATATCGAGGGTTCGGACAATCATCGGCAGACCGTTGAGGCTGGCCAGCATGGCCGTATAATTTTTGAACTGTTCTTCTTCATCGGGCGGTGCGTCCCGCCCCAGAAACATAAATTCGGTGCGTAGCAGGCCGACTCCTTCGCCGCCGGCTTTGACGGCCTGCTCAGCTTCTGCGGCGGTGCCGATGTTGGCGACGACTTCAATGCGCTGACCATCCAGGGTCAGGGCCGGCTCAAAGCGGCGGCGGAATTCCTCGTCCCGCAGCGAATCGAGTTCTTGTCTGGCCTGAGCGGCGGTGTTGCGGTCCTCTTCACTCGGCTCCAGGTAGAGGGTACCGCTGTCGCCATCAAGGATGGCCAGGGTCTGGTCGCTGATTTTGAGCACGGCAGGACCTGCGGAAACCATTGCCGGAATGCCGAGGGAACGGGCGATGATCGCGGAATGAGAGGTGGGACCGCCGCCGGCTGTACACAATCCCAGAATGAGTGCGGGATCAAGCGCTGCGGTATCCGACGGGGTCAGGTCTTCGGCGACCAGAATCACCGGCTCGGTCGGAATAAATGGCTGTTCCTGAATGACTCCGGCGATATGTTTCAAGACCCGCCTGCCGACATCCTGCAGGTCCATGGCCCGGCCGGCCAGCACCGGATCCTCATGTTGTTCAAGATCCCTGATGCGTTCATCAATCGCCTGTTGCCAGGCTGAACCGGCACTCCTGCCGGCATCAATCCGGTCACGGACTTCGAGCTGCAGTTCAGGGTCGTCCAGAAACGCCAGATGGGCCTTGAAAATCGCCGCTTTGGCCGCGCCGGTTTTGGCGCGTACTTCGTCATACAGTTGTTGGAGGTTTTCTTTGGCGGCGGCGACCGCCTGGCGGAGTCGTTTCTTTTCCGCCTCGGGGTCATTGCTGTTCTTATCGACAACGATACGTTCATGAACATACTGGCGGACCGGGCCGATGGCCAACCCCGGCGATGCCTTGATCCCGGGGATGGTTGCGGCGACATTTTGCGGCTGCCAGCCATGATTGAGCGCCGCGTCCGGAGTGGAAGGCTCATGCTCTTCACCGAGCCCAGCTGCAACCGCTGCCTGAAGTGCCGCCAGCGCGGCGGCTGCGTCTTCCCCGCGGGCATGGATCTGGATGCTGTGTCCACTGGAGACGCCCAGTTTGAGCAGGTCCACCAGGCTTTTTCCGTTCCCGGAGCGGTCACCGTGGACCACGATGATGTCGGCCGCGAACTGTTTTGCCGTCTCGACAAAAGCCGTCGCCGGGCGGGCATGCAGACCATGTTCGCCGCTGACTTGAACGACAACCGAGGAAAAACCTTCCAGGTTGATTTCCGGCACGGTTGGCTGGTCGCTGGCGGCCGGGCCGGACAGCACGTCGATAATGCTTGCCGGATCGGTGGTCTGGGCCAGACGGGCGGTTGTTTGCGGATCATCCAGAATCCGGGTCAGGTTGGTGAGGATGCCGATGTGTTCATCTGATTTGGCCGCAATACCTATCACCAGGGAGGCTGTTTCGCCCGGGTTCCAGGTCACTCCGGACGGAATTTGTAATACCGCGATACCGGTCCGGTTAATCAGTTCACGATCTTCCGGCAAGCCATGGGGAATTGCAATGCCGTTACCGAGAAAGGTGTTTGCCACCTCTTCCCGTTTTTGCATGCTGTTGATATAGCCCGGTTGGATGAAGCCGTTTTCAACCAGAATTTTGCCAACGGCTTCGATCGCGGCGCGCTTATCGACGATCCTGGCGCCAAGGACAATGGTTTGCCGGTCAAGTTTCATAAGAGCTTCCTCCTGAAAGGGTTTGACACAGAAAATGTAATCGATTACATTTTCTGTGTCAAACAAAATATCGTTCCACTAAATTATAGCTGATAAATAACAGATTATTGCTTGATATCGGTTACTTTTATAGTGAAATGGCAACCCCTGACCAAGCCTTCTATGCCAATCTATATGGCCAGCCGTGGTCACCGAACCTTAGCAGCATGAGAGAATTGGGGTGACAACGCCTTCCGCCACCGGGAGCTGCTGCGATGATGGGTTGAAATTATCAGTTCCTTCGGTTACATAGGGGAAAGCTTATGGGAGAGTGAGATGAGAATCAAAGATATCGCGGCAGCAGCCGGTGTTTCGACGGCAACGGTTTCCAGGGTTTTGAGTGGCAAACAACATGTGCGCCCGGAGGTCCAGGAAAAGGTGCTGGACGTCATTAAGGAAATGAATTATTCCCCGAACCGGGCGGCCCGCAGCCTGCGTTCGAAAAAATCCAGTTCGATCGGGCTGATCGTCGCTGATATTCAGAACCCGTTTTTCGCGTCCCTCTGCCGGGCGGTCGAGGATGTCGCTCAGGACAACAATTTCAGCGTCATTTTGTGCAATACGGATGAAAATCCGGAGAAAGAGCGCAATTATCTCGAACTGATGCAGAATGAAAACGCGGCTGGAATCATTCTTGCCCCCACTGGCCAGTTAGCGGATCATTTTCCCCAGCAGCTGGCTGATGTCTGCCCCATGGTGATCATCGACCGGAAAATAACCGGCGCGGCCGTGGACAGCGTCGTGATTGATAATGTGACCGCCGCCCAGCAATTGACCAGTCATATGCTCCAGCATGGGTATCGCCGGATCGCCGGTTTGTTCGGTGTCCACAGTGTCACCGGCCGGGATCGCCGGCGCGGCTTCAATCTGGCTTTTGCGGATGCCGGGATCGTCCCGGAGGAGGAGTTGATCATTGATCTGCCGGCCAGGGAAGCGGACGGGCATGCCGCGGTCAGCCGGCTTCTTGAACGCAGTGATCCGCCCGATGCCATTCTCACCAGTAGCGGTTTGTTGGCCGGGGGAGCGTTTCGGGCCATTCGCGATAAAGAAATCGCCGTTCCCGAGCAACTGGCCTTTGCGACTTTTGACGAGTCGCCATGGACGGCCATGACCCGCCCGGCCATCACGGTGATTGAACAACCGACCTACGCCATCGGCCAGACGGCCGGAGAGATGTTGTTCAAACGCATTCTTGACCCGACCCGGCCGACCCGCCAGGTGGTATTGTCAAGCCGGCTCTTGGTTCGCCACTCCTGCGGCTGTTAGCCCGCCTGATCCCTGGAATCCAGAACCTGTCTGATTACATTCAGCAGCTCCGAAACTTCCAGCGGTTTGGCACAGAACGCGGCAATATTGAGTTCGCGGGCGGCTTCCGGAGGAATTCCGGAGCTGTAGCCGCTGCAGATGACCACCGGCAGCTGCGGGTTTATTTTATGGGCTTCCCGGGTCAATTCGAGCCCGGTTAGTCCCGGCATACTCTGATCGCTCAAGATCAGGTCAAACTGCCGGGGGTTCTGTCTGATCCTTTCCAGGGCCTGGAGACTGTCGATCTCCACCGTGACTGCATAGCCTTTATCCTCAAAAATTGTGCGATTGAGTTCGGCCAGCATCTGATCATCTTCAACGATGAGGATGGCTTCCTGGCCGCGCATCACCGGCATGGCTTCTTGGTCCGGTTGGGTTTCGCAGGAATCATTGGTGGCGGGAAAGAAGAGCGAAAAAGTCGAGCCCTTTCCGGGCTCACTCTCGACCCGGATCAACCCGTCGTGCTGTTCAACAATCCCTTTGACCGTGGACAACCCCATGCCGGTCCCTTCATCGACCCCCTTGGTCGTAAAAAACGGGTCGAATATCCGTTCAATGGTCTCGGCCGTCATTCCGCAGCCATTATCAGAGACCGCCACGCAGGCATATCTGCCCGGAGTCAGGTTTGACTTGAGCGGCAGGTCCTGGAGCTTCAGTTCCGCGCTGCGCAGGGACAGTTGCAGGTCGCCGTGTTCATTCATGGCATGGACCGCATTGGTGCAGAGATTGATCAGGGCTTCCTGAATCCGGGTCGGATCGGCGAGAATCGTCAGGGGGGGATTCTGCTCGGTCAGGGAGAAGTTGAAATTAACGGTAGACGGCATGGTTGATTGCAGCAGACTGAGTGTTTCCTGGATGATCGCCGCCGGTTGTACGGGTCTTTTTTGTTGGGGATCCTGGCGGCTGTAGGTGGCAATCTGGCGGACCAGTTCCCGGGCGCGATGAACTCCGGTGCGGGCGTTTTCCAGGTATTGCAGCACGTTGGGATGATTGCCGAGCTTGGCTGTGGCCAGTTGCAGGTTGCCGAGAATAATGGCCAGATTGTTGTTGAAGTTATGGGCCATGCCTCCGGCCAGCAGGCCGATGGCTTCCATCTTATATTTCTGCTGCAGCTGACTTTCCAACTGTCGGTTGGTCTGTTCGGCCTGCTTACGTTCTGAAATATCGCGGGCCGTCGCCAGCAGGAATTTTTCGCCATTCAAATCGACCACCGAGGTATTGATTTCAACCGGGAAGGACTCACCCGATTTTTTGACGTGAATCGTTTCAAAGATCATCTGCTTGTGTTCAAGCAGGTGGCGTCTGATTTGCGCGGCTCCGTATTTGCGGGCCTCTTCGGCCGCTGAAATATCCTGCGGGGAAAGCTTGAGCAGTTCTTCCCTGGTATAGCCGTAGCGTTTCAGGGCCATGTCGTTGACTTCGACAAAATGGTTGAATCCTTCGTTCCGGTAGCGGTGCAGGAAGACCGCATCGTTCTGATTGTTGAGGAGGGCGCGGTATTTAGCCTCTTTTTCGCGCAGAATGTCTTCGTTTTGCTTCTGCTGCGAGATATCCTGAATGGCCCCAAAGATGATCTCGCGTCCTTCCAGGGCAAATCTGTGGGCTTTCAGCCAGACCGGGAAGGTCTTTCCGTGACGGGTGACAAAAGTATCCTCACGCAGGGTCGCGGAGCGATCGCTCTGTTCCTTGAGTCGGCTGTTGGCCTGCGGTGATGAATCCGGTCGGGCATGATGAAGTATACTTTGCGGCCGGCCTCTGAGCTCCTCCGGGGTCCATCCGGTCATCTCGGCCAGCGCCTGGTTGCATTCAAGGATCTCTTTGCTGGCGGCATCGACCAGGGCGAAACCGATAGTGGCCTGGTCGAACAGCATGCGGTATTTATGCTCGGATGTTTCGGCCCGCTGGCGGGCCATCAGTTCGAGGTCAAAGCGCTTTTTCAGAAACAGGTAGGAGAATAACAGCAGTAAGGATCCCGCCAGCCAGATAATGATGCGGCCGGTCAGATGGGTTCCGCTCATCTTGGCATAAGCCTGCTGGTAGGGCTGCATGGGAATGCTGACACTGATCCCGCCGCGAATATCTCCAGGCTGATAACCCTGTCGAGCATGGCATTTCAGACAGCTGTCCTCGGTGATCATCGGATACATCAGGCGCAGGTATTGCTGGTTGCGGATGGTCGTGACCGTGCTGACTTCGTGTTCCCCCTGATGAAAGCGGTGCAGGGCCTGCTCCTCCCACGGATCCGGAGCGTTCCCCGGGCGCAGTGGTTTGAGGCTGGTGATATGGCCTTTGGCGCCGAACTGCACCTCGGCTAAATCATAGACTTGGCGGGTCATATAGGCAGGGTTGACCAGGGTCAGAACCGTCCCGTCGGCCAGGGCCAGATCTCGGTCGGGAAGATGGGAAAGATAGGGGTTGGCTGGGGTGTAGTCGGATGTTTTGACATAAACGCCACCCTGTTTGGCGACCCAACGTCGGTAAACGAGGTCCTTGTTGTAACTGCCTTTGGCTTCGGCTTTGGCCAGGTTGTTGACCGTCAACAGCTCCGATTGACGATCCTGCCAGCCCAAAAGGACGATCAACAGACTCCACAGGAAAAATCCCGCAATCCAGAGCAGTCTCAGTCGTCGAGAAGTCATGTCCCATCCTTCCTACCGATATTGGTAATAATCTGGAGGAGTGAATAAGTCTTTGGCATTTGGGGCTTCCTGAAAGACATCCCAGGCAGCAGTCGCTTTTTTGATTCTTCTAATTTTTACAGTATATTGTTGCAATTAGGATGAGAAATCAATAAAAATTTAAAATAAACTAATGGTTGAGAGAGAGGCCGCTTTCAAGGCGGCTCGCGAGAAGGTTCTTTGTTCGCTACAAATGGCGTGCTTGCCGGCTTGCCCAGTCCTGGGCGGGGACTACAAACGCCCGCAACGAAATGCTGAGCTGCGGGCGTCTGCAATTGGGCAATTTTAAAACGGTACGATTAGCCGGGCTGATAATCGAGGGTTGGGCCGGTGTTCCGAAGGGAGAAGCGTTGCAACATCTCCCGCAGCTGGGCCGCCTGCCCGGATAGCTGTTCGGCGGCAGCGGCGCTTTCTTCGGCACTGGCCGTATTCTGCTGGGTGACCTGATCGATCTGGGTCAGTCCGGTGGTTACTTCATTGATCCCTGGGCCTGTTCATTGGCGGCGGCCGCGATCTCCTCGAGCAGAACGGAGACCTCGGTCGTTCCATTCATGATCTCTTTCAGCGCCTCCGCGGTTTGTCTGGCGATCAGGGTGCCCTGGCCGGTCAGCGACACGGAGCCCTTGATGAGTGCGGTTGTTCCTCGGCCGCTTTGGCGCTACGTGCCGCCAGATTGCGCACTTCTTCGGCGACTACGGCAAACCCCTTGCCATGCTGACCGGCACGGGCTGCCTCGACAGCCGCGTTCAGGGCCAGCAAATTGGTCTGGAAGGCAATTTCTTCGATCACCTTGATGATTTTGCTGATGTCCTGGCCGGACCGTTCGATCTCTTCCATGGCCGCGAGCATCTCCACCATCTGCTGATTGCCTTTTTCGGCAGCCTGCTGTGCAGCACTCGACAGCTGATTGGCCGAACCCGCGTTTTCCGCACTGTTGCGGACCTGACTGGTCATTTCATTCATCGATGCCGTGACCTCTTCCAGGGAAGCAGCTGACTCTGTCGCTCCCTGCGAGAGGGACTGACTGGCATCGGCGACCTGGCTCGACCCGGAGGCGATCTGTTCGCCGGCCACCTGGATGCCGCTGACCATTTCGCGCAGTCCGTTAACCATCAGTTTCAAGGCGTTGCCAAGCTGGTCCCTGGCCGAAGCAACCTTCACATCCTGAGTCAGGTCGCCTTCGGCAATGACTTCAGCCAAGCGGGCTTTCTCTTCCAGGTTGGCGGCCATGCGGTCGAGGGCGTTCCCCAGCCGACCGATTTCATCCTTACGGGCAAGGTTGAGGCGTTGCGAAAAATCGCCCAGGGCGATGTCGTCGGCCAGGGCAACGCCCTGTCTGATCGGTCGGCTCAGACTCCGGGTGATGACGAAACCGAGTAGAGCACCAATGACCATGGAACCGGCTACGACAATAATCTGCCAGAAGATGGCGCTGCTACTTGACTGTCGGCCGGTGATTTTGGCCAGGGTCATCTCGCCACCGGCAAGCTCTTCAATTTTGCTGAGAATTCCGGCGGCTTCTTCTCCTGCCAGGTCAAGGCGGCTCATAGTGGCTGCGGTCTCGGCGGTTTGCGTGATCAACTGGCGGCGGGCCTGCATCAGGTTGGTTGCGGCCGCTTCAAGTTTGCGATGATTGTTCTGCAACTCGACAACCATGGCTTTAACTTCGGGGCTGTCGGTGGCAATGACTTTCACCCCGTCGATTGTGCCACCGGTGGTGACGGCCGTTGCCATGGTATCGAATTCTGTCAGCAACGTTTGGTAGAATTGTTCCAATTGATCCAGTTCCGCGAGATTATTGGTCTGGGCGTATTCTTCGAGCAGAATCCTGGTTTTGGCAATGACGTATTTCATTTCCATGGCCATATCGGCAACGGGAATCTCTTCCCGCAGGATCGCTTGTCCGGCAAGGTCGAGATTTTTCCTCCTTGATGCGGCGATTGACTTTTTCCGTGATCTTGGATTCGACCTCTTCCGCCGCTGAGCCGATCAGCTTGACCATGTCTTCGACGTTGCCCATGGCCTCTGTTTCGCTTGTTTTGATGGCCAGCAGGCGACGACCGTCTTCCATCAGTTCCTTGGCCGTTGTCTCATATTTTGCATCATGGATTTCAGCGGCTTTGCGGACCTGCTCCGCAAGCAATGGGTTATCGGTTTTTATAACCGCGACATCACCCATATGGCCGCCGTTGAGGATCGCCTCGACACCCTGATCAAAGGTCCGGGCGGCTTGCAGGTAGGCCTTTTCGAGGGTAGCCAGCTTGCTTTCATCCATGGTGGCCATAACCGCAGTGGCGGCATGGAATTCATCCATTGACGC
The DNA here is from genome assembly GCF_000711225.1 of Pelobacter seleniigenes DSM 18267. Classification (NCBI taxonomy): domain Bacteria; kingdom Pseudomonadati; phylum Thermodesulfobacteriota; class Desulfuromonadia; order Desulfuromonadales; family Desulfuromonadaceae; genus Pelobacter; species Pelobacter seleniigenes. The sequence continues at coordinate 3,071,843 of NZ_JOMG01000002.1, forward strand.
CATTGCCTCCATCAGAGAGATTTTCATCTCCATTGATGCATCAACCACCGGGGCCTCTTCGTCGCTGATGACCGTCATGGAATGGCCGACGCTCTTTAACCCCGAATAGCCAACGATGCTCCTGCCAGAATAAGGATCAGCATAATACCGAAACCGATGGTGAGCTTAAGCCGATATTTAAGTCCTGCCATTTCATAAGCTTTCCCTCTCATTTTAATTAACGTTGATAGCCCTGATCTTGAGCACTCTAATTGAATCGGCATTGCTATATTAAATAGGAGGCTGGTTGGGTATTTTAATTATCTATAATATAAAAATCATTAATATTCAACGTTAAAGTTAGTTTTTGTTAATTTTTTGGATGCTTTTCCCTTTCCCCCCAGTTTGATCTCCCTCGATTCTTGGCTTGATAATTATTTGCTCAATCATGGCTGAATCACCATCAGATCTGGGCTGAACGCAGGCGCTTACCCGGATGTGCAGAAGCTCGTCAGGCACTATGTGGTTTTTTCGGGAAGGAGAGATATGTATTTTTTTCTTGCATTTGATATTACTAATGTGTAGTTTTTGGTGAGTGCTCGCCAATGGAATTTTCTTCTTTCCCTGCTTCTGGAATTTCGGCAACTAACTATAATTATTATGAAATAATTATAGGACAGCATGACCCTGCTATATGAAAATGAAAACATGGAGATTTTTTAATGGAGTTTGCGCCTGAGATCAGCAGGTTTGCAAGCTGATATTAAAAATTTTAGCTTGCGGTTTTGAAGCTGTTTTTATTTCACGCCAAATGGATCGCTTTAGGGGGGAATAACCTGGCATGCTGAATATTCATTCAGAAGGAAATGGCGGATCGGCTGATCCTCTTTCTTCCATAATTCACTCTTTAACCGAACTCGTCCATCGCGCCGAAGATGATTTCCTGGCGCTGGGTGGACATCTGCAACAGGTCCAACTCCAGTCCGCCCGTCAGCGGCAACAGATTGCCGAATCCCTGACCCTATTTGAGAACCAGGAAAATAGTGGCGCATTGCAACGAGTGTCCACTTTTGTTGCCGACTGCCGCCGAAGTACCCGTTCTGCTCAGGAGAGCGCGGTTGCTCAACGCGATAATTTTGCCAAGATGATGAGCCTGGTCGAGCGTATTGCAGGGCAGGGTGATTCCCTTGACCGAGTCGGCTTGTTTCTGCATGTCATTGGTGTCAATGCCGGTATCGAGTGCGCGAGAAGTCAGCGCATGGAAGCGATGTTCAGGGTGGTATCAAAAGACACCATGGCTCTGGCAGCACAGATTCGTCAGTCGACAGCGACCTTAGTTGATAATGCCACGAGGCTGGGGTGGAACAGAAACAGACCTTGGCCAAAGTGCAGAATAATATCGAGTCTCTTAACGAACTGGGGCAGCGTTCTGAAGAAACCACTCTGGAACCGTGCGAGCTCTGAATGACCAAGCGATATGATCAACCCGCTGTCTGAGGTGTTCCATGAAACTGTAACGCCGATAATCACATTGTTAACCTGGCAGTAATATTTGCTGCTGCTTGCTCCGCTTGATTTGCCATGAGCAGAGCTTGTCAATGATTTCACGGCCTTCGCAACGCGGTCAGAGTGGTTTCTTCAGAACGCTGCCCAGTTCGTTAAGAGACTCGATATTATTCTGCACTTTGGCCAAGGTCTGTTTCTGTTCCACCCCAGCGCTCGTGGCATTATCAACTAAGGTCGCTGTCGACTGACGAATCTGTGCTGCCAGAGCCATGGTGTCTTTTGATACCACCCTGAACATCGCTTCCATGCGCTGACTTCTCGCGCACTCGATACCGGCATTGACACCAATGACATGCAGAAACAAGCCGACTCGGTCAAGGGAATCACCCTGCCCTGCAATACGCTCGACCAGGCTCATCATCTTGGCAAATTATCGCGTTGAGCAACCGCGCTCTCCTGAGCAGAACGGGTACTTCGGCGGCAGTCGGCAACAAAAGTGGACACTCGTTGCAATGCGCCACTATTTTCCTGGTTCTCAAATAGGGTCAGGGATTCGGCAATCTGTTGCCGCTGACGGGCGGACTGGAGTTGGACCTGTTGCAGATGTCCACCCAGCGCCAGGAAATCATCTTCGGCGCGATGGACGAGTTCGGTTAAAGAGTGAATTATGGAAGAAAGAGGATCAGCCGATCCGCCATTTCCTTCTGAATGAATATTCAGCATGCCAGGTTATTCCCCCCTAAAGCGATCCATTTGGCGTGAAATAAAAACAGCTTCAAAACCGCAAGCTAAAATTTTTAATATCAGCTTGCAAACCTGCTGATCTCAGGCGCAAACTCCATTAAAAAATCTCCATGTTTTCATTTTCATATAGCAGGGTCATGCTGTCCTATAATTATTTCATAATAATTATAGTTAGTTGCCGAAATTCCAGAAGCAGGGAAAGAAGAAAATTCCATTGGCGAGCACTCACCAAAAACTACACATTAGTAATATCAAATGCAAGAAAAAAATACATATCTCTCCTTCCCGAAAAAACCACATAGTGCCTGACGAGCTTCTGCACATCCGGGTAAGCGCCTGCGTTCAGCCCAGATCTGATGGTGATTCAGCCATGATTGAGCAAATAATTATCAAGCCAAGAATCGAGGGAGATCAAACTGGGGGGAAAGGGAAAAGCATCCAAAAATTAACAAAAACTAACTTTAACGTTGAATATTAATGATTTTTATATTATAGATAATTAAAATACCCAACCAGCCTCCTATTTAATATAGCAATGCCGATTCAATTAGAGTGCTCAAGATCAGGGCTATCAACGTTAATTAAAATGAGAGGGAAAGCTTATGAAATGGCAGGACTTAAATATCGGCCTTAAGCTCACCATCGGTTTCGGTATTATGCTGATCCTTATTCTGGCAGGAGGCATCGTTGGCTATTCGGGGTTAAAGAGCGTCGGCCATTCCATGACGGTCATCAGCGACGAAGAGGCCCCGGTGGTTGATGCATCAATGGAGATGAAAATCTCTCTGATGGAGGCAATGGCGTCAATGGATGAATTCCATGCCGCACTGCGGTTATGGCCACCATGGATGAAAGCAAGCTGGCTACCCTCGAAAAGGCCTACCTGCAAGCCGCCCGGACTTTGATCAGGGTGTCGAGGCGATCCTCAACGGCGGCCATATGGGTGATGTCGCGGTTATAAAAACCGATAACCCATTGCTTGCGGAGCAGGTCCGCAAGCCGCTGAAATCCATGATGCAAATATGAGACAACGGCCAAGGAACTGATGGAAGACGGTCGTCGCCTGCTGGCCATCAAAACAAGCGAACAGAGGCCATGGGCAACGTCGAAGACATGGTCAAGCTGATCGGCTCAGCGGCGGAAGAGGTCGAATCCAAGATCACGGAAAAGTCAATCGCGCATCAAGGAGGAAAATCTCGACCTTGCCGGACAAGCGATCCTGCGGGAAGAGATTCCCGTTGCCGATATGGCCATGGAAATGAAATACGTCATTGCCAAACCAGGATTCTGCTCGAAGAATACGCCAGACCAATAATCTCGCGGACTGGATCAATTGGAACAATTCTACCAAACGTTGCTGACAGAATTCGATACCATGGCAACGGCCGTCACCACCGGTGGCACATCGACGGGGTGAAAGTCATTGCCAACCGACAGCCCCGAAGTTAAAGCCATGGTTGTCGAGTTGCAGAACATCATCGCAAACTTGAAGCGGCCGCAACCAACCTGATGCAGGCCCGCCGCCAGTTGATCACGCAACCGCCGAGACCGCAGCCACTATGAGCCGCCTTGACCTGGCAGGAGAAGAAGCCGCCGGAATTCTCAGCAAAATTGAAGAGCTTGCCGGTGGCGAGATGACCCTGGCCAAAATCACCGGCCGACAGTCAAGTAGCAGCGCCATCTTCTGGCAGATTATTGTCGTAGCCGGTTCCATGGTCATTGGTGCTCTACTCGGTTTCGTCATCACCCGGAGTCTGAGCCGACCGATCAGACAGGGCGTTGCCCTGGCCGACGACATCGCCCTGGGCGATTTTTCGCAACGCCTCAACCTTGCCCGTAAGGATGAAATCGGTCGGCTGGGGAACGCCCTCGACCGCATGGCCGCCAACCTGGAAGAGAAAGCCCGCTTGGCTGAAGTCATTGCCGAAGGCGACCTGACTCAGGATGTGAAGGTTGCTTCGGCCAGGGACCAGCTTGGCAACGCCTTGAAACTGATGGTTAACGGACTGCGCGAAATGGTCAGCGGCATCCAGGTGGCCGGCGAACAGATCGCCTCCGGGTCGAGCCAGGTCGCCGATGCCAGTCAGTCCCTCTCGCAGGGAGCGACAGAGTCAGCTGCTTCCCTGGAAGAGGTCACGGCATCGATGAATGAAATGACCAGTCAGGTCCGCAACAGTGCGGAAAACGCGGGTTCGGCCAATCAGCTGTCGAGTGCTGCACA